>NZ_JABVXE010000029.1:0-25727 GCF_013350085.1 Pseudoalteromonas sp. 0802 | reverse complement strand
GCTCGACTTGCATGTGTTAGGCCTGCCGCCAGCGTTCAATCTGAGCCATGATCAAACTCTTCAATTAAAAGTTTTTTGTTTGAAGTAAACTTCAAACCATGCTCAATGAATTCTGATTGTGATACCTTTCGATATCGAATTGACTATGAAGTCACTCAGTTACATTTGAGACTCTAAATTTGTTTGCGTTACTTAGTAAACTAAGCTTCGCTGTTAGAACTCAATCTGTACGAGTGCCCACACAGATGATTGCTTTATATTGTTAAAGAACGTTGCGACGTTGTCGCTAGGGATGCGTATAATACATCCTTAAATTTTCGAGTCAACACTTAATTTCAAACTTTCTTTCGATTATTTGAAACCGAAGTTTCACTTAACTCTCTGCTACGTTGTTCAGCGCCTTTCGTTGCTGCCCGCCGTGTCAGTGGGGTCGCATTATAGGGAGATCCAAAAACAGATCAACACTTTTTTTCGATCTTTTTACTGTTCGCTCAAAAAGCAAACTAAATTTACCGAAAACAGCAAAAACGGTCGCTATTATGGCTGTTTTTTAAGCCAATATTCATAATTTAATGCAAATTTCATTGCTATGTTCATTTAACTCGTTAAGATAGCAAGTTCACAATGTTAAATTAATGTTTATTTCTTGTTTATTGGTAGATCAAAATGAAATTACCCGATCAAAAATCTTTTCTTTTCTCCGTTATTCTTGCTGTTTTAGGTTTTGTGGTTGTTAAGTTCGCACTTGCAAGCTTAGCTTTAGACCCAGCATTGCTATTTGGTGCAGGCTTATTAATTGGTGCTTTAGTTATTGCAGCACTTTCATCAGCGTCAAGTGAGGAGGCCGAAGTAAAAACAAAAACACTTTATGTTGGCAACCTACCTTATCGTGCTAATGAAGGTGTTGTTCGTGCTTTATTCGAAGAACAAGGCAAAGTTTTCAATGTACGTTTATTAAAAGATAAAAATACAGGTAAACGTCGTGGCTTTGGTTTTGTTGAAATGGCTGAAGCTGATGCAGATAAAGCAATCAATCAATTAAATGATAGCGAATTCCAACAACGTACTTTAAAAGTGCGTGAAGCAAAACAAAAACAAGAGAACGAAGCTAACAGCTTTCGTGAGGGATCTGATCAGTCAGCGTAATAAGCTCAACGCTTAATTGCGAATGACCAATAGGAGCCGTTGCATAATAGTGCAGCGGCTTTTTTTTATCTGTAGTAAGAGTAAAGCCTCGTAGAGCAATTAAACTTTCAACGCGCTTAGCAATCGCTTTGCCTGAGTCAATAAGGAAGATCTGTTGTTTATAGTAGTCACTAATCGCGCTGGCTAGTAATGGAAAGTGTGTACAGCCAAGTACCAATACATCTATATCTTCTGCTATCGCTAAATCACTCAATACTTTCTCAAGCTTTGCTTTATTGAGTCTCTGTGTATGAAATAGTGTTTCAGCAATTTCTACCAGCTCAGTTGAGCCATATAAGCTGACTTGTGTCTCTTGGCTATGAGTACTAATTAAGTTTGCAGTATAGCGACTCTTGATGGTTGATGGTGTTGCCAGTAAACCAATATGTTTGCTGTTACTTATAGCGCAAGCGGGTTTTATCGCAGGTACTACCCCGACAACTTCTATATTTGTGTGCTGGCGAATAGTTTCTAAGGCAGAGGTAGAGGCGGTATTACACGCAATAACTAGGATATCAACGTGTAAGTTTGCTGTTTCGATAAACTGTAGTAGCGCAAAAAGGCGAGCTATGATCGTTTGCTGACTTTGCGCGCCATAAGGCAATAAAGCATTGTCCATAAAATAACTATAATCAGCATTTGGGATCAATGCTTGGATCTGTTCAAGTACGGTTGTTCCACCTATACCAGAATCAAACACCATTATATGAACTGACAAACTGCTTACCTCGGATCATCAAAGGTCAGCAGTTTGCCATGCAGCTTTATAAAAAGAAAGAAAGGACTAAGCCTCTTCTTCTGTTGCCGAGCGAAGCTTATTCATTTGCTCAAACATTGCTTTGGTGTAATCCACCAGCTTACTGACTTCTTCTTTATCTTGGTTTAACCACTGTAAGATGCCAGCCAGTTCATTTTGCAAACCTATGTCACCCGCTTTATTAAACGCCTGTTTCAAGTCGTCATTAAATGGCGCTATTTTCTCAGCAACTTCTTTTTCGGGAGCAGGTTTATATTCTTCATACCCTTTGATAGCTGCTACTGTTTTGGTTTGTTTCAGATCCATCGTAAAGCCAACGAGTTGCTCGTTACCTAAGTTAAGCTCTTTAGCTTGTTCAAAGGCATCTTCTAATGAACCAGAGAAGAATGTTTCGCTAACGCTTTGTAAGTCTTTCATCAATTCATTGATAGCTTGCTGCTCTTGCTCATTTAAATCACCATTGACCGACATCGAGAATGATAAATCACGTGATTGCGAAGACTCACTGACAAAGGCTTCGTTGTCACCATTTTTGCTATAGCTGCTTGCAGACTTGCTTTCGTATGCATCAGCAAAGCTAATACTTACTTCGTCACCTTCAGCGGTGGTGAAAGTGTACTCTGCGTTATTACTTAAGCTGATGTATTGAGCTTGGCTTACTGAAACCGCATTAGGTTTAGGATTGAACAAGTCTTCTTCTAATTCATCAATACCTTTAAAGATACCTTCTTTAGACTTTTCGATACCCTCTTCGATGTCATCGTTAAGAATACCTGACTCTTTAAGCTCATCGTACGCATCGTCGATGCCCATTTGCACACCTTTACGTGCATCACCTAGCATGCCTTTGAGTTTTTCATCATCAGCACCATCAGCTTTTGCTTTACGAAGTGCACCGCCAACAAAGTCGAGTACGTTTTTCACGATCTCTTCAAAGTCGAACAAGGGTTTATCTTTTTTCTCTTCGGCTTTAGGTAAACCTAGTGCCTCAGCAAGTTTATCATCAAGAACTTTTGCCGCGAGCTCTCTGCCGCGTTGCTGATAACTATCTTGACGATTTTGAATGGTAGGCTGCTGCAGTGCCTGTTTACCATTGTATTTATTCACATTTGTATTAGGCATATAGCCTAGGTTGCCAATTTTCATGATCCGACTCCATGTTATGGTTAACTCATTATCGGCCAAAAACCACAAAACTTAAGTTTTTTGTATAAAAAAACGACACTAAAATAAATAACAAAACTAGACAAATCCTCAGCGCTCCCTACAATAGCGCCGTTATAAAGCTAAGAGATAAAAGGTAATCAGCCATGGCGGTTATAAAAATTGATACAACTCAATACGATGCACAATTGAGTGAGAAAGAGCAGCGCATCACCTCACAGTTTCGACGTTTTGGGGTCGAAAAATTAGAAGTGTTCGGCTCTGATCCTATTCATTACCGCCAACGTGCAGAGTTTCGTGTTTGGCATGAAGGTGAAGACCTGTTTCACATCATGTTTGATCAACAAACCAAAGAAAAGATCCGCGTAGATGAGTTTGACCCTGCAGCACCTTTAGTGGGTGAAGTGATGCAAGCGATGATCGAAAACTTAAAAGACAATGAAGTTCTGCGCCGTAAGCTGTTTCAAATCGATTACCTTTCAAGCTTAAGTGGCGAGATCCTTGTTAGCTTGTTGTATCACAAACAACTAGATGAGCAGTGGCTACAAGCAATTAAAGAGCTTAAAGCAAAACTGAGCACACAGTTTAAGATTGATTTTATTGGCCGTGCCCGTAAGCAAAAAGAAGTGATTGGTAATGACTATGTTATCGAGCGTTTAAACGTAAACGGTAAAGAGCTTATTTATCAACAAGTCGAAAATAGCTTTACGCAACCGAATGCTAAAGTAAACATCAAGATGCTAGAGTGGGCACAAGCCCTTTGCCAACCTCTCAGTAATGACTTACTGGAGTTATATTGTGGGAATGGTAACTTTTCGATTGCTCTTGCAGGCTCATTCGACCGCGTATTAGCCACTGAGATTTCAAAATCATCGGTTTACTCAGCGCAATACAATATCGCACAGAACAAGGTTGAGAACTTAGATATCATTCGTATGTCGAGTGAAGAGTTCACCCAAGCAATGAAAGGCGAACGTACTTTCTCTCGTTTAGATGGCATAGACCTGAAAAGCTATAACTGCCAAACAATCTTAGTGGATCCTCCACGTGCTGGCATGGACACACTAACTTGTGACCTAGTTGCGAACTACGACAATATTATTTATATCTCGTGTAACCCAGATACCTTAGAACGTGACCTTGATCACTTATGCAAAACCCATGAAGTAAAACGTTTTGCGATTTTTGATCAATTCCCTTACACCCACCACATCGAATCAGGTGTGTTTTTACAACGTAAATAAAATCAATCTGCCAGCGCAGCAAATAGCGCTGGCAACTGCTGCTCACTGTATACAGCTATATTATTGTCGGTTAACAGCTTTGCAGTTAATCCCATCCCTGAAATTTTCTTTCCTGAATGACTACCATCGTAAATAGTATTGCGACCACATGATGGGCTTGATTCTTTTAACAGCGCATAGCGAATGCCCTGCTTTTTGCAAAGCTTAAGTGCTTGTTCTGCGCCATAAGCAAACTGCACTGTGACATCTTGCGCATCTTTGGTAAGTACTCTACCCGCTTTGATTTCGGCAGGCGGCCTTGGTGTAGGTAAGCCCCCAGCTACTTCAGGGCAGAATGCAACGAGCCTTCCTTGCTGTTTAAGGGCTTCTAAACCAGGATGGAGTAAATTTTGCGATTGCCCGTCATAACGAACAGGATTTCCTAACAAACAGCTTGAAACTAATAGTTTTTGCATTTGCTTTACCAATAAAAAAGCTCCGCAAACGGAGCTTTGTATTAAATTCAACTAACTAAGCTTATTTATCAGCTAGGTAGTTAATTAAGTCTGCCATGCTCTTCGCATCGCTAATACCTGAATCCGCACCTAGGATTACACGGTATTTACCATTAACAATAAAAGTTGGAACGCCTTTTAAAGCACCTTTTTGTTGGTAATATTCTTGGTCGCGTTTCATCTTAGACGCCATAGTACGTACAGAGAAGCTATTGTAGTACTTATCAAAATCTTCAGCCGATACACCTTGTGCTACGAAGATGTCTTTCATGTCTGCCAGTTCATTAATACGTGCACGCTTAGTGTGAATATGATCAAACACAGCTGCAACTAACTTATCGCTATTTGGTAATACCGTTGCAGTTGCATAACCCTGTGCTAAAACAGTTTGGATTTCAGGGTCGCGAGGGCCAACAAAATTTACGTGGCTCTTTTTAAACTTAACACCCTCTTTAAGCATCGTTTTAAGATCAGCAACGATAGGCTCAAATGTATTACAGTGCGGGCAATAGAATGAGAAGAACTCTTTTACTTCTGGCTTTTTAGAAGCGCGCGCATCAATCGTTTCATAATGCTTACCTTCTTCATATTGCGCTGCTGAGGCATTTGCCGCTAAACCTAGCGTGGCAGCCATTAATACAGCTTTTACTAACTTGATCATTACTTCTTACTCCAAAATTATTGTTTTAATAAAAATTCGACTAACTCATCAAGCATCTGCTGGCTCTTGATGGTGTTTAAATTAATTTTATATTTATCATTGACGATAAAAGTTGGTACACCAGTTAGGGCGCCCATATCTGAATATTTTTGCTGCTTATCTTGCATCGCTTTTTCAGCACTAATCACTGGCATACTTGCAATTTCAGCATCAAACACATCGTTGCTAATACCATTGGTCGCAAGTAATGCTTTCACGTCTTTTATATCTTTTAGTAAAGCGCGCTGTCTGTGGATGCTATTAAAGATTTGATCAGCAACTTGCTCACCTTTGCCATGTTGCTTAGCAATTAAGTAGGCATAGCTTAAGTTACTTTGTGTTTGCTTAGATACACCACCTAAAAAGTTAACATGGCTTTTTATAAATTCAGCCCCTTCAGGAAGACTTGCCGTTAATGCTTTTGCGACCGGTTCAAACTGAAAGCAGTGTGGACAATAAAACGAAAAAAACTCGGTTACTTGAGGTGTTGCACTTTTCTTAACTTTTAATACTTCGTATTGATTGCCTGCTTCAAAATCAGCTGCAAAGGCAGCAAATGGTAAACATAAAATGAGTAGACTTAACTTTAATTTTTTAAACATTGTTTTCTCGTCTTTCTTTACTTTAAAAATTTATGGTAATAATTTTAATGGTGCTTCCTGTAGCGCTGCAAGCTGTTCTTTTAGCGCTAGTATTTGCTGCTCCCAGTATTTGTCTTCAGCAAACCATGAAAAGTTCCGTGGGAACGCAGGATCATCCCATCTTTTTGCCAACCACCCCATGTAATGCACCATTCGCATCGCTCTGAGTGGTTCAATCAACTTTAATTGGCTGTGATCAAAGTCGCAAAATTCTTCATAAGCAGCCACTAAGGTGTCTAACTGTAACAGTTGGTTGTTACGATCGCCACTGAGCATCATCCAAAGATCTTGAATTGCAGGCCCTTGTCGGCTGTCATCTAAATCAACAAACATTAACGCATCACCAGACCACAATATATTACCGGCATGGCAATCGCCGTGCAGACGGATGGTTTCAACATTTTTATACTGCTCTGTGGTTTCTTTAATCACCAAATCTAAAATAGTATAAAAGGCGTTCTCTAATGCCATTGGCACCAAGTTACTTGCTTGTAACTGAACTTTAGCTGTCTGAAGGTATTCTTCGCAGCTGATTACAGGCCTATGTTCAAATGGCTTTGCCTTAGCTACTTGGTGCATTCGCCCAATTAAGCGGCCAAGTACATCGAGTTGATCTAAATTATCGACTTCAAAAATGCGCCCTCCCACACTTGGGAATAACGCAAACAAATAACCATTATGCTCAAACAAGCTTTGCCCTTCGATAATTACAGGCGCAACAACCGGCACTTCAGCTTCAGCAAGTTCAAATGCAAACGCATGCTCTTCTAAGATTTGCGCCTTACTCCAGCGCTCTGGTCGGTAAAACTTAACAACATAACGATTACCATCTTCTGCTTTAAATTGATATACACGGTTCTCGTAGCTATTTAAGGCCAGCAGTCCCGATTCAGCATAAACACTGATACTTTCAACTGCATCTAAAATTGAATCGGGTGTGAGGTCAACAAAACTAAATTTACTCATAATGTCTCATCATATAAAAAAAGCGGGAAAATCCCGCTTTTTATTCATTCGCTCAGTGTACTTAATTATCGCGCCTTAAAGAAGTTACTCGGCTGCGAAATCTGCACATCTGGCTCACCATCGACAGAAAGTACGAACTCAAACTTCGTCATGGGCTTTTTCAAATCATAAGGATCAACAACTAATGACAGTGGCACATTATAAGATTCACCAGAAGGTACTGTGAATGTTTGTTTGCCGATGTACTCAAAGTTATCGAGTCCTTCAACACGAATGTTAAAGGTTTGCTCATGCTGTGCTTTGTTAATTACTTTTAGTGTATAGGTGTTTTCGACTAAACCATTAAAGTCAACACGATATAGCTGATTACGGTCACGAATAATATCGAGTTCCATCGGTTTGCGCATCGCAATATTCGCTACTAGCGCCCCTGATAGCACGACTAAGATAACTAAATAGCCAATTAACTTAGGGCGCAGTGCATGTGTTTTGTTGTCTGGCGTTTCTAAGTTACGCTCTGTGGTGTAGGAAATGAGCCCACGTGGGTAATTCATTTTATCCATCACCCCATCACACGCATCGATACATGCACCACAGTTAATGCACTCGTATTGTAAGCCGTTACGAATATCGATCCCCGTTGGGCAGACCTGCACACATAAGTTACAGTCGATACAATCACCTAAGCCGAGCTCTTTTGGATCTTGCTTACGTGAACGAGGACCACGGCTTTCACCACGTGCTTCGTCATAGCTCACGGTAAAAGTATCTTTATCGAACATAGCTGACTGAAAGCGAGAATAAGGGCAAATGTGTAAGCACATAATCTCGCGCATCCAACCGGCATTACCATAGGTACACACAGCAAATACGGCTAGACAAATATACGAATACGCGGTTGCATCAAGGGTAAACAGATCAGGCAGTAGCTGACGGATTGGCGTAAAGTAACCAACAAAAGTAAATGCGGTATAAAGCGAGAATAACCACCAGCTGCCGTGTTTAGCACTTTTGCGCCAAAACTTATCAAAGTCCATTGGGCGTTGATCTAGCTTCTTACGCTGATTTGCACTACCTTCGAATTTTTCTTCAAACCAAATAAAAATGAAGGTCCAAACGGTTTGCGGGCATGTATAACCACACCAGACCCGACCATAAAAGGTCGTTACTAAGAACAACGCAAACGCTGCCAACATTAATATGAAGGCTAAGATAGTCAGATCTTGTGGCCAGAGCGTTAAACCAAAAATGTTAAACTTTTGCCCCACCAAATCAAACAACACAGCTTGTTGGCCTTTGAAGTTAATCCAAGGTAGTAGCATAAATGCAAGCATGCCGACAAAACCAATCCGTTGTCTCAACAGTTGGTGTAAACCCGTTACAGCTCGGACATAAATACGGTTACGTGGATTAAATCTATCATCGAGGGAAGCGTTTTCCGGTTTCTGGATTTTTACTTCCGTTGGGATATTTTTAACCTTAATCTGTTTATCCATTAAAATTCCTCAACGCCACTAGGAAATAATACTCAAACATATGTTTGCAGTAAGAGATTCTCTGTGCCAATAAGCAAATCAGAATACATCTCATTACGTTCAAAGATTTCTGAAACTTTAAATCTATAGAGCATTATACTCAATCTATAGAAAATTTCAGGGATTGATCGAAAATACGACGTTTTAATTATTTAAACTTATCTGCTTGCTTTTAAAACGACCATTTTATTAAACTTGCACCTATACCGTATTTATTTAGATCAAAGATTATTGTGCTATGAAAAAATTTCTTATTTTAGTGCTTATTATTTTAGCACTTTTCACGATTGATCATCCTTTGATCAAAGAGCCAAGAGAAAGGTTGCTAGGTGAAGGCGTTAGCCTTATTTCAGACGCCAGTAAAGTCAACCGAAGTCCTGCGGCAAATATGGCTAAGAATAATATTAAGTCACAGCTGAATTTATCTAATTCAGAGCTTGAGTATATTGAAGAGACATTTACCACTGACGATAAACTACAAGTTTTTCACTTACACTACTGCCGTGAAAAAGATATTAACTTATATTTTTATGGCGAACGCTTAAACCGCGTATGCAGTATTGTCTCGAACGCACTTGAAGAAAGGCTAAACAAGTAATGGACTTTTCAGCTTTAAACAAAAAAACCAGCGACTCGTTTGCCAAACAACGCAATATGCTAAAAAAGCTGGGCAAAGGGCAAACCTTATACTGTGAAGTATGTAAAGGCGCCCTTACCTTAAATTTGAAGACTGATCAGCCAGGTAAAGGCGTTGTAAGCTGTGCCAAAGGTTGCACAGACATCCTATTGGAGCTGGGTTAGTTCCAGCCCTCATCATTATATAGCTGGCTATTTACAGCAACGACTTCAATTAGCTCAGCAAAGCCAGCGGCGAATTCATTCATAACTTCATACTGCTGCTGGCATAATTGTCCTTCAGATAGACCATTATCAGTTGCAAGGCCTGCAATTTCACTCGTTTCAAGGGTAAAAAAGCCTAAGCTTTGCAGTGCACTAGCCAACGCCTCTTTAAGCTCATCCGCTAACTGTGGCGCGCTTAATAGCTTGTTAACGTAGCCTTGTGCACCATGCATAAAGCCTTGGCTCCAATGCTGACATTCTTGAATGTCTAAGTATTGCTGCCCTTGAGAGCTCAGCTGTAGGCTCACAGGTAATGTAAAACCCGTTTCGAATACTTGTTCGCTGATCTGTTGATACAAGGCCATAAATGCAAACAGCACTTGCTCATCCATTTGCCCATCAGAGCCAGGTGCAACCTCTTCTAACCACTGGTGAACATCAAGCGGCTCAGGAGCACAGATCACCGCAAATAAGTAGCCTTGCGTTTGTGCCAAGCTAAGTGCGTCTTGATGCTGCGCTAAAAACTGACTTAAAAGCTCACTTTGCTGCTTTGAAAACTCAGGTAATTGCATACTGTTCAATTAATCCAATTTAAAAGTTAAGCGGATAACGGCCTTCGTTATCAGGACGACCAAGAAACTTAGCTGCATCATGCACTTCTTTTGGTAAGCTTGCTTCAGGTTTAATATAACCAGCAACTTTAAAATCAAGATTCGCTTTTAATACTGCATCAGCTTCAAGCCCTAAACGGTTCTCTGGGTCAACAAGTACTGCTACATCTCCCGATTTACAGCTTAAACGGCCGCTCAGAGGGCCAATGCTAAACCAGTTATTCATTCCTTTCACATCAATGTTCGGGCTCGCGATTTCGCCGCTTAGGCTTTCACAGTATGGCTCGCCTGAGCTGTACTCATCTAAATCTACAATCACACGACCTTGCGCACTAACCGGCAAAGGGAGTTGTAAACGCTCCATGGCACGTTCAACCGTTAAGCGTAAAGTAGTCTTTTTCACAGTGATGGCTTGGTTAAAGAGGCCATATGTAAAGTCACCATGACCTGAAATATCCGCTTTATCACGAGGATCACCAAAGCGTACCGTACCCACTAATTTACCTGTGAACAGTGACCAGCCCGATAACTGCCAACGCACATTATTTAATTGCTCACCATCAAAACGTACCTGCATAATGCGACCGTCCCATAGCGTGCCACTGGCTTTACCTAATTGTAATTGCTTTGGTAAATGCGGCTTAGCTAAATCAAGTGCAACGGCAGCGGGTGTTTTTACCAGCGTAAACACCAAAAAACACATCACAAACACTGTGATTAATAAAATAACTCTTTTCATCGTTTACTTCTCTAGTACCAAACGACTTACACGCACAAAGCCTGATTTGTCATCTTTACTTAAATCTAAATTCTCGATTAGCACACCATGTGAATTAACCAGTTCATCCAACCATTCAACAAGGTTATTAAACTCAACAGAGTCAATGGTTAAACGAAGTGAATTGTCATTTGGCTGCATTTTGCTAATGATAATTTGATAACGATTACGGGTGCTATTAACGATTTGGCTTAAGCTACGGCTGCTCGTATTACGTGCGTTACCACTCGCTTTAAGTTTAACAATACTTTCATCAACCCATGCTAGCAGCTCTTGTTGTTTTATTGTGTCTTGCTCTGCTTTTTCTATAGCCGTGTTAAGTGGACGAAAGACCCCCATAACCAGCACAAAAATAACAAACACACCACCTGCAACCATTACAAGTTGCTGCTCTTGTTCTTTTAACGAGCGCCAATAATTGATTATTTGGTTTTTCATGCCGCACCTCGTAACTTAATTTCACCAACGACAAAATCACCATCATTATTTAGCGAGCCTTGATCTACGGTTAAGCCACGCTGTTCTAAAATTGCTTTTACTTTACTAAATGACTGGAAATCTTTGCCGCGCGCACGAATACGTAATTCGTTACGACCTTGATCATAGCGAAGAGTTTCTGGTGTGAAGTCTTTTACTTCACTAAAAATAGAGACAAGATCGTTAGTCAAATCTAAGAAGCCAGCTGTACTGCCACTTTCTATCAATGCAAGTTCGCTGCGAATTTGGCTACGAATAAGCTGAGGACGCACTTTTTTATTTGGAAAAGCACGCTGATAATTAGCAACCACTTCAGCTTTTGCCGCTTCAAGCTGGTTATTTAACTTATAAAGCTCAAGCGACTTAACACCAACACTGCAAACTAATGCAACACCTGCTGCAATAGCTGCTTTTTGCCAATAGCCCCACCAAATTGCTGATTTCTTCTTAAGCTGATAAACACCTTGGCGAAGGTTGAATTTCACCTCAGGTAACTGCTTAGCAAATAAGGCTAAAGGTAAATCGTATTGCTGCGTTTGAGCACTAAGGTTAACCGTATCAGGAAAAGCCGTTGCAGGGCTAAAGTGTGCAACATCAGGGTTACCTAATGCTGTTAAATAGCCAGCAAGCCAATTTGTCTCTACAGCGGCAATATGCCAGTTACCCTGCTTACATAGCCACTGACCATTAAGCTCAATAGCGCGTAACTGAGTGTTGTCATCGACATCAGGTAACAATAAAGCATCCGGCAGTATTTTATATACTTCGATGCCATGCTCATTGAACTCAGCCAGCCATTGCTCAAACCATTCACGATCGGTCATCGCGATATTAATCGCGTGCTTCTCATCAATAAGTGTTGGCTCTGCAATCGCTATGAATAAGTCATCAACATCACAGGCTATTTCTTCTTCTAGCATGTAAGGAAGTGCTTGCTCTAACTTGCGGCTCCACTTGGTTGGCAAGGCGACCGTTTTTAGTTGTACTTGATCACTTGGTAGTAGTACAACCACTTCCCGTGATTGTGCTCTCTCTGTTAGCTCACCAAGTTGTGTTGCATTGGCAATTTCGCCGCTAGCAATTATTTCTTGTTCTGTTGGTGAGTAAATTAGCCAGTTAAGGCTGTCTTTTAATGTTTGACCCGTACGGATCAACAATATCTCTGTCACTGTACGCCTCCAAATTTTCGCGCCAGTATCGTTACTGTACCATTAGTGGCATGGAGTAAGGTGGTCATCGAAAAACGCAGTTCTGCAAATTCAGCCTGCGTTTGTAGTTTAAAATATTCACTGTTGATACTGAATAGGTCTTCAACGGCTTTCACATTTTGTGCGCCTTGTTGATTAACCTCTTCAAAAAATGCTTCTAAATCATCATATCCATCTTGAGGACGTGATGATAATACCGCTTCAGCGCCTGAAAGACTTAAGCCATCAATAAGCGAGCTTAATATAATGGCACTTTCTACAGGTAGTGTATTAACGTTGATTTGTAATAACTCACTACCTGGAATAACACACACAAATGGTAAAAGTTTCTCCATAACGAGTGGGTTAAAGCCTTTTACTAAACGAAGTTCTGACGTCGAAGCAAAATAGCTATTTGCCGTCATATATGGGTATTGTCGAGATAAGTACTCATCTTCTTCTGCACCTGAACGATAGGTAATGCTATCAGCGTCTAACCAATCAAACACGCTATCGGCCATGGCTTCTTCAGACTCATCGGTTGGCAAGTCTTCAATATTTTCTAATAATGCCAACAATGCCTTATGTGCTGGGTTCGTTTTATTATTTGGATCCGTTTGTTGATCTGGCTTTACATGCAATGCATTTAAATTCAAACATGCTTGTAAGTCTGTAATTGTGCCACTTAAGGTACCATTATCAACCGGGTAAGGGACTCCACCCTGCTGTGCCCAGACTTGCTCTAAATGCGTTTTATCAGGATCATCTTTTTTAGTTTGTTTTAGTGCTTTAATTGCCAGCTCTTCAGCTGCAAAGGCATACCATTTAGCCTGTTGATGGTTTTGAATATTGCTGCTGCGCTGCACTTGCACCATTAAATTAGCACTCATCTCAACGGCTAACATAGCTGCTAGCGCCACAATAAATAGCACAATAACAAGCGCAGCACCTTTAGAACGTTTAATAGTAGTCATAGCTAACCACCCGTTCCGTTATTATTACCATTATTTGCTTGGGCAGTGACTTTGCCTTCACCTGGCACTAAAAACACACGACGAATGGGTTCCTGTTCTATTTTTTGAATAGTGACTGCCACCGCTTTTGGCAGTGCTTTAATTTGCCACTGTTCTTGCCACTCGTCTTTATCATCTAAAAATTCAAATTTAAGGTCTTCAATGTCTTCCAAAATGACTTGTGAACGCGGCTCCATGTTATCTAGTTGATCAACATACACCCGATACACTCGCTCAAGCTTGTCATCGATAACGCGGTAACCAACCGCTTGCAGTTCAGAGCGCGGCAGTAGGTTAATTGGGTTAATCCAACCATCACGAACAAAGCCAATACCATCGTATTGGCTATCAAGAATATAGCGACCAGCTAACACATACGTGTCTTGAAAATCACCAGCTTCGTTACGCACCTGACGTTTAGTCATTTGACTAAAATCTTGGTCCATCAAACGAAATAAAGTTTGAAAGCCATTTAACTCAGCAATCGTCTCGTCTGAAGCTTCTTTTGCTTTGGTTGTCGAATCCAGTATTTGATGGGTCGATAACACCACAAAGGCTAAGATGCCCATGGCGACAATCACTTCAAGTAAGGTAAAACCGCGTTGCTTCACTACTTATCACCTTTATTCAAATAAGTAGAAAGCTCATACACTGGGTATTCAAGCTTTTCATCGGCGAACACGTTAATGGTGACCTTTACAAAGGTTTTATCAGCAGTAGGAACCACGTCCTGACGCCAATACCATTCAAAACCAGCGAGTGTTTCAGTGCCTTTAACGCCATTTTTGCCTGTCCATTTATCGCCTTTGGCGCGTTGCTCAACCATTACGTTCTCAGCAACCCAAGAAGCATAAGTTTGCTCTTCAATCGACGAAAGATGATTAATGTGTTCGCCAGTTGCCTGCATTGCGGCAATACCGGCCATTGCACAAATAGCCAGTGCAACCATCACTTCAAGTAAGGTAAAACCTGCTGACTTATTCATTATTCAGGCTCCATACGAAACTTTACCGGGGCCATAAATTCGCCTTCGATAAAATATTGCGGTTCACGCTCTTCTTTAAGCTCGTAAACCAATTGAAACGCACTGACTTCGCCAGAAGATAAAATAAGTACCTGCGGTATTTTGAGCTTTTGTAGCTCAAGTAGGCTGTCTTCGTCACCACCGCTCATTAATTCACGCCAGTTTGACTGCTCTAATAAGTTATCTTGTGCCCAGGCTAAATCATCAAGGTTAAGAGTGAGCTTAAAGCGTTCATCAACCTTAATTGGGGCAAACAATTTTTCACGGTCAAACGTAACCCACTTATCACCGTCAAAAACTAAAAATTCAAATGTATCTTGGTCAAGATGAAAACCCAGCTCAACCTGATTTAAAATCGCAAACTCAGACGCCATATTAATCGTAGTATGTAATCTGAGCGCTTGTTTTTCGAGTTCTTCTTCAGCACCACCATCAAAACTGTAGGCAACCATTTTGGTGACAAAACCAATCACCACGAGCACCATTAATATTTCGATGAGGCTAAACCCTTTCGCGTGCTTAGCACGGCCAGCCAAACGCAAACGACCAAGGCTTACCATAATAGTAAGCCTTGATGTGTATAAGCTTTGTTCAGTTGGCTGAATTTAGGCATTATTACTTTTCTTCATCCCAGTTACCGATGTCATCATCAGTACCTGCTTCACCATCAGGACCCATTGAGAAGATATCAATTTTACCAACTTCTCCTGGGCTGATTAGCTGGTAAGGGTTACCCCATGGATCTTCTGGTAATTTCTCAAGGAAACCGCCATCAGGAAAACGCTTTGGAATTGGCTCAATGCTTGTTTTATTTACTAGCGCTTCTAAGCCTTGCTCTGTGGTTGGATACGCTTTGTTTTTAAGCTTGTATAAGCTTAACGCATCTTCAATTTGTTGAATATCTAAGTGCGCTTTATCGATTGCAGCTTCTTCTTGCTGACCCATGATATTTGGCGCCACAATTGACATGATCATACCGATGATAACCAGTACTACCATGACTTCTAGTAATGAGAAACCTGACTGTTTGTTCACAAAAATACCTCTAACTTTCTTCAAAAATTTATTATAGAGCGGCAGTGTTAGCTGCTAATTGCTCTAGTGTTCCCTAATTTAAAGACCTACAGCCTTATTCATTGCCATAATCGGCTGTAGTATTGCCATAACAATAAACAATACAATTACCGCCATTGAAGCAATCATCGCGGGCTCTAATAGTTTCAGAGACACGTTTACCATGCTCTCAAACTCACGATCTTGGTTATTTGCAGCACGCTCAAGCATTTGCTCAAGTTCACCTGATTTTTCACCACTGGCTATCATGTGCAGCATCATAGGTGGGAAAAGTTTGGTTTGCTGAAGTGAAGCACGAAGACTCGCCCCTTCACTCACACGTGTTGCAGCATCTTGCACTGACTTTTTCATTTTTTCGTTAGCCAGTACACCACCTGAGATACGCATCCCTTCAAGTAGTGGCACTGAGCTTGACGATAAAATACTTAAAGTTCGAGCAAAACGCGCCGTATTAACACCGCGTGCTACCTTACCAATGCCCGGTAAATGCAGCACTTTTTCGTCATACCAGTAACGAATATGCGGCTGCTTAAGCGCTTGCTTAATGGCCACAGCTAACACAGTTATAATGACTAAACTAATAAACCAGTAGTTTTGCACAAAATTACTGGCAGCCATTACCCATTCGGTAGTCCAGGGTAATACTTGTTTTGATTTTTCGAAGGTCTTCAGGATTTTTGGTACCACAGTACCTAACAATACAGAGACAATCGCAATAGCAAATACCACCAGAATGGTTGGATAAACCATCGCCTGTGTGATTTGACTACGCATATGCTGACGTTGTTCCGTGTAATCAGCTAAACGATTTAAAACTTGGTCTAGGTGACCTGATTTTTCACCGGCTGCCACCATGGCACGATACAAATCATCAAATACATGCGGAAACTCACTCATGCCATCTGCTAAGGTATAACCTTCAACAACCTTTGAACGTACAGCCATTAGCATACGTTTTAAACGCGGCTTTTCACACTGCTCAGCCACCGCCATGACAGCCCCTTCAACAGGTAATGCTGACTGGATTAAGGTTGCGAGCTGACGAGTGATTAATGCTAAATCTGAAGTCGAAATTTTTGGTTTAAAGAAGCTACCAAATAAAGAGCTCTTTGCCCCAGTAGTTTGCTTTTCGCCTTCTGCAGCAGCAACAACTTCTAAAGGCATTAAACCTTGATCGCGCAAAGTTTGGCGGATTTGCTTTACCGTATCGGCTTCAAGAATGCCTTTTTTCTCTTTACCTCTGCCATCAAGGGCACGGTATTCAAATGCTGCCATGATTAACCTTCCTCACGTGTTACACGCAAGACTTCTTCTAAGGTAGTGCGACCTGCAAGTACGCGATTACAGCCATCTTGGCGAATACTTGGGCTATGTTTACGAATGTACTTCTCAACACTTTGTTCGCCTTTACCGCTGTGGATCATTTCACGAATTGTTTCATCAACAACCAGCAACTCATGAATACCCGTACGACCGCGATAACCATTAAAGTTACACTCTTCACAACCAACTGCACGATAAATTGTTGGCGGTTCAGCAGGATTGACACCTAATAACTGGCACTCGCGCTCATCAGCAATGTGACCTTCTTTACAGCTATTACATAAAGTACGTACAAGACGTTGTGACAATACACCGAGTAACGATGATGACAGTAAGAAAGGCTCTACACCCATATCTTCCATACGCGTGATAGCACCAGCAGCTGTATTAGTATGCAGTGTCGACATAACCAAGTGACCGGTTAATGACGCTTGCACACCAATTTGTGCTGTTTCAAGATCACGGATCTCACCGACCATTACAACGTCAGGGTCTTGACGAAGGATGGCACGTAAACCTCGGGCAAAGGTCATATCTACCTTGGTATTTACCTGAGTTTGACCAATACCTGGTATCTCGTACTCGATTGGATCTTCAACAGTAAGAATATTGCGGTCTCGTGAGTTGATTTGGCTCATGCCCGCATACAAGGTGGTACTTTTACCAGAACCCGTAGGACCGGTTACTAAGATAATACCGTGTGGCTTACTGATTAAATCAGCAAACAATTCACGGTTACGCTCAGTCATACCTAAATCTTCTAGGTTCAGGCGCGCGTTGTTTTTATCAAGTAGACGTAGCACAACACGCTCACCAAAGCTTGATGGCATCGTCGATACACGCACATCAACGGCACGACCAGCAATACGCAAACTAATACGACCATCTTGCGGTATACGTTTTTCAGCAATATCTAGTTTTGCCATAACCTTAATACGCGACACTAACAGTGAAGCGAGTTTACGGTTCGGCTTTAATACTTCTTTTAATACACCATCAACCCTAAAGCGAATTACTAGCTCTTGCTCGAAGGTTTCGATATGAATATCTGAAGCACCTTCTTTAATTGCTTCGCTCAGCATCGCGTTGATCAGTTTGATGATTGGTGCATCGTCATCACCAGCAAGGAGATCTTCAGTTTGCGGTAATTCATCTGCAAGCGAGAATAAATCAACCTCGTTGCCGATATCTTCCATCATTTGCTGCGTTTCAGAACTATCACGCTGATAAGAAGCCTCAAGCAACAGCTCAAATTTGTCATCAGGTAATTGTTCTAGCGAAAAACCATGACCCGCAATACGGCGTACTTCAAGTAAAGCATCAACATCTAACTCACCGCGATAATACACAGTCCAGTTATCCTGATCTTTACTCAATAATACGCCTGTACGACGCGCGTACGAGAATGGCAAACGCTTGGTTGGCAAGCTAACAAGATCATCGCTTGTTAGTAGCTCATCATGACTTGCCGGCACTTCTGACGCTAGCTCATCATTGATTTCTGTAATTGCATTAGTCATCGTTGCGCTCATTCGCGTTTTGTTGTTTTAGGTACTCTTCGTACGTTGGCGGTAATATCAAGGCATCATTCCATTCAGGAAGAATTGGTGCATCCGTCAACGGCATTAAATCAATACCATCTTCTTTTTGCTTGTGTTGTTCGCCACGAATAAAGTTATATTTCGAGTGGCTCAATTTATTCATGCTGATGCCATCGCGTACAATGGTAGGACGAATAAATACAATTAGATTACGTTTACGCTTACTCGTGCTGGTTGAGCGGAATAAATGACCAAGTACCGGAATATCACCTAATAATGGTACTTTAGAAACACTTTCTTGCACGTCTTCATCAATCAAGCCGCCAAGTACAACCATGCCGCCATCATCAGCCATAACCGTAGTTTTAATAGCACGTTTGTTTACTGAAATATCAACCGCAGTCGCACCACTTACACTTGAAACCTCTTGTTCAATCGTTAATTGAACTGCTGAGCCATCATTGATTTGTGGTGTTACTTTCAGTTTCACACCCACTTCTTGACGTTCAACTGTTTGGAATGGGTTAGCGTTATTTGAGCCTGTTTGCGAACCTGTGATAATAGGTACTTCTTGACCAACAATCATTGATGCTTCTTCGTTATCCATGGTCGTTACAGACGGCGTAGCAAGAATATTAGAGTTAGTGTCCGTTGAAACAGCTTGGATAATTGCACCCCAGTCATTTTTAACAATACCCATTGCTAGACCATTAATACCACCAAGTAGTGAAGCAAGTGCTGTTAAGTCACCTTCTTGTGTTTCAGAGGTACTTGTCACAGTGCCAGTTTCAGTACCGACTACCGTGCCTTCAATCGTTTTATCACGCGCTTGTTCAGCAGCAACAGCTAACGAACCAACAGGTACTGTGGTGCCATTGTTGAACTGCATCATGCCGCCTTGCTCTGAAATCCACTGTAAGCCTAAGTTGATACCATCGGCTTCTAACACCTCAACGATAATAGCTTCAACTAAAACCTGAGCACGACGAACATCAAGACGTTCAATAACTTGCTCAAGCGAACGCATGGTGTCAGGCTGTGCAGTGATTACGAGTGAGTTTGAATCTGGGTGTGCTTCAATGCTTGTTTCGTTTTGATTACGTGAGCGAGTTTTTGTTGCACCGCCTTGCGCGTCTTCTGCTAATGTCTTGCTTACGCCCTGCAATACTTTTACAAGGTCTTCTGCTTTGGCGTAATTAAGATAGATAACCTTAGTATTACCTTGGTTTTCTAGCTCACCATCTAAACGGCTAATCAATTCAACAGCACGTGTACGCGCTTGTGCTTCACCACTGACAATCACACTGTTAGTACGACCATCAGCAACAACTTTAGGGATTAAAAACTCAGGAACACTCCCTTTGCCACCATCTTTGTAAATATTCTCAACAACCGACACTACATCGTCAGCGGTAGCAAATTTAAGTTTTACGATATCAACACGCTTATCACCGGCTTGGTCAACCGAACGAATGATTTCAACTAAACGGTTAACTGACGCGGCATGACCGGTCAACATCATCACGTTTGCTGCATTGAAGTTAGCAACGTGGCCGCCATCTTTTTGATCACTAAATTGACGAACTAGAGGGCCAAGCTCTTGTACGCTTACATTTTTAACACGTACAACACGTGTCACCATCATATCGCCACTGGCTTGGTTATCTTCAGTGATCAGCGGTACGTTCGACTTTTTAGCGTCAGAACTTTTTTCAATTTTGATAATACCGTTATCCATCTCTACAGCTGAATAACCATAAACCTCAAGTACATTTAAAAAGAACTGGTAATAAAGCTTCTCGTCCATTAGCTCGTAACTGCGCACATTGACTTTGCCGCGCACATTCGGGTCAATAATGACAGTTTTATTTAGATTTTTACCAACGATATTAATAAATTCATTAATATCAGTGCCTTTAAAATTAGCCGCATACTCAACAGCAGATACTGAAAGCGATAATCCTGTTAATAAAAAAAGCGCTGCATATTTAGCTAACCCTTTTTTGATTTTTGTGAGGTGTAGCGCGTGAACCATTCTATAAAAACTCCAAAGCTAGTTATTGCAGGCTAAATTGCACATCAATTTGCTCACCATCGCGTTCGATAGTGATACTTGCGTCAGTACTATTTCGTAATTCGTTTATTGCTGACATTGCCTGTTTTAAATCATTTAATTGATAGCCATTAATCGCAATAGCTAAATCATTGTTCATTAATCCCATCTGCTTGAATAAAGCAGGATCTTTACCTGGGCTTAAGCGATAACCCACTAACTCGCCATCAACCATCGCTTGAGAGACGCGAATGTAGTCAAATAGTTTACCGGGATCGTCTAATACTTCTTCTCGCGTTTCGATAAGCGCTTCTTTTACTTCTTCATCTTCAGTCGCATTAATTTCGTTATTTTCGACAAGCTGAGGGCCTGCGGTTAATTCAGACTCATCACGTTCTGCCAATACTGGCATAGACACTTTTTTAGTAAAATCGAGACCATCCAGCATTAAGGTTTCAAAGCGGCCGCTTACATCTAAAATTACTCGGTCAGGTAATACTTGAGCAAGCTTGGCACGAGTGCCTTTAATTGCATCATCGACAACATAGGTTTCTTGCTTGCCTTGAGATTCAATAATAGCAAGACCCGCTTGATCATTTTGGCTGACCGCAACAATACCAGTTAGGTTAATACTTAGACGTGTTTCAGGGGCGTTGTTAATGACTTGATTTTGTTTCGCGGCAGGTTTCTTAGTTCCGACAACAACTTTGCCGAATAGATTTTGTTCAATAATTTGGCGAGAGCTGACTGTCTCAACTCGTTTAGCCATGCTGTTAACACCGGTTACTGGCAGTGCTCTTGTATCGGGTTCTGGCCACACAAGCCAAAACAGCTTAGATGACAAAAAAGCAATGTAAACAACAACTAACAGCACTACAAATGCACTTAGCTTGGCATGAGGTAAGCCGTTTAAAAACTGTTTAACTTGTTGTAAGTGTTGATCCATAAACTCTATTTCTTATTTTAATTTACTGCTTGATAGCTGGCCTATAGTACCTTTTCATTTTTCATTCAACAAGCGCACGTATATTAAACTTTGTAAACAAGGTAATTTCGACAAACAGGGGCTGCAAGGAATAACTATGACTATTTCTTTGTGATTAAGTTTCATGGTAAATTTTGCCTATATATAAGCAGCTTTAAAAGAGCACAATTGTGTCAAAAGGTAACACTCAAAAGTCGCAAGACAAACAAGACGAATTAAGCGTGCGCCTTGATAAATGGTTATGGGCTGCCCGCTTTTATAAAACCCGCTCAATAGCACGAGACATGGTGCAAGGCGGCAAAGTACATTATAATGGACAACGTACCAAGCCCAGCAAAATTGTCGAAGTAGGTGCAGTGGTAAAACTGCTACAAGGGGTCGACGAAAAGGTTGTGACAATCGAAAAGATCCTTGAAAAACGTCAAGGTGCCCCCATTGCACAAACCTTATATCAAGAAACTCAAGCTAGTATTGAGAAACGCGAAGCAAATGCTATCGCCCGTAAGAACAACAGCTTCTTTGCTCCACATCCTGATCGTAAGCCAGATAAGAAGCAAAGACGTGAACTGTTAAAAATGAAATCAAGTTAGGTAATGCAACTCATGCAACAAGATTTACTTCATCGTTATATATTTGATCAGCTCGATGTACGTGGCGAACTCGTACAAATTGAAAACACTTATCAAGAGATGATCGCAAACCATAATTACCCAGCACCTGTGCAAACCTTATTAGGTGAACTACTTGTTGCTACCTGCTTATTAACAGCTACTTTAAAGTTTGAAGGCGAAATTGCCGTTCAACTACAAGGCGACGGCCCTGTTAAATATGCGGTAATTAATGGTGACGATAAACAAAACATGCGAGGCATCGCACGTCTACAAGGTGAAGTAACCGGTAGCTCAATAAAAGACTTAATTGGTAATGGCTATATGGTTATTACAATTACGCCAACTAAAGGTGAGCGATACCAAGGTATTGTACCGTTAGAGCACGATAGCTTAGATAAATGCCTGGAAAACTATTTTGAGCAATCGGAACAGTTAAAAACACGTCTTTGGTTTGCGACTGAAGTAACAGCAGACACAGCCAAAGCTGCAGGCTTATTCTTGCAAGTATTACCTGTAAATAAAGACAAGTCAGTTGAAGACTTCACTCATCTTGAAGCGATCAGTAACACGATTAAAGATGAAGAGTTGCTAGGTTTAGATGCCAATACTGTTCTGACTCGACTTTACCATGAAGATAATCCTCAGTTATTCGAACCACAGTCTATTAGCTTCCGTTGTGGCTGTAGCAGAGACAAAACAATTGCTGCATTAGTAAATGTAGGTCAAGACGAATTACTTGCCGACGTGCAAGCAAATGGTGAAGTAAAAATTAGCTGTCATTATTGCTTAAAAGATTACATCTTTAACGAGCAAGATATTAAAGCCATATTTAATTAATACACCATAATAAATATTATTATATTAAAAGCCGCCATCAGTGCGGCTTTTTTATTAAAAAAAATATCAAAACTAATGATACCGGTGTCATGAAAAAGCGCCATTTTATGACACCGGTATCATTGAAATTATTCATGTTTTTTGCCAAATATATGCCTTTTTAAGCCCTTCAGACACTCGAATATCCCTAATCCTTCTGTTACTATTATTTTAGCAAAAGGGAAAACTAAGAACCCCAGAGCTATCCCGTTCAATCTCTCACAATTTAGGTATAAACATGACTGCAAACGCTACTAGTTTTGTTGATCTTACAGCAGCTGAACTTGTCGAACACGCTATTCGTCGTGGCGAAGGGACTCTAGCCGCTAATGGTGCTTTTGTTGCTAAAACCGGTGTACGCACTGGCCGCTCTCCAAAAGATCGTTTTATTGTTCAAGAGCCAAGCACTGAAAACGAAATCCAATGGGGCAACGTAAACCGCCCATTCGATGCAGACAAGTTTGATGCGTTATGGGCCCGTGTAGAAGAACACGTGAAAAGCAACGACCACTTCATCTCTCACCTAGAAGTTGGCGCTGATCCTGAGCACTATTTACCAGTTGTAGTTACAACAGAAACTGCATGGCATCATATTTTTGCCAAAAACATGTTTATCGAACCTCAAACATACAATACTGCTGACTTCCCTGAGTGGCAGGTAATGAATGTACCTTCATTTGTATGTGACCCAGAGCGTGATGGCACTAACAGTGACGGCACTGTAATCATTAACTTCGCACAACGTAAAGTACTACTAGCTGGTATGCGCTACGCAGGCGAAATGAAGAAATCAATGTTCTCTGTACAAAACTTCCTACTTCCTGCAAAAGGTGTATTACCAATGCACTGCTCTGCAAACGTAGGTGAAGCAGGCGACACTGCGTTATTCTTCGGTCTATCTGGTACAGGTAAAACAACATTATCTGCAGATCCTACTCGTTTCCTTATTGGTGATGACGAGCACGGTTGGGCACCTGGTAGCGTATTTAATATCGAAGGTGGTTGTTACGCTAAATGTATCGATCTTTCACAAAAGAACGAACCAGTTATTTGGAATGCAATTCGCTTCGGTACAATCTTAGAAAACGTGGTACTTGACGAAAATCGTGTACCAGATTTCCATGATACAAGCCTGACACAAAATAGCCGCGCAGCTTACCCGCTTGAGCACGTTGAAAAACGTAAAGTAGAAAACCGTGCTGGCGAGCCAAAAGCCGTTGTGTTCTTAACATGTGACGTAAGTGGTGTATTGCCACCAGTTTCAGTACTAACTGAAGAAGCTGCTGCATACCACTTCTTAAGTGGTTACACTGCGAAAGTAGGTTCAACTGAAATCGGTTCAACAAGCGACATCGAGTCTACGTTCTCAACATGTTTCGGTGCTCCGTTCTTCCCACGTCCTGCTGGCGTTTATGCAGAACTTCTAATGAAGCGTGTACGTGAATTCGGCGCTAAAGTATACCTAGTTAACACAGGTTGGACAGGTGGCCCTTACGGTACTGGTCAACGCTTCGATATCCCGACTACACGTGCTGTAGTTGATGCAATCGTATCAGGTAAACTGGCAGATGTTGAAACTCAACACATCGACGTTCTAAACCTAGATGTACCAGTTGCAGTTCCAGGTGTAGACAGCCAACTTCTTAACCCAATCAACACATGGGAAGATAAAGAGAAGTACGCAGAATACGCAAACAAGCTAGCTTCTGACTTCACTGAAAACTTCGCTAAATACGATGTTTCAGAAGCAATCAAATCAGCAGGTCCAAAAGCTTAATATCAAGCTTACCCTCAGATTAAAAAACGCCAGCTATATGCTGGCGTTTTTGTTTTTGGGGGATGAGTTAATGAGTTACAAGTTGCGAGAGTAAAGTTAGCGAGGGGAAAGTTTGAAGGTCTGGCGTAGGTTGGGCAGAGCGAAGTGAAATCCAACACAGAGCTATCAGCTTTCCGCCGTCAGCGTTCAGCCGCGCGGTGTGGGTGTTTGGTGCTGCGTCTTCCTCTGGCTCTAGGCTTTAGGCTCTAGGCTCTAGACTCTAGGCTCTAGGCTCTAGGCTCTAGGCTCTAGGCAAAGTGTACTTGTAGGAATGACTTTAGCCGTGAATGTGTTTGTTATGGTCTAGATTCGGCACTGAAGTGCCTCCTACGAGGTTTTGTTGCTGAGGGTGACTCTGTACTAAACAACCCCCCAGTTCAACTTTACCCTTGTTAACTAGCAACTCGCTAACTCATGTTGGGTTTCGCTGCGCTCTACCCAACCTACCTGGAGAATGAACAGGGTGAGCTTATTATGACTCTGTACTAAACAAACCCCCAGTTCAACTTTACCCTTGCTAACTAGCAACTCGCTAACTCGTGTTGGGTTTCGCTTCGCTCTACAAAACCTACCTGAAGGGTAAGCAAGGAAAGTGCAGAGGACGACTCTGTACAGGACAACCCCACAGTTCAGCTGACGTCTGACGGCTGAAAGCTGACAGCTAAAACGCAAAAAAGCCCGACTCTTTCGAATCGGGCTTTCTCTTATTTGGAGCCTGGCGATGACCTACTTTCACATAGCAGCTGCTACACTATCATCGGCGCTGTTTCGTTTCACTACTGAGTTCGGCATGGGGTCAGGTGGGTCCAAAACGCTATTGTCACCAAGCAAA
>NZ_JABVXE010000028.1:0-25998 GCF_013350085.1 Pseudoalteromonas sp. 0802 | reverse complement strand
GAGTAATCAACTATAGTAATGCATCAAGCATTAAGAAAAACCCGAGCTTAGTCTCGGGTTTTTTTATGGGTGAAAAAAGCTACCAGCTTTAAGTTTTAAGCAGTTTAGAGTGAAAGGCTAATCTGCCGCCTTCAAATTCCCAATGGACGAAGGTTTACGCTTCGCTATCCGTGAAGGTGGCCGTACAGTTGGTGCTGGTGTTGTTGCAACTATCGTTGAGTAATATCAACAGATAGAGCTTCACAGCTTATAAAAAGGTCGCCTAGGCGGCCTTTTTTAATGTCTGTAGAAAAGCTATCAGCTGTCAGCTTTCAGACGTCAGATTCGATCGGTGGGGTTGTTTAGTGTGGTGTCTCACTCAGCATTCGGCCTGTTCATTCTTCGGGTAGGTTAGTTTGAACGCAGCGAAACCCAACGTAAATAGAGCTATCAGCTTTCAGACGTCAGATCAGAAGAGTGGGGTTGGTTAGTGTGGTGTCTCACTCAGTATTTGCCCTGTTCACTCTTCGGGTAGGTTGGTTTGAGCGGAGCGAAACCCTACACAATCCATGTAAACCTTTTCTTTGGTAAACCCAAACCACATTAAAGCACTCCCAAGGTTATGCTTGACCTAGAACCAAGAGCCTTTACCCTCGCTAACTCGCTAACTCGCTAACTCGCTAACTCGCTAACTCGCTAACTCGCTAACTCGCAACTTTCCTATGAACTAATTCACTCATTTAGCACTCTTAAAAATAAAACGAGGCGCTAGGGTGTTAAAAGGGAATTACAAAGCATGGATCATCTCGATTGCGCTACATGCTGTGCTTTTATTGCTATTTACTCGATATGGAAAGTCTGTGAAACTCCCTGCAGTCGCTGAACCGCCAAAAGTAATCAACGCGTATGTGAGTGTTGATTTAACTTCGTTACCTAGCTTGCAGAAGATCCAAGAAAAACCTTCACCTGAGCAAACAGAAGGAATGCCTGATGAGGTTAATTCTTTGCCAAAAAACGAAAAAGCTTCGCAGAGTAGTTATGAGCAGATAAGTGATCCTAATACAGTTAATCCCACAAAAGATGAACCAAAAAAAGCTACCTCGGAGGTTGTAGGACCTAATCAGGCACTTGAGAATTCAAAAATAACCGAATTACCCTTTAAAAAGCTTAACCCGTATGCGCCAATCCCACAGCTTAATTTTGAAAATGGTTCTGCTAATGCGTCTTTGTTTGAGCAGGGTGAAGTGACGATTAGTAATAGCCCCGCAGGCAGGGTTACGGTGCCCGCACAATTAACCGTCTCTGATAAAGCAACTGTCGTTTGGCAAAATGGCGATGGCAGCAAGCGTATCGAGGTACTAAATGGCATGTGTTACGGCATAGATTTTAATTCGGTGTTTGGTAAATCTGGAGTGCCAAGCGGATCCCCAAGACCCTGTGAAGATAAAGAAGCAAAACTATTTAAAGATATAATGAATAAGTGGAGTAAAAAGTAATAACAAAACACTTTACCTCAACTTAACTTGAGCTTTTAAAGTAGCGTTTTTTGTAATGGATATCGCTATGAACTCACTAGAAAACTATTTATTAAGCCTACAAATCAATTGCTATCACACATCAGTGATACAGGTTTCTCAAGTACAAATGCGTATTTGGCAGTCATTACAAAATAGTTCTAGTTATGCAAATAGCGTAATCGAAGAATTTGAATTAAGCGGACAACCTCTTAGTTATCAACATGCCGCCCTATTTACGCTGGTTTTACAGCAGCTCGGTTATAAAATAAAGCCAACAGCAGAAAATACTTTGTCGGTAAGGCATAACCATTTGTTGCATGACATTCGTCTTGTCGAGCAGTTAAACCCTAATGAGGCTTAAGTCATGCTTTACCGTATAAAAAGGCACTTAGCCGAAACTAAGTGCCTTGGCTTAACGAAGTTACCAAATCATTTCTACAAATTCTGGGTGATCCACAAATGGGTTGCGGTTACCTTGATGTTCATAAGCAGCTTGGTTACGGTCAAGCTCTAATTGGCTCACTGGATCCTCGTTATGCCACTTTAATAACATAGTAACGACCCAGCTCTCAAAGACCTGATCAGATGAACCATTCAGTACAGCGTTACTGTAAGTTGTGTTGTTTTGCCATGAGCCAATCACGTTTTCATAGCGTGTTGCCATATAGAAATAGGCTCTTGCAAAGTCACCTTTAAATTCATCAATAGGTTCAAAAACCGTTCCTGAGTAATTTAATGAGCTAGCAGCGCTGCCTAATTTGCTGCCGTTACTAGAGGTATAGCTTGCACTAGCTACTTCACCAAATGGGTAGTTACTGCGTTTTGAATTGACATAACCATCAGTGGCAAAAATGTGATGTACGTCTGAATTCATTGGCTCAACTGTTCCACCAAACCAACTTTTTGGGAAAGAATGCTCACGGTTGTAGCAATCTGCTTCGCTGTTGTATGTACCACATTGGTCGCTCACAGCAACATAGTTGTAGCTGTCTTGGCCTGCAGGGTTTTCTGAATAACGGTCTAAAATAGAGTTGTCGTTTTCAAAATACTTATCGCGTGAAGCAACATCATAAAAACTCCAAATAGCTGAATAGCCCTGCGAGTTGTGACCTTTGATAATGTTGTATAGTTCTGTTTTCAGTGCATAACCACTAAGGCCTTGGGTTGTTACATAGTACCCCGTTGGCTCTGTTGGGGTTGTACCACCGCCGTTACCGCCACCTGAGCTATCACCTAAACTAAACGACGTAGCGTCTGAGCTTTGGAAGCTTGCACCACTGGCAAGTACTGTTTGACCGAATGAAAGGCTATAGCTACCGTTACCGTAAGAGCAGCATATGCCATCACCATAGCTATCAAAAATAGTAAAGGTATAGTCACCATCAGTTAAGCATGCTTGCTCACTGTATTGAGTATTTGCTGCATAGCTGCCGCCTGATGCTACTGCACTACCTTGGCTATTGGTGATTTGCCAACTGGTTTCTTCCCCATAATTATCGGTAGTGAGGGTCAAAGATACTTGGTTATCGGCGCAGCTGCCCGTAGGTGGTGGGGTTGAGCCTGTGTTTGGTGTAAAGTTATCTACATAAACGACTTCGCTGCCATCAAAACCAGTTACATCGTAAAAGCGCAGGCCAACATTAATTGATGTGGTCGCAGAGGCTGTGTACTGATAACTGATTTGTTGCCATTGATTCGTTAATGCTGAGTTAGAATAGCCTTGATAGCCATCAACTACTAAGCGAGCTTTTACGCCACCTTCTGTATGGTAAACCCAAGCAGAAAACTCATAATTTTCACCCGCCACTACCTCTACTAATTGTTGTAAATCGGTATTACTTTGCGTGCCAGTATTAACCACGACTTGTGCTGAGTAATTACCTGAGTAAACCACATTAGTATTAGCGCTAAGACTAATACCGCTATCAATAGTGCTCCAGCTTGCAGGGGTATTTGCTGACCAGCTTTCGAAGCTGGCGTTATTAACATTTGCCAATGCTGAACTTGCTAAACAAAGTAAGCTACTGGCTAGCATATATTTTTTACATGTCCCGTGTGACATTGTATTTTCCTTTTTATATTTTAATAGTTTTTGCTGTTCTCAAAATGAACACAGCGAGTATAGGCTAATTGGCTTATGTTGCAATAATGTTAATTAATAAAAGTTTCTTATTTGGGGATTTTTGCTTTTAACATGTTTTTTTTGGATAAATACTAAATTAATAACTAAATGGAATATCAAAGCAGATTCTATTCTTTTTTAATCGCCTCAGACCTCGTTATTCTTCACGCTCAGATAAACCTTTAAAGCATTTCTATTGAGTCTTTAAAGTCGAAAAAATTGTTCGCGAAATGACAGTAGCAAGTTCGTTTCGCAGTTAACTTTTCAGGGTTACGAGGAATAAATTCATGTTGTTAAGTCAACTAAATGCAGCGGCGAGCCCGCTATCGCAAGAGCAAGTACAGAAGCTGCAAGGCTTAGTGGCTGAACTTAATCCAATTCAGCAAGCGTGGGTAAGTGGTTACTTAGCTGCGAATGCCAACGCAGGTGCATTAACCGGTGGTGTTGCTGCCACTCCAGCTGCAGGTGATGCACCGCCGCTAACTATTTTATACGGCTCGCAAACGGGTAACGCAAAAGGCGTGGCGAGCAAGTTAAAAGAGCAGGCAGAGTCGCGCGGTCTAACTGTTAAGCTAGTAAACATGGCTGACTACAAACCAACAGCCCTGAAAAAAGAAAAGTTTATCACGGTTGTTGTTTCAACCTACGGTGAGGGTGAGCCACCAGAAGACGCTGAAAGCCTTCATGAATTCTTAACAACTAAAAAAGCACCTAAACTAGATGGTGTTAAAGTGGCTGTGATTGGCTTAGGTGATTCAAGCTACGAGTTCTTCTGCCAAACAGCAAAAGATTTTGAAGAGCGTTTTAACAAGCTTGGCGCAGAAACTATTTTCCAGCGTGCTGACCTAGATGTAGATTACGATGATGAAGCAGCTAAGTGGATTGATGGTGCACTTGATGCGTTTGAGCCTGATCTTAAAGCGCAGCAACAAGCAAGTGGTGGTCAAGTTGTGGCTATGCCATTTGGTGCAGCGGCACCAGCAGCAAGCCAATACACCAAGCAAAACCCATTTGCTGCAGAACTAAGTGTTGTGCAAAAAATTACCGGTCGTGACTCAACTAAAGATGTGCGTCATGTTGAAATCTCATTAGAAGGTTCAGACATTACCTATACACCTGGTGATTCGCTAGGCGTTTACTTCTTAAATGACGAAGCGCTTGTTGATGAAGTACTTACCCTTACACAAGTCGATGCATCTAGCACGGTTAAACTTGGCGACGAAGAGCTAACTATTCGTGATGCATTAATCGAAAAATTAGAATTAACTCAGTCATACCCAGGTTTTGTTGAAAAATACGCAACAGCAACTGGCAGCCCTGATTTATTAAAGTTAGTTGAAGATAAAGCGGCAATGCGTGAGTACATCGAACCTCGCCAAATCTTCGATATTATTCGTCAAAACCCAGCTCAGCTTGAAGCACAAACCTTAGTAGACTGCTTACGTAAACTACAAGCACGTTTATATTCGATCGCATCTAGCCAAGCAGAAGTTGAAGAAGAAGTTCACTTAACTGTGGGTCTGGTTGAGTTTGATGCATTTGGTAGCGAGCACTTAGGTGGTTGTTCTGGTTATTTAGCACGTCGTGCTGAAGAAGGCTGCAAAGTAAAAGTATTTAGCGAGCATAACGATAATTTCCGTTTACCGGCTAATGATGAAACGCCAATTATCATGGTAGGTCCGGGTACGGGTATTGCCCCATTCCGTGCGTTTTTACAAGAGCGTGATGCTCGTGAAGCAAGTGGTAAAAACTGGTTATTCTTTGGTAACCCACACTTTACTCAAGACTTTTTATACCAAGTAGAAATTCAAGGTTACTTGAAGTCAGGCTTACTGACTAAAGTGGATGTGGCGTTTAGCCGTGACCAAGCGGAAAAAGTATATGTTCAAGACAAACTTCGCAAAAACAGCCAAGAAGTATTTGCTTGGTTAGAAGCGGGTGCTCATTTCTATATCTGTGGTGATGCAAACCGTATGGCGAAAGATGTTCATCAGGCGCTTGTAGACATTATCAAAGAAAATAGCGGCAAAGATGATGAACAAGCTGAGCAATATTTAAAAGATTTACGTAGCGCAAATCGCTATCAGAAAGACGTGTACTAATCACGTTTAAAGCTAACAGCCGTCACTGTAACAAATTTAGGAAATACCATGAGCGAACAAGACAAAAACGTAAAGCTTTCTGATAACGAGCGTTTGAAAAGAGAAAGTAACTTTTTACGTGGCACCATTGAGCAAGATTTAAAAGACGAGATAACCGGTGGTTTCACTGCTGATAACTTCCAACTGATCCGTTTCCACGGCATGTACCAGCAAGATGACCGTGATATTCGCCCTGAGCGCGCTAAACAAAAATTAGAGCCGTTACATAATGTTATGTTACGTGCTCGTATGCCTGGCGGTATCATCAAGCCAGAGCAATGGTTAGCGATTGATAAGTTTGCTGAAGAGAAAACCAGCTATGGCAGTATTCGTTTAACCACGCGTCAAACGTTCCAGTTCCATGGTGTGCTTAAGCCAAACATTAAAGGCATGCATCAAATGCTTAATAGCGTGGGTATTGACTCAATTGCAACGGCGGGCGACGTAAACCGAAACGTATTATGTACAACGAACCCAGTTGAATCTGAGCTTCACCAAGAAGCGTACGAGTGGGCAGCGAAGATCTCTGAGCACCTATTACCAAAAACTAAAGCATACGCTGAAATTTGGTTAGATGGTGAAAAGAGTGAAACCACAGAAGAGCCAATTTTAGGTTCAACTTACTTACCACGTAAGTTTAAAACCACAGTAACAATTCCACCGAACAATGAGGTGGATGTGCATGCGAACGACTTAAACTTTGTGGCAATTGCAGAAAACGGCAAGTTAGTTGGTTTTAACGTGTTAGTGGGTGGTGGTCTTGCGATGACTCACGGTGATACAGCAACGTATCCTCGTAAAGCAGATGACTTTGGTTTTATTCCACTTGAGCACACGTTAAAAATTGCTGAGCACGTGGTGTCTGTACAACGTGATTGGGGTAACCGCTCAAATCGTAAAAATGCAAAAACTAAATACACACTTGACCGTGTAGGTTCTGATGTATTTAAAGCAGAAGTTGAAAAACGTGCCGGTGTTCAATTTGAGCAAAGCCGCCCGTATGAGTTCACTCACCGTGGTGACCGTATCGGTTGGGTTGAAGGTATTGATGGTAAGCACCACTTAACGCTGTTTATCCAAAGTGGTCGTATTTTAGATTACCCAAATCAACCTCTTAAAACAGGCTGCCGTAAAATTGCTGAAATTCACCAAGGTGATTTCCGCATGACTGCAAACCAAAACTTGATCATTGCAGGTGTTCCGGCTGATCAAAAAGCGGTAATCGAGGAGATTGCTCGCAACCATGGCCTGATTGATGACAGCCATACAGAGCAGCGTAAAAACTCAATGGCGTGTGTGGCATTACCAACGTGTCCGTTAGCGATGGCTGAAGCTGAGCGTTATTTACCAAGCTTAATTGAGAAAACTGAAGCGTTATTAGCTAAGCACGGCATCAGCGATGACAACATCATTATGCGTGTTGTGGGTTGTCCGAATGGCTGTGGCCGCGCCATGTTGGCAGAAGCGGGTCTGGTTGGTAAAGGTCCGGGTAAATACAACGTGTACTTAGGCGGTAACCGTGAAGGCACGCGTATTCCAAAACTGTATTTAGAAAATGTTGGCGAAGACGTATACCTAGACGCATTCGATAAGCTAATTGGCCAATGGGCAAGTGAGCGTAATGAAGGCGAGTGTTTTGGTGATTTTGTAATTCGCAAAGGCATTGTTGCTGAAGTTAAAGTTTCAGTAACTGATTTTCACGCATAATTTTATAAGCGACACCGCTTTAAGGTTTGGAATTAACCATGAGTGAATTTAAAAACATCTTAACGATGAGCAAAGAAGACCAAACAGCCATGCTGGCTGATATAAATGGCCTTCTGGCTGATAAAAGCGCAGAAGAGCGTGTTGCATGGGCACTTGAAAACTTACCAAGCACACACTTTTTGTCGTCGAGCTTTGGCATTCAAGCGGCGGTGATGTTGCACTTAGTAACATCGCAGCAGCCAGATATTCCTGTGGTACTGACTGACACTGGTTATTTGTTCCCTGAAACCTATCAGTTCATCGAGCAAATGACGGAGCGACTATCGCTTAATCTTAAAGTTTATAAAGCTGAGCTTAGCCCTGCGTGGCAAGAAGCGAAGTTTGGTAAGCTTTGGGAGCAAGGTGAAGAAGGCATTAAGCAGTACAATCAACTGAATAAAGTTGAGCCAATGACTCGTGCCTTAAACGAGCTGGGTGCAGGTACTTGGTTTAGTGGCTTGCGTCGCGATCAGTCATCTAGCCGAGCTGATAAGCAAATTGTTGAAATCAGCCGAGGGACTGTGAAAGTGTATCCGCTTATTGAGTGGAACAACCGTGACATCTATCAGTATCTAACTAAGCATGATTTGCCGTATCACCCACTTTGGGAGCAAGGTTATGTGTCGATGGGCGATGTTCATACAACCCGTAAACTTGAACCGGGCATGACAGAAGAAGAGACACGTTTCTTTGGTTTAAACCGTGAATGTGGCTTACATATCGATGGTGATGGTATCTAATCCTAAATTCCTATCAGAATTTTCGTAAAGCGCAACCTAGGTTGCGCTTTTTTTGTGTTATTTATATACAATCCCTGGCTCAATTTTATGAGAGAAAATTATGAGTCGTGTTGTTGCTTTTTTATTGTTGCTATTTATTGCGCCTTTAGTGCGAGCAGAAACTTTGCAAGTAGCGTTGTATGACACAGATTACCCCCCTTATCACTTTGCTGACAGTGGTCATAAAGGGCTTGTTGATGAGTTATTAATTCGTTTTGCTGAGAAATATAATCATGATATTCAATACATGCTGGTACCAGAAGTGCGTTCACAGCATTTACTTGATGAAGGCAAGGTTGATGTGCGCTTAGAGTCTGAGCAATGGTATCGCGGAAATAAGCAATACTATTGGAGTGATAGTATCGCTGTTGTAGAAGATATTTTAGTGATGCCGAGTGGTTGTCATATTCCAGCAATTGATGAGCTCGGCGGTTATGTGTTAATGGCCCGCTTTGGTTATACCTACCCGCAATTTGAAGCATTGTTTGCTGCTGGCAAGTTGCACCGTGAAGACTTTTACTCTGAAATAGATATGCTGAAGGCTTTAGTTGATATGCAGCAAAATCAACGTGTTGCTGTTATCGCAAAAAACACACTGCAGTGGTATGCCTCAAAAAATAATGCTTTTAAAAAATTCACGGTGAGTGATTACAGTGTTGGTAAGGCGTCGATGCAATTACAGTTTGCTTACAATGAAAAGGGTAAGCGTATCAGCGAGCAATTTAACGAATTTATGAAAAATCTTAAATCATCCGGTGAATTTGCTAAGATTGAGAGTAACTACCAATAATCGGTAAATCGAATGATTAAGCGTTTTTGTTATCTTGCGGTTATGTTGCTACTGACCAGTGTTGCCCTGCTGTTTTATATTAAAAAGCCAGACGGTAAACCTTACCTAGAGCTGAGCATGTTCGAGCGTTACTCAGACAAAGTAAGTGGTGATGTGAGTGATTTTGCTTCGCAAAGTACCGATACACTTACCAGCCAAGCAAAAAAGCTCACTGAGAAGTTGAGCTTGAGCAAAGACGCAAACTCATCTGTCGTCGTGTATAAATGGCAAGATGAACATGGTCAGTGGCACTATGCTGATACCCCTCACCCTAATTACGTAAGTACTGCGGTAAGTTTAGATCCTAACGACATAACAGTGTTACCCGCAGAGACATTTCAAGCTGATGAAGAGCAACCAGCAACCGTTAAAGCTAACGAAGCACTTTCAGCGCTTGGCGTATACGACCCTAAAAATGTACAAAAGATGATGCAAGACGCTGAGCAAGTAAAACAGCTTATGGAGCAACGTAACAAGCAACTTGAACAGCAGCTCAAGGAGCAAGGTGGAAATTAGCTCTGTTTGTTATGTGCTTTTAGATCGCTTTCCATTTTCATAAGTAAAATAGTGAGATAAATTTTAGTGGGCAAAGAGAATAGCACACCAACAGCAATACACGCTGCGCTGATCATAATGCCATGTATACCCATGCTATCACTTAAGTAATTACCAGCTAATAAAGAATGCCCCAATATAATTAGGCAAATACCTAAAATAATAAAGGTTTTTAAGATTCGAATGATAGTTTGTTCGGTCATACAAGCACCTCACTTTAGCCTTAATTAAAGTGTAGGTGCTGTTGTCATTAATAGGATTGTTCTAAATCAAGCAATTGTCGGTTATTTGTCCAATTTTACTGGGCCGTTGATGTTATCGATACTTAAATCACCGGAACCCGCTTCGATAATTGTGAGGCCGAGTGTGTCATCAACATAAATGCTGCCAGAGCCATCGGTAATGGTAACCAGCCCTTTGATTTGTCTTACATCTATATCACCAGAGCCATCTTCAATAGTAAGCGCACCAGCCAATGTATTAACGCTGATAATACCTGATTCATCAATAATACGTGCAGGGCCTTGGCTGTTTTCGATGCGGATATCACCAGAGTCATCTTCAATATCAATACGCCCTTGGCCTTGGTCTATCATAATTGAGCCAGAATCGTCTTCAATGCTGATATTGCCGCTGACATTGCTAATGCGAATATCCCCCGAGTCATCATCAATATTAATAGTGCGCCCCCCTTCGATCACAATTGATCCTGAATCATCATCAATGCTGATATCGTTTTGCATTGCACGTATCACGATATCACCTGAGTCATCATCGATATCCAAGTTAAGGGTACTAGGCACAGAGACGATTAAATCAATATGAGGTGATGAGCCACTGTAAAACGATAAGCTACCATTATTGAGCTTACTGATAAGCTCTGCGGTGTCGCCGTGCTTTTCGAGGGTTAGTGTATAAGTTTCATCGCCTTTAGCCGCATAGATATTAGCATTCACTGTGATAGCCGTGGCGTTGCTGTCGCCTTTGATGATCAGTGAACCGGCTTCGGCATCAATTTTTAATTCGTTGATATTTGCAGCCGACACGCTTAAGTCTTGTTGTTTTTGTTCTGCGATTTGACCCGGAGAGACATGAATAACACAGCCTGTTAATAATAAACTTGATGAGATGGCCGTTGCGCAAATGGCGCGTTTGAATGATGCAATAGTCATATGGATTCCAAAATTATTATGGTTGTTATCTGGTTAGCAGTTGCAAACTATGGTCCAATTTTAACATGCTGATTTTTATGTGCTTTTCATTTTTTGTAAATAAGTGTGTTGCTCTAAACTGTAATTTGTTAGTTTTTTAAACAAAAAAGGGGCTGAAAATTCAGCCCCTTAGTTAACTTAAAAGCAATTACTGCTCAGCCAGCATATTACGCAGTACATACTGTAAAATACCGCCATGTTTGTAGTAATCCCACTCTTTAGGGGTATCTATACGCACATCAACACTAAAGCTAATTTGTTTGCCTTCACTGTTAGTGGCAATCACACTGACTTCATTGGTTTTGTCGTATAAGCCTTCAAAGTCGAATGATTCTTGGCCGGTTAGACCCAGTGACTCATAGCTTTCACCTTCTTTAAATTGTAGGGGTAAAACACCCATACCAATCAGGTTTGAACGGTGAATACGCTCATAGCTTTGTGCAATAACGGCTTTAACACCAAGTAAAAGTGAACCTTTAGCAGCCCAGTCGCGTGATGAGCCCGTGCCATATTCCGCACCCGCTAAAATAATCAGTGGCGTGCCATCTTGCTGATATTGCATCGCAGCATCATAAATGCTGGCAAGCTCATCGCTTGGCTGCATACGGGTCACACCGCCTTCGGTACCCGGTGCTAATAGATTACGTAAACGCACATTAGCAAAAGTACCACGCATCATCACTTCGTGGTTACCACGGCGCGAACCATACGAGTTAAATTGTGCTTTTTGCACGCCGTGCTCTTGCAAGTAAAGACCTGCTGGGGCATCTGCTTTAATTGCACCTGCTGGCGAGATGTGGTCAGTGGTTACTGAGTCACCTAATTTTGCTAAACAGCGCGCACCACTAATGCTCGGAATACCAGGAGGCTCAATCTCCATACCATCAAAGAATGGTGCTTTTTTGATGTAGGTTGACGCATCATCCCAATCATAAAGTTTGCCATCAGGAATTTGAATTTTCTGCCAACGATCATCACCTTGATACACATTGCCATAGCTTGATGCGAACATTTCTTTGGTTACAGTTTCGCGGACGAGCTCGTTTACTTCACTAACACTTGGCCAGATATTTTTTAGATAAATGTCATTACCATTAGGGTCTTGCGCAAGCGGCTCATTGTAAACGTCGATATCTGTACGACCCGCAATTGCGTATGCAACCACAAGGGGTGGTGACGCTAAGAAGTTCATTTTCACATCTTGGTGAATACGCCCTTCAAAGTTACGGTTACCCGATAAAATAGAGCTTACAACCAGTTTATGCTTTTGAATTGCATCGGTGATTTCATCAGCTAGTGGGCCTGAGTTACCGATACAGGTTGTACAACCATAACCGACAAGGTTAAAGCCTAATGAATCTAAATCATCCATTAAGTCGGCTTTTTTCAAGTAATCAGTCACCACTTGTGAGCCTGGAGCAAGTGAGGTTTTAACCCATGGTTTAACCTTTAAGCCCAGTTGCTTAGCTTTTTTAGCCACCAGACCAGCAGCTAAAATAACACTTGGGTTTGAAGTGTTTGTACAACTTGTAATTGCAGCAATGACACAAGCACCATCATTAAGCTCAAACTCTTCGCCTTTAAAGTTAACCTTAGCTGCGCCCATAAACTGAGCTTCGTTCACTGGCTCATCAGGGTTAGTTGTTGGGCCTTCATCTTCAATGCGCGCCTCTTGAACATCGCTTTTATCGCGATGTTGCATACGCTCTTCTTGAAAGCCTTTTAAGTGCTCACCAATAATGCTACCTGCTTTATCAAGGGCAATTCTATCTTGCGGGCGCTTAGGTCCAGCAAGGCTTGGCACAACATCATCAAGTGATAACTCTAGTGTATCGGTATAATGAGCTTCATCGCCAGGGTTACGCCATAAGCCTTGGTGCTTTGCATAGTCCTCGATGAGTTTAAGTTGCTTGTCATCGCGGTTTGTTAAGCGTAGGTAGTTAATGGTTTCATCATCAATTGGGAAAATACCGCAGGTTGCACCATACTCAGGCGCCATGTTTGCAATAGTTGCACGGTCTGCAAGCGGTAAATCAGCAAGACCATCACCATAAAACTCAACAAATTTACCCACTACGCCATGGTTACGCAGCATTTCTGTTACGGTTAGTACAAGGTCGGTTGCAGTTGTGCCTTCTGGCAGGCGACCATTGAGCTTAAAGCCAACGACCTGTGGAATGAGTAAACTGATCGGTTGACCAAGCATTGCGGCTTCGGCTTCAATACCACCCACACCCCAGCCTAATACCCCAAGACCATTGATCATGGTGGTGTGCGAATCGGTTCCGACTAGGGTATCTGGGTAGGCGAGTGATTTACCATTTTTACTATCGTTAAATACCACGCGGGCTAAATATTCTAAGTTAACTTGGTGTACGATGCCAGTTGCTGGTGGCACGACTTTCAAGTTATCGAAGGCAGTTTGCCCCCAGCGTAAAAATTCGTAACGCTCTTTGTTGCGCTCATATTCAAGTTTCGCATTTAAGTCGAATGAGCCATCTTCACCGTAGCCGTCAACTTGCACTGAGTGGTCAATAACAAGCTCAGCAGGCGACAGCGGGTTAATTTTCGCAGGGTCGCCGCCAAGTTTTTCCATGGCATCACGCATCGCGGCTAAATCTACAATGGCGGGTACGCCGGTAAAGTCTTGCATGACAACGCGAGCAGGCGTAAATGCGACTTCTGCTGATGGTTTAGCTTGAGGGTCCCAGTTTAATAAGGCATCGATATCTTGCTTTTTAATATTAACGCCATCTTCATTGCGTAACAGGTTTTCAAGTAAGATTTTTAGAGAGAATGGCAGACGTTTTGCTTTGTCACCTAAACCTTGTAAAGAGTGAATATGGTATTGCTCACCATTAATCGTAAGCTGTTTTTGGGTATCAAAACTGTTATTCATTATTTGCCCCTGTGGTTTGAGCAAGCAATTTGGCTTGCTTTGTTGTTTCCTTTTCGAAATAGACACAGTGTTATTGCAAACTTAATACCAGCTGAGAAATTCATCTAGCTGATGAAAAAATATGCTACCTAATATAGTTGCTGCTGATGTGATTTATTTCAAGGGAAGGAGGCAGATAAAAAGGGTAGTCACTTTAAACTACCCTCAGAAATAAGTGTTTTTAGTTAAGCCAGTTTTGTTGCTTACCTTTATGACTAATAAACAGTAATAGTAAACCAATAACGATAACACACAATGGCATTGCTAATGCGCTAGTACCAAACATAGCAAGGCTATCTATCACCACAAAATTATAATATTGCTGGACTAATACGGCGATAAACGAGATTAAAAATAACTCGCGCGCAAGGGCTTTTTTTGCCAGTAATAAGATGCTCGCGAAGCTTGCTGCAAACACGGCTATCGCAAAGGCAGCCGTTGACCAGAGCGGTATGTCGCGGTATGCGGCTTGTTGTGCTTCGGGGAGTTGGTTAATCATTTCGGGTGTGATCAACAGTTGCATTACGAACGCAATGACACCTAAAAGATTCCATACAAGGGCTGCCCAAGCAAGTGGCTTGAGCCAAGCTGGAGGGTTCATAAATCACCTTTTATTGTTGTTATAATCGCATTCAATTAAAGGTGATTTATGCTAACTAAGCAAGCTCTAGTTAACCAAACGAGATAGGGCGGCGACCGGTTTTTTCGTCTACTTTTGGCTTTTTAGTACGTTTACGCTTTGATTTTTTTGGCGCTTCTTCAGCGCTTTGTGGTTGTGCTTTTTGTACAGGTTCCGGTGGGCGAGGATTTGGTGTTGCATCTTCGCTTAGTGTCAGTTGGAACAACTCACCATCGAATGCCAATACGTCACCACTGTATAATTTTTTCCGTTTTATTGTACAAATTTCATAGTTAACCCCAACATAACCTTCACCAATTAAGGCTTTTGCTTGGCCGCCTGTTTCGACTAGGTCGAGCACTTTTAGCAAGTTGCATAACTCTATTGGCTCTTCTTCTAGTTCAATTTCGATGAAATCTTCGTTCATGTTGGTCTCTCTTAATTCAATCGCAGCCATTATAAAGCCTAGCACTCAAATGAACCAAGATTAAATTTTTAAGCTCTTCAAGCGGTTAAAATTTACAGCAATAAATAATCTGACATTTTTATAAACAGTAAAAAAACTGCAGTATTTACTGGGTACACTGCGCGCGTTTGGAATTGGTGTACAAATTGCTAAATGCATGTCCGTTTCATTTTTTATTCGTTCAGGAGAAGTTGTAATGGGCGTAAGATCAGCGCTAAGAAAAGAGTTAATGGGTTTGCAAGATTCGTCATTGCTTGCTGCAGATGATGTGCGAGCTTTGTTAACGCAAACAATTAAGTCTCAGCCTGAAAAATCAGAACAAGGTTTTGCGTTAATTTCGCGCTTTAATGATAACCATAGCCAGTTAAGTTCAGGTGAAACAAATAAAGAAAAGCTGCTTCAGCATCAAACTCACCGTTTATTTAAAGATATTCTATATACCCGTCAAAGTGTTAATAGTTGGCTAAAAAAACATCTTAATTGATTTATTGTTTTTCTCACTTTAGACTACATGTGTAATCTAAAGTGAGAAAGAACATGAAAAGGATAATTTCAGCAGCCATACTTTTAATTTTGGCAGGTTGTCAGCAAGCTACAGTCTACGTATACACAGAAAACCTTGAACAGTCGCAGTTGCAATCATTAGAGCAAGCATTAAATAAACAAAGCTTACCCTATGAATACACTCAGCTCCCAGTGCCAAGAGAGTTTACTGATGCAACCTTAATGCTATCGAGCGATAAAATTCTTACTCATGAAGCCGAGCAACTAGCTGAAATTATGCAGGGATTAGGTTATCAAGCTGAAATTAAGTACACCACAGATGCCAATCACTTTTACAATCATGGCAATATTGGCTTTTACTTAAGAGCTAAAAATACCACCACCAGTTTTACTATGCCGGCTCGTGTACTCACCACTGGGTGCGTTGAAGACAAGTATAATGATCTTGCAGTTACATTTAATGATAAGCAGGCGCACTTTACCCTTACAAGTGGTAGAAAAGTCTCCCTAAATTGGGATTATTTATATGGCTACCTAGTCATTTATTATAAAAATTATTCGCAAACATACAGTCATTTAACGCCAGAAGTGAGCACTCCTTTTGGTATGAAACCATCAGATACTTACCGTTACACGGCACGTGTTAATAGCCCAAGTTGGTTAAATTGCTCATTGCAAATTGTGTATATGGACTAGGTTAGAGTACTTTAATCCGTATAAATAAAAGGAATATTTCATTATTGAAGCATGAAATTTTTCTTGTTAGGGTACAAATGAAATTAATCGACAGGAAAGTCTAAATAATGAAGGGTTCTTTAAGGAATGCAGGGCTATTAGGGAAAGTCTATTCAGCTGGTGATTTTCTTTATAAAGAGTTTTTTAAGAAGAAGGAGGATGCTGAGGAGCAATATAAGAATCTCCAACCTCTACTGAAGATTACGTTTGGTCAATCAGGTAGAGATTCAAAGGAATTCATAGGTCTGTTGCAAGCTCTGCTCTCATTGACTCCAATCGGTGCAAAACGGAGAAACTTCAAACGCCGTTATATTGATGATAAAGATGGATGGCGAAAGTTACCTTTGGAACCAGCTGAAATTCCTTATGGGCATTGGTGGTGAAATGAAAGAGCGTAGACTAAAGTGGCAAGTGCTTTTCGTAGTAATGTGTGTTTTTGTGTCTTTTTCTATCTATGATGCATTTACAATTGATGAATCAATTGCCCCTACTCATCCTTTACTTGTTAGCATTCTACTTCTATGCGCTGATGTATTAATTCTTATTGGGGCTTATAGCTATGCTTTTCGAAAGGAGCTTATAAATTCGAAGGCGTTTTGGATTTTTACTATCACGTTTTATGTATTTATTTATATAGTTGCACTAGGGTATGAGTTTATAAATAACCGTGATGGCTATGAAATCTACGATATGTTCCAAATTTCTATTATTTATTTATTATTTGCTGTTTGTGTTTTAACTCCTACTGTGAGGTATATTTCTGATTTAACTCTCAGAAAAAAATAAATGGAAGTTAGCTACTTTAACTCTCAGAAAAAATTAAATGGAAGTTAGCTACGCGACTCAAGGTAAGTGCTTAACTTAGTAATGCGTTCACTCATGCCTTCGATGATGCGATCTTTAATTTTCTCGCGGATCACATTGGGTAAGCGGGTAAGTGCTTCAGGGGTGATAGCTAACAAAATGGTATCAACTTTTGCGCGTGCACTGGTACTGTGCTCGCGGCTATTGATAAAAGCACCTTCACCGATAAATTCGCCGGGCTCAATGGTACCAAGTTCGAGTAAATGACTTTGTTTGAATACCATCAGTGAGCCGCTTAGCACGATATAAAGCCGTTTATCAGTATCGTATTGTTTGAAAACAGCGCGGCCTTGTTTGACCAAATATAAATGACTGAATGACTCTAATAACACTTGTCGTTCACTGAGAGTAAACTCTCTAAAGAACGACAATCTGTTAATAATTTCCATTTGTTTAATTAGTGGAATGTGCTCGATTAACTTCATTGACTCACATAGGTATAGCGCGAAATTAGCTAATATTGCGCTCTTTTAGCTTGCGGGTCAATGTATTGCGGCCCCAACCAATCTTCACTGCGGCTTCTTGCTTGTGGCCAGCACAGTTGGCAAGGGCGGTTTTAATCAAACGAGTTTCGAGTTGTGCTTGAATGGCAGGCCAAATATTTTCTTTGCCTTGTTTAAGTTCAAGGTTAAGCCATTGTTGAAATGCATCCAGCCAATCACCTTCTTGCTCAGTCGGTGCAACAGCAACAATCTCTGGTGGTAAATCTTGCTCGCTGATCAGCTCACCCGGTGCCATAACCGTTAACCAGCGGCAAGTATTCTCTAATTGGCGCACGTTACCTGGCCAATTGAATAAGCGCAGTTGCTCAGTAGCTTTAGGGCTTAAAATTTTGCTTTCAACCTGCAGCTCTTTGGCACTTTTATGTAAAAAGTGTTGTGCTAGTCGTTCAATATCTTCAGTACGCTCACGTAGCGCGGGTAAGCGTAAACGCACCACGTTTAAGCGATGGAATAAGTCGTCACGAAACTTACCTTGTTTTACCAAGTCTTCGAGGTTTTGGTGTGTTGCAGCAATAATACGTACATCAACTTTAATGCTTTGATGGCCACCAACACGGTAAAACTCACCATCGGCTAACACGCGTAATAAACGCGTTTGTACATCGAGCGGCATATCACCTATTTCATCTAAAAATAAGGTGCCGCCATTCGCTTGTTCAAAACGGCCTTTACGAATACTGTCGGCTCCAGTGAACGCGCCTTTTTCGTGACCGAATAACTCTGACTCGACCAATTCTTTTGGAATGGCAGCCATATTCAAAGCTATAAATTGGTTTTCTTTACGAGGGCTGTGGTTATGCAGGGCACTTGCAACTAGCTCTTTACCTGTCCCTGACTCACCATTAATCAGCACGCTCATACTTGATGCTGATAATTTACCAATTGCCCTGAACACCTCTTGCATAGCAGGCGCTTCGCCTATGATATGCGCATTGGTTTGTGGTGCTTGCTTACGTTTAGTTTTTTTCGTTGAATTAGCACGGCATGCGCTTTCAACCAGCGCGACAGCTTCATCTAAATCGAACGGTTTAGCGAGATACTCAAATGCCCCTTTTTGGAAGGCATTCACCGCCGAGTCTAAGTCTGAGTGAGCGGTCATGATGATCACTGGCAGGCCAGGGTTTTGCTCAGCAATAGTCTCAAGTAACGCCATGCCGTCCATACCCGGCATTCGTACATCAGATACTAATACCGTTGGCTGGCTAAACTTTAATGCATTAAGCACATCTTGTGCGTTCGCATAGCTTTCAGTTTCAAATCCTGCACGTGCCAACGCTTTCTCTAGTACAAAGCGAATTGAGGCATCATCATCAACTAACCAGACTGTTTTCATGACTACTCCAAAAAACCATTAATCCGTAAAAGGCAAATAGATATTAAATTCTGTATGGCCTGGCCAACTGTCACAATCAATGTGGCCGTCATGTTGGTCAACCAAGGTTTGCGCTATCGATAAACCAAGCCCTGATCCATTTTCTTTGTTGGTGATCATTGGGTAGAACAAGGTTTCACGTAAGCTCTTGTCTATACCTGGGCCGTTATCCGAAATTTGGATCAGCAAGGTTTTTTTCGGCGCCTTACCTGGGCGCCTGTGTTGATGATTGATGCGGGTTTTTATTCTTATCTCGCCACCATCAACCAGTGCCTGTTGTGCATTACGAATAATGTTCAGTACCACTTGTTGAATTTTACTTTGGTCAATGTACACACTCGGTATACTTGGATCATAGTCTTTCACTAAAGTGATATTGGCATTGTTATCTAACATGCTCAGTTTAATCACTGACTCTAACGCTTGGTGAATGTTGCCATAGGATTTATGTGGCAATTGATTCGGACCAAGTAAGCGGTCTACAAGCTCGCGTAAACGGTCTGCTTGTTCAATGATTAATTCGGCACATTGATCACGTTCTTGCTGATCAACCTCATACTGCAATAATTGCGCCGCTCCGCGAATTCCACCTAAAGGATTTTTAATTTCGTGTGCCAAACCACGAATTAGGTTACGTGCTGCTTGATATTGATGCATTTGATTCGAAGCTTGATCGTGGCGAATTTCATCATCCATTTGGCGGCATTCAAACAAAATATAATTTTCATCATGGCTGCTTATTCGGCGCGTGCTAATGGTCAGTTTGGCATGGCGTGAATCGACGAAAACCACGTCAGCTCTATGCTGGTGGCAATCAACACCATCGAACAACGAATACTGAGCAATGCGTTTTAAGTCTATCGAGTGGTAATTGAATAGGTTATCGAACGGTTGGTTGATAATTCGCTTGGGCCCTAAACCTAAAAGCTCACTGGCGCTATCGTTTGCATAAACCAGTTTAAAATCTCGGTCGAGTAAAATGACAGCAGTACTTAAATTTTTCCAAATACTGTCGAGCAGTTCAGAGTTAAAATGTGTTTCACTGAGCATGGTTGCACCATTTTAGTGCGTTTCAATTTAGTGCAGCTTAGCATACTCTTTTTACTTTGCGAGAAGTCATGTCAAAAACCTTAGTTTCCGCCATAAATTGAGGTTCTGTGCATGAAAAAGGTGCTGACTGGGCTAACCGAAACGAGTTTATTATTAGCATCATAAAGTTTAGCTTGTAATGTGTGTTCTCCACGCTCGACCTCTCTTAGTGCAAAGGTCGTGCTATTACTTGGTGCACCATGGGCAGAACCATCAAATAAAAGTTGTACTTTAAATCCGTTTTCAAAGCGTGGGCTAATTCGAGCAGTGACATACACTGAACCGGTATTTTCTCGCACGGTCGCTTCATTAGCAGGAGAAGCAATACTGACTTTAAATTTGACAGGTGTCGCACTTGGTGCGCTATCAAGTATGCTGGTGTCGGTAGCTGGCATGGTCAGGTTTTGGGTATTCATCTTTACTTCGGTAGCGCCAGGGCGCGGTGTATCAGAAAATACTAAAACGCCGTTTTTATCTTTCCAAGAATACACTTTCTGCGCTGCGCTATAGCCAAAAAAGCTTATAAAAATCAGCGATAGTACCAATAAAGTTGTGCTTTTCACCCTGCAACCCTGCATTTTTTAATCTAAATAAAACTGTAGAGTAGAACCCGCTCAATTACCATTAAAAAAGCCCGCAGAGCGGGCTTGAGAACACACATTTATTATCTTTCAGATAATTCTGGTACAGCGTGTGTTACACGCTGTAGTACATTTCGAACTCAACTGGGTGAGTTGTCATGTTAAGTTTTTCAACTTCTTGACCTTTAAGCGCGATGTATGCATCGATTAGGTCATCAGTGAATACGCCACCTTGCGTTAAGAACTCACGGTCAGCATCTAGTGATGCAAGTGCTTCTTGTAAAGAAGATGCAACTTGTGGGATCTCAGCTGCTTCTTCAGCAGGTAGATCGTATAAGTCTTTGTCCATTGCATCGCCAGGGTGGATCTTGTTTTTGATACCGTCTAGGCCAGCCATAAGCATTGCAGAGAATGCTAAGTATGGGTTAGCTGTTGGATCAGGGAAACGTACTTCGATACGACGTGCTTTTGCAGAAGGTACCACTGGGATACGGATTGAAGCAGAACGGTTACGTGCAGAGTATGCAAGCATTACTGGCGCCTCGAAACCTGGTACTAGACGCTTGTATGAGTTAGTTGACGCGTTAGCGAATGCGTTGATTGCTTTAGCGTGCTTGATGATACCACCGATGTAGTAAAGTGCTTCTTCAGATAGACCTGCATATTTGTCACCAGCGAAGATGTTTACGCCATCTTTACCTAGAGATTGGTGACAGTGCATACCAGAACCGTTATCACCTACGATTGGCTTAGGCATGAATGTCGCTGTTTTTCCGTAAAGGTGAGCCATGTTATGGATAACATATTTCATCTCTTGGATTTCGTCAGCTTTTAATACCATTGTATTGAAGCGAGTTGCGATCTCATTTTGACCTGCAGTTGCTACTTCGTGGTGGTGAGCTTCTACTACTTGACCTAGTTCTTCAAGAACTAAGCAAGTCGCTGAACGCCAGTCATGTGATGAATCAACAGGTGAACACGGGAAGTAACCGCCTTTAACACCTGGACGGTGACCCATGTTGCCACCTTCGTAATCTTTGTCTGAGTTCCAAGCAGCTTCTACAGAATCGATTTTGTACATAGAACCAGACATGTCTGATTTGTATTTAACGTCATCAAAAAGGAAGAACTCTGGCTCTGGACCGAATAATACAGTGTCAGCAATACCAGTAGAGCGCATGTACTCTTCAGCGCGTTTTGCAACAGAACGTGGATCACGCTCATAACCTTGAAGTGTTGAAGGCTCAACTACGTCACAACGTACGATTAGTGTAGCTTCTTCAGAAAATGGGTCCATTTTCGCAGACTCAGGAACAGGCATAAGTACCATGTCTGATTCGTTGATACCTTTCCAGCCAGCAATTGAAGAACCGTCAAACATTTTGCCGTCTTCGAAGAAATCTTCATCAATTTGATGATGAGGAATAGAAACATGCTGTTCTTTACCTTTGGTATCAGTAAAGCGTAAATCAATGAACTTAACGTCATTTTCTTTGATAAAATCTAAAACCGATTGTGACATGTGTCCTCCAATTGTTGGGTTTTATTTTTGCTGCATTATTGCTTTTCGCTTATATAAGCTGGTTTCGTGCCATGTTTTTAACACCTTGTTTAGACTTGCAAAAAACAAACAAGGCTTTGTTTTGTTAACTTCTATTGCACTAAGTTGGTGCGTAAAAGGATCATTCTGGTGCGTAAAAAGTGCGACCTTATTTTGCACAATTATTGAGCGTGCCAATTTTTCTGTTATGAACACGATTTAGTGCCAAAATATGGTTCAAAAACTAAAATTTCGCCAGTTTTGAGCTCAGATTCACTTTAATTTTCATAAATTTGTCATTTATAAAACAGATACTTATAGAAAGCCTGAAGAAAGTTTATAAATTTATATTGGATAAACTTTCATCCATGCCATTATTAAGGGATAATATGCGCCCTTTTAAATCCTATGCTGGGACATCTGGTGAAAACGCAGGTGAGTGCGTAGATCTTGCAGGATCAATGAGATTCAATTTCTCTGAGAAAAAATATGAGCATCGAAAAGTTAAGAAATATAGCGATTATCGCCCACGTTGACCACGGTAAAACAACTTTGGTTGATAAACTGCTTGAGCAATCAGGCACATTAGAAACGCGCGGCGGTAACGAAGAGCGCGTAATGGACTCAAACGACATTGAGAAAGAGCGTGGTATTACCATTTTAGCTAAGAACACAGCTATCTCTTGGAACGACTACCATATCAATATCGTAGACACCCCAGGACACGCCGACTTCGGTGGTGAAGTAGAACGCGTACTTTCGATGGCTGACTCAGTATTACTACTTGTTGATGCTCAAGAAGGTCCAATGCCGCAAACGCGTTTCGTAACGCAAAAAGCATTCGCACAAGGTTTAACGCCGATTGTTGTAATCAACAAAATCGACAAGCCTGGTGCACGTCCTGACTGGGTTATGGACCAAGTTTTCGATTTATTCGATAACCTAGGTGCAACTGACGAACAGTTAGACTTTAAAGTAATCTATGCATCAGCTATCAACGGCTGGGCAACAATGGATTTAGACGAGCCATCAGATAACATGGAACCAATGTTCCAGATGATCGTTGACGAAGTATCTCCACCGGATGCAGATCCTGAAGGTGCTTTCCAAATGCAAATTTCTCAGCTTGACTACAACTCATACATCGGTGTTATCGGTGTAGGTCGTATCAAGCGTGGTACTGTTCGCCCTAACCAACAAGTAACAATTGTTAGTGCAGATGGTACTAAGCGTAACGGTAAAGTTGGCCAAGTAATGAGCTACTTAGGTCTTGAGCGTCATGAAGCAGAATCAGCAGGCGCTGGCGATATTATTGCTATCACAGGTCTTGGTGAGCTGAAAATCTCAGACACTATCTGTGATGTAAATACCGTTGAAGCATTACCACCGCTAAGTGTTGATGAGCCTACAGTAACAATGACGTTCTCTGTAAATACATCACCATTTGCTGGTAAAGAAGGTAAATTCGTAACTTCACGTAACATCCTTGAGCGTTTACAAGCTGAGCTTGTTCACAACGTTGCATTACGTGTTGAAGAAACTGACAACCCAGATAGCTTCCGTGTTTCTGGTCGTGGTGAGTTACACTTAGGTATCTTAATCGAGAACATGCGTCGTGAAGGTTACGAGCTCGCTGTATCTCGTCCACAAGTAATCCTTCGTGAAGTTGATGGTCAAAAAGAAGAGCCATACGAAACACTTACAATCGACTGTCAAGAAGAGCACCAAGGTTCTATCATGGAACAAATTGGTCTTCGTAAGGGTGAACTAACAGACATGTCTCCAGATGGTAAAGGCCGTGTACGTATGGACTTTATGATCCCAAGCCGTGGCTTAATTGGTTTCCAAACTGAATTCATGACATTAACGTCTGGTTCTGGTCTTCTTTACCACACATTCGATCACTACGGTCCACATAAAGGCGGTACTATCGGTGCTCGTAAGAATGGTGTAATGATTGCTAACGCAACAGGTAAAGCACTTACTAACGCATTATTCAACTTACAAGACCGTGGTAAGTTATTCATCGGTCACGGTGTTGAAGTTTACGAAGGTATGGTTATCGGTATCCACAGCCGTGACAATGACCTAACAGTAAACGCGCTTAAAGGTAAGCAACTTACAAACGTTCGTGCATCTGGTACAGATGAAGCACAAACGCTTGTTCCACCACTAAACTACACGCTTGAACAAGCGATTGAGTTCATCGATGATGACGAGTTAGTGGAAGTGACACCTGAAAACATCCGTATCCGTAAGCGTCACTTAACTGAAAGTGAGCGTAAGCGTGCGAGCCGTCAAGCTAAAGACTAATAAGGTCTTTTAGTTTCACAAAATTAAAACCGCCGTATTGAAAAATACGGCGGTTTTTTGTTGTAATGATTAGCCGTTAGCCGTTAGCCGTTAGCCGTTAGCCGTTAGCCGTTAGCCGTTAGCCGTTAGCCGTTAGCCGTTAGCCGTAAAAAAAATCGAGAAGTTAGATTTCAGAAGTCAGATATCAGTTGATCGAGAGGGTGATCTGACCCCGATAAAGTAGACACGGGGTTTAATTAACTTGTTCGTATTGCATGGGACTTTTATACCCTAGGGTGCCATGCCTTCTTACTGAGTTGTAGTATTTTTCAATATAAAAATACGTTTGTGTTGTCATTTCACTACGACTCAGTTCGTTTAAATTCTTTATCCACTCCTTTTTATACTGCGCGAAGAAGCTTTCAGAGCATGCGTTATCCCAGCAGTTACCTTTTCTAGACATACTCACTGTGACACCTCTATTAGTTAACCACTTCACAGTTTCCTTTGCGACATACTGAGCTCCTTGGTCTGAATGAAAGAGCAAATTCGAACCATCAGGTTGGCGTGCTGACCATGCTTTTCTCAGTGTTTTAATAACTAACTCGGCGTTGTTTATCCGGCTTGTTACCCAGCCAACAACCTTACGAGAGTACAAGTCAAGGATGACGCATAAATACTGCCAACCATCTTTACAGCGTACTTGTGTGATATCTGATACCCACACGGTATTTACTGTATCAACATTAAACTGGCGCCGTAATAAATTACTCGCTTTGATTGTACCTTCTTTCTTCGAGCGGCTTGTATAGCGTCTTTTACCTGACTTTGAACGATAGCCAACGCTTTGTAACAACCTCTGCACACGTCCTTTACTACAATCAAAGCCATGTGCTACCGCTGCTTCCCAAAGCTTTCTATAGCCCGGGATACAGTGCTCCTGGTCGCTAATATGCTTTAGAAACTTCAGTAACGAACTGTTCTCTTTCTGGCGTGTGCTAGGTAATTGCTTTAACCATTTATAATACCCAGCCGGCGACACAGATAACCAACTGCACAACTTTTTCACTGTGCGTTTGGCGTCTGTGACCTTGTGGATATATTCGAACCTTATTCTTTTAGGCTGTCGAAGTAGACTTTCGCCTTTTTTAAAACGTCATTCTCCAGCTGAGCATCTTCGAGTTGCTTCTCAAGCTTGCGAATTTGGGGCTCTAAATCTGTGTATGATTTGTCTGGGCCTTGGTTCTTTAATGGCTTTGCTGTTTTCTTTTTCGAGGTCATGTGACTTCTCCAACTTGATAGCATGTCAGGATGAATTCCGTATTTATTCGCGACCATCTTAACGGTATCTGTGGTGTCTAACGACTCTTGAACGACTTTTATTTTAAATTCGAGCGAATGTTTACGATATGGTTTTACTTTCATGATTACTGACTCCAAAAAGGTGTCTACTTTTATGGAGTCAGATCAAGGGTGGTTTTATTTTTTATGTAATTAAACAAACAATCTTGTTGTTGAGGAAATGTATTTTACTTTGTTCTAACCACTAACCACTAACCACTAACCACTAACCACTAACCACTAACCACTAACCACTAACCACTAACCACTAACCA
>NZ_JABVXE010000027.1:0-30267 GCF_013350085.1 Pseudoalteromonas sp. 0802 | reverse complement strand
TGCAAGGGTAACACCCGCATCTCAGCAGAAACAATCTGTTAAAATGAAAGTCTTCGAATTATCGAAGTTGGATTTTGGATCTGAGAAAAAAAGCTGCCTAGCCGTTAAGCTAGACTGTAGAAGCCCTGTGATCAGAATGAACCGATGTTGCTGGGTAGTTCACCATCGTCATACCCTCTGATGTTTAAGTGAACTTGATGATTAGTGACCTTTCGCAACAAATAATCAAGCTGAAAACATTCTGATAAAAACGCATATCCTGTACCACCCGCACCAATTACTGATACATTTAATGGTTTAGAAATCCACTCTGATGAAATTAAAAGTATGTTTATTTTTTAACCTTTTAATATGGCCGGACATATAATGTGAATTATTCACAAGGCCGAGCTTAAAAACTCTCCCAAACGCATAAATCGATTTAACTCTCGCATTCTTACTTTTGCATTACTTAGGCTCCTTGTGTTGGCTTTAGCGATCCAAAATGCGAGCAAATTTTGCGTTGTTACAACTTCCTTTGCTTTAAGGGTCTTTTCGTGGTTTACGTGAGTAAAGTTTGAGGCCAGTACAGTTTTCTCAACATCATTCATGCCTTCATTCATTCAGTAATTGATGTGATCTTTTTGGGTAAAGTTGCATTTCCTTGGCAAACAACTCCATTCGAATAAATATTCATCAGTGGCGCATGATACAAATGCGTATTTTCATTAGGTCGTTGATTACTTGGCAAAGCAAACACAATTAACCCATTTGGTTCTTCTTGTTTATCTTTTTCCAAACAAAAAAGAAGGGCAGGGTAGATAATTGAAAAGTTCGTCTTGGCGTTATAACTTATATACCAAAAAATACCTTTATGAGAAAGTTTGTGCCATATACTGTACCTTCTGCTGACCAATAGAAGTGGCTCACATCAAAGAAAAAGCCAAAGTACCATCAGGCTGTGCTTGTAGAAGCATTTCAGCAAGCTTAAATGGCAAGATACCATTCAAATCATCTACAGAATTTTCTAACTGAATAATATCCTTAGCCAATCTATGACCATCACTAGTGTATAACTTCATCTGATGAGAATTTATAGAAAAGTTAATATGATTTAGGAACGGCCTTACATCGTTATTCGCCTTGCCATAAAAAATACCAGAAATAGCAGACTTAAATGACTCAGCATCACAAGAAAATTGAAAGCCAATAGGAATTACAATTTTGGGAATAGGGTAGCTATCGCATGACATTGTAGCTATTGAAGCTCTTGAACGACCATGTTTAACAATTACTTTATTTTCATCGAATTGAAATTTTAGTGGCTTACTTTCATCGGTAAAGCTACTTATAAAAGTATTAAGTTTTTTGGCTTTGATACAAATCTCATAATCTTCAAACGCATCAATTGGTGAAGATTGCCTAACAATCGATTGAGTGTCCGTTCCTAGCACTTCTGCTATGCCGCCAATTAATGAGAAGTGGATATAATCCGACGCAGATATGTTGCATTTTGAGCCATTTGCTACACCACAAGCATCCACAAACAGATGTTTTGCGGTAGAGAGTGAGATTGAAAAATTCATGAATATGCCTTCTATTGTTTATTTAACAACAGAATGACAGCTAAATTACATCGTGCATTTTGCAAAGAACTTATTAGCTAAAGTTATTGAGCTTAGTTCTTTTTAAATACCAAATATCATTTTTAATTTGATTTGTTGAGAGCTAAGAATAAATATTAAGGATAATGATGGTTAAATATATAGGTTAGATCTTTAGGTTAGCGCTGTGGATTGTGTTGTTAACTTATTGATTTTTATAAATAATAAAAAATAAATGAGATCGCAATTACACGTTATTTAGATCGCAATTACACCTTACTTAGATCGCAACTACACGTTACTAGCACTTATATTGATATTATTATCAACAGGTTATAAAGGGTTGTCTGTAAAATATCCACAACGACATTGCTCAAGATCGCATTTACACTTTATTTTATTCACAATCACAGTTTGTTTTTTATTCAAAATGATTGAAAATAGGCCAAATTACTGTGCCAGATCGCAATTGCACGCTTCTCAGATCGCAATTACACCTTTTTTTACTGGGTTATTCACAGCCCTGCTGAATCCATACTACAGAAGTTTAGTGAATTTTCATTTGAAAATAGTTTTTTTTCGCCCGTTACCTATGTTTGTGTGTGGTACAATTCTGTAAACCACTGAAATGTATGTGTTTTATTTTTCAGATCGGTTTTACACTTTATTTTGTAATTTCTCTGTCCTTTTGAGAGCAAATTCTTCCGATTTATTTTTGACCAATAGTTTTAAGTTCACATCGGGTACACAGAAGTAAGTTGATGAAATAATAAACTGAAAATAAATCTCAGACCCTAATTACACGTTATTCAGTAGTTTTGTAGCTTCTCAGATCGCATTTACACTTTATTTTATGAGCTAAATTTTTGTGTCAGATCGCATTTACACGTTATTTTATGACTTCAAATTTCATCCCAGATCGCATTTACACGTTATTCTATAGCCTCAAATTTCATCCCAGATCGCATTTACACGTTATTTTTCGGCCTCAATTTTCATCCCAGATCGTATTTACACGTTATTTTTGAACTAAATCTTCACCTCAGATCGCATTTACACGTTAATCAAATAGATAGGTTTTGAACTCAGATCGCAGTTACACGTTATTCAAACTGTTACTCAAACTACCAGATCGCAATTACACGTTATTTTTAATAGGTTTATTAGGTAGTCAGATCACAGTTGCACTCTATTATCGCTCTGATTATAAAGAGTTTTTTAATAATGGTGCATTTTGCTGTGTTATTTATATAGCGATTTGATATATTTGAAATTCAAGTATGCGGGAATATCGGTATGAGAAAAAACAAACTTACAATAAATAATTTGCCAGAGACTATCAGCACCAAAGGGCTAGTAGTTCAGGAAGCCGCTGAGGTTGAGCAGCTTAAACTCTTTACTGATGTGCATTTTGAAGGTTTGAAATCTAATTCATTATCAAATACCTTTCCTTTATACGATTTATGGTCTCGTTTTGTAAGAGTTAAAACTACCATATACCCAATTAGACAAGCACCAGAAAGGCTCGTTAATTCTCGCTCTATTTCTGATAAGTTGGATGGTGTTGAATACACCGGTGAATTGCAAATCTCACCAGCTGTAATCAAAGGTAAAGAAACAGACTATGTTGCTTGGCCATCTGACCGCGAAGAAAAGGTAGAAAGGGCGCTTATTTCACTTGCAACAAAAGGCAATATTTCTAAGATTAATAACGCAAGCGGCACTCGTTACGCAATTCATTTTAAAATGAATGAACTAAATGCAGAGCTTAAGTCAGTTAATCAATCATTATCTTATCCAGATTTAAAGGAAGCGCTACTAATCTTGTCTGGGAGTCAACTGTCTTTTAACTACAGCACCAACTCAAATGGTGAAGTAGAAACAAATGAGGCAAAAATGCCTTATCTGGGGTCAATTCATTTTTCTGGTAAAAAAGGGCCAAGCACTCAGAGATGCATTGTATTTCTTAATGAGTATATGGCTCAGCAAATTGAAACTGTATCTTATAAAGGATATTACTTTAACCAGGCGCAACAATTTAAGAGAACCTTATCTAGTTGGCTTACAACAAGACTTTATACATTGTTTAGATACGCCAGCCCCGAAAAGACGTATCACTTCATGCTTGTAAGAATAATGATTAAGTTTGGCTCTATTGAGTCAGAAGACATTACTGAAAATCGCTTAATTGCTATTCGCAGAAATATGACTTCAACTATGAAAGATCTTATTAATGCTGGCATTTTAGAGAAGTATGATATCGCTGCTGTAAAGGACGATGAAGATAAAGTTATAGACTACAAGTACACTCTATACCCAACAGAAGGGTTCTGTGATGAAATCGTGTCACTTAATAAACACGCTAAAAAAATAAAAATTAAAAGCAATACGACAGAAGAAGTTGTTGAAACTCTTTTAATCGAGCAGTAAGGGGCAGTACTATATTGGTTATGGGGACTGCACTGTTAAAGTTGAACAGTGCAGTGGATTAAAGCCAATTTTACATATCAAGTATTTCAGATTTTTTAATCAAAGCCTTTGAATAACCATACTTTTTAAGCAATTGTTTTACCTCATCTATGTAACCTTGCGAAGCAAATGGCGAAATGTACACTTCTTGAATAAGCTCATTAACATCAATCTTCACGCTCTTACCTTGAATGAAATTAACAGTTTGATCCAAGCTCTTCTCAGGAGGTGAATCATTCAATATGAAAAGCCTTAGCTCTTTTTCAAAATCATAAAATGGTTTTTTCGTTGTTATTAGTGATAGCCTTGATAGGCTATCATCGCAAAGGTGTTTTTTATATTTAACTTTACCCATATAAAATGGCTCTGGGTTATTGTCTTGCCCATTAATCACAGAGCGTTTAAGTTTGCTCACCGACGTTTTAACGGCAACCCCATTCGCTTCACCTGAAAGATAAATCTTCCATAAAGCGTATGACTCATGTGGAGTTAATGACCAGCAGTTGATAAAGACACAATTTTTCTTAGGATTGGTGTTCCAAAAAAAAGCTTCCAATTCACCTTTAAGATTGTTCCCTGTAATACCGTCATTAATTAGGTCATCTCTTTTTTTGTTTTTAACACTTTCAGGTATAGATACTTCATATTGATCTGAGAGTGCATTAGCGTTTGGAAAAAACAAAGTGGAATTTATGAGTAACTGTTCAAATTTCCAAGTACTCATATACCGCCAAACAGATGAATTACCATGAGGTATTTCTAGAGCATCGTCATTTTGTAAAAACATCTTCAACCTCCATTTTCAAGCGCTCAAAGACCCAAACTAGCTGCTCGATTAAAATTCTGCACAGCAAATTCAGCACTGATGTTGTCGAAGTTTTTCAAATATGAGTCCAGTGCAAATTGACCTATACGAACTGCTTCATTGATAGGAATAGGTACTCCACAAAGCTTTTTACCTTTTTGTGATACTTGCACAAACAACTTCCTTTCTTGGTATTGAACCTTTAATGATTTGTCATTCTTTGCTCCGTAATGCTTTAACTCAATACTTTCCTTAATGAATAAAAATGCGCATAGAAATTCAATCAAACCTAGCTGAGTAAGCTGAATGGAAATTTTGTTTTTCCAGTCATAACTTTTATTTGCTCCAGAAGCTGCCTCAATTCGAATAGTAATTACCCCTTTCCTTGTTATATCTGCTTTGAATTCGACAGCAGCCTTGCTTGCATGAACTTTAATTGAGTAATACCTACCACCGGGAGCATAATCAGGGTTGAAATCACAGCTTTGTGTTTGGCCTTCTTGACCCTGTTTCACTGGAGACTGAGCGTTATTGTTATGCATATGACTAGGAGCATAGTTCTCATTCACGTATTGGTTTTGACATTCAGCACCAGTGTTATGCATCTGACTAGAATCAAAATACTCATTCGCACTTTGAGGCTGATATTGTGGTTGATATAGGGGATGATTATTCATAAACAAATCCAGTAATTAATTTACTTCATTATTTCAAAACATAGATATCGCGCATTTTTAGAGTTAAAAACCTCCAAGTTGCACATTTTTCAATATGAGGGAATATAAAGGAACGATTCAAAGACGGGGAAAATGATGGAGCTGAAATCATTAGAGTGCTTTGGTATTAAACATGCTTGGCAGGTGCCATTAATTTGCCCAGTTGAAATTGAAGATTACACAAACATTGTCACTGAATTTTCTAAGGCATATCAATTAAGCGGCCATAAAATAGTAATAGCTGGAAAATTAGTATCAGCACCATCTTTCAATTTGGTTAGAGGGAAAGGGGTATTAACAATTGAGCTGTTTGACGAGTTAGGCTACTTACTTTCAATAAAGCTTTTCGGTGATACAAAGCTTATTGAAGAAAGTCTGGCTGAAGTTGGTTCAACCTATTACTTTAAAGGAGTTTCATTTGCTAATGGGGCTTACCTAAACTTACGCGCAGCAAAATTGATATCCAGTGCTGACATTGGGAAATTCGTACCAATTTACAAATCTAAGCGCGGTTACCTGTCTAAAGAGCAGGTAAGAGAGGTTATTAGAAAACAGTTACCCAGCACACTTAATCAAGCAGAAAAACATCTAAGGGAAGTTATAAAATGGGTACCAAACATTAGACAAGTTTTAAAGACTAAGAAAATGACTTTAAAAGATGTTCTAACCGAATTGCACAATCCTAGTTCGGTAGAGTCATGGGAAGAAGCTAGGGGTGTCATAAAAAGAATTGCCGCCTTATATTGTATCCGTGAAATGAATGCCTTAAATCCAAGAGAGCCAAATAAACTTGTAAATTCTTTACACGGTCTACCTATCAACGTGCTAAAGGAAAAAATTCCTTTTGAATTAACTACAGAACAAACACAAATTGTTGAATCAATAACAAATAAATTTAAGGAAGGTACCAAAGTCGATGGGGCTCTAATTGGTGATGTAGGAACTGGAAAAACAGTTGTCTACGGAATTTGCGCTGCTTCAGTGGTCTCCGCTGGTGGGCGAGCAGCGATTATGTTACCTAGCCAAACCCTTGCAGAGCAAATTCATGAAGAGTTAAATTCATATTTTGGTTCGTTAAAGCCAGTCTTAGTTACATTAGAAACAGAACAAACAAACTTAGAGGAAACGAATTTTCTAATCGGTACAAGCGCTCTGTTACATCGAAGGGTTGGTGTACTGGATTTAGTTGTGGTTGATGAACAGCATCGGTTTGGACTTGAGCAAAGAGAATTACTACTTTCTGAAAATACACACTTTTTGGAAGCAACAGCTACTCCAATACCTAGAACCCAGGCTTTGATTTCGTATGGTAATTCAAAGCACATATTCAGACTTACCAAATGTCATGCTAAGAAAGAGATAACCACTAAGTTAAGACTTAAAAGTGAAAGCCATGCACTAATGAAAGAGTGCCTTAATCAAGTTGAGCTTGGTAACAAAGTACTCGTTGTATGTCCAACAAAGGATAATTCTGAGAATTTCGCATCTGTAGAAGAGGTATTCACGAAGTGGAACAAGTTTGCCCGAAATAAAGTTAGGTATATTCATTCGGGTTGCAGTCCAGACCACAACAGAAAATCAATTGCAGATATTAAGTCGGGCAAGGCTAGCATACTAATCTCTACAACAATGGTTGAAATTGGCTTGACTATCCCTCGGTTAACAAAAACGATCATCTATCATGCTGAAAGGTTCGGAACAATAACGTGCCATCAAATACGGGGACGTTTAGTGCGTCATGGTGGAAAAGGACAGCTAGATTTATATTGCCCAACTGAGATTGGTGAAAAATCATTACAACGCTTACTTCTCTTAACTAAGTTCGACGATGGTTATGAATTGGCCGAACAAGATATGATCTTAAGAGGATTTGGCGATATTGTTAAAGCAAGCGACTTATCTCAAAGCGGGTCTACTAAATCCATATTAATTGGGGAAAAAGTTGAAGTTTCTGATGTGGAAGAAATTCTATCGACACTAGAAACTACAAATTAACTCTTAACATTCAATTTCATTGTTTTGCTCTCTTTGTGAAGCATAAATATCTCACGGAATCGCAAAAAAAAACTAAAAATAGTAAATAAAACTCGCGGAGCACGATAAATACATACTGATATATTACTAGCAAATCTAGATCTTATCTTTAAACGGTTAGCAGAAGGCAAATTTACTTTGCTGGTATTCATAGGTTGGATACAGAAATAACTGTAGAAGCTAATTAAGTTGTCTAAAAATTTCAAACCCGGAGTTTGTTGTGGAATTAAATTCAGAACGTAAGCTGATCACATTACTCACTTTACTATTAGTTACGCTTTTAGTTGCGGGTATTTTAGCGTGGGTGTCTAACTACCGAGGCTCTATACCGGATATTGAAATGAGCTTAACCCCGGTTGAGAAAGAGAAACTTAGTGAAATTGGTTCAGTGAAATTAAAAAGGGCTGGTTTTTTTGATCTTGATTGTAAAAGCTATACTGCTCATGAGTTTAGTTATTCTATTACATCAAGCAATAGCAGCAGATCAGATGACTATGCGAAGTGGTCATGCGGCCCAAGCCTGAGATATGTTGATTGCCCTGAAATAAAAGTAAGCATCCAAGGTGAGCAAGCTCTAATTGAATCGGGATTAACACAAAAAAGCGAATATGGTTTAGAGCAAGTGAAAATGTGTGCATCGCTTGCTATTAAAAATGCGCCAACAAAATTACGAGCCACGAATTCAAAGGTAACAAAATCTAATAGTGAAGCAGAAAACCTGCGTTCTTATCAATTAGATTGAGGTTAAGTCGGTTTTATCAAGACAATATAAAATCAGTAAGGTGATTGTATGAGTAATGTGAAATCAGAAGAATTAAAGCGATGTAAATATATAACGACCAGTCTTGTTACAGCAGCAGTCTTGACAGCGTTCTTAGTTTTCATTTTGTACGTTCATTCGCTCATTGTTGAGAACTTAGGCAGCATCGATGCTTTTTTCACACTCGACATCGAATTCCTAAATATATTTTTAGTGATTGTGTATTCAAACATCTTCGTGTTAACAAGCTCGTCAATAATATTAATAAGCGCTAGAAGCGAGCTCAATACTATAACCTGGTACATCGTACTCGCTATCAGCATCCTAACGTACATTATTTTAATGGCCATATATTGCAATAGCTATTGGAGTGTAAAAAACATTACAACCTTCCAAAGCAATCTAGCCACCTTTATTTGGTTACCTGTTTGGTGTTTTGTGATTTTAGTTTTTGCCATTTTGAGTGAAATTCATCGCGAATCTAAAAAATAGATCGTTAACAAAAAAGAATAAAAATAAGCTTGTACTGGCTTTGTGTAACGAGCGATTTCAATCGTTTAACAAAGAGATTTCATTACTAGCGCCGTCTAGTGCTTTATAAGTAATTTGGTTTTTTAAATATTGAGGTAGGTATGATTGCAGAAAAAATTAAGCAATATTGTGATGAAAGCCCATTTAGTAAATTTTCACTTAAGCTTATTGCTTTGCTAGAGGGTTCAAAGCCTAATTTAACAATCGACAATGTGATTTCGATACTAGATAACCGCCAAGAGTTTGAAAGCTTTGTTATCGGTTTAGAGCCATCTAAAAACAAAGCCGAGTTGGAGAAAGTGTTAGAGTATAGCGAAGATTTTTTATCCCAATTAGTTTCACAAGTTTTGACTTTGTTGATTAAGGCAAAAAATTAATATTGTCATAGAGTAGGCCATTTCCTTTTCGTAACCATCTGATATATAAGTTATAAAGTATTTATTAAGATGAGCTTTATTTATTCAAACTAAAAATACATATGCTATAAAAGTACAGTACCTAATTCATCAACTACACTTACCCTTTATAAACTAGTCAGAAAGGCGTATGAATGGTTAATCAATTAGCTTACGTGATAAGCGCACCTGTTTTGCTAGCCTTTAGTGTTCAGTTTTATAAATCAATCATATTCAATAAAAACCTTTCGGCTATTTGCTTCTTTTTTGCCATAGCTATTTCATGCGTGACTAAGGTAGGGTTATTCTTTTTATACAATAGTGGAGATGTATGGAACACACTTTTGTACTTCACATCTCTTAACTTTCTAGAAAAGTTTTTTATGCTGTTCGGCCTTTTCTACTTACTTAAATTGAAAGTTAGTTTCAAAATAACTTTTTGTGTTTTTTCTATAATTTACTCTTGGTTGTTAATTGGCTGGTGGCTCGGGATTTCCACTTGGAACTTCAGAGGGCTACTGGCAATGTTTAATGCTTCATTTTACATTTTCTTGGTAATCTTCTTAGTTAAGTTTAAACATCTTCTTCCACAGAAGATCATTAAACCAGCTATGTTTACTTTATCAATTTACACTGTGTTTTGGTTAAGCTTGTATCCAGTCATGGCAAAATTTCCCATATGGAAGACTGTTGCAATCTATTCAGAAACAACTTTATGCATATCGATGTATGCTATTTTCTTTGTTGCTTTTAATGACAAAGTTAAATGTGATAGTGCAGTTTGACTAGGGTTGGTTGGAAATTTCTTTAATCATTCCCTTCCAAAATTAATAAAACGAATTTTTCTTCTATTTCAATTTTTTTTCAGGCTTTATTGATTGGCTAAGTTGGTAAGTTAACTCTGAGTAATTCCAACAAGGTCTAATAATGAGTTATTTAAAGGCAGCGGCTTTAACTACTTTGAAGTTTTCATTTAGCGCTATTGCTATCACAACTATCAAAGGAACGATGAATGTCTACAAACCAGAATTTGTCATCGAGAACAAATCAGGCACACTTATTTCAAACGTAAGAAACTTCAAGCTTGAGGCTCGCCAAACTGTTATAGACGATTACTGTACTGTCACTACAGATAATAATTTAGCATTACAAGGGGGAACCTTAAGCGCTGGATATTGTTTATTTGAATGGAATAACACAGCCGGTTATTCAATTGATGGATTTAAAGTTGAAGGCGTTGCCTCCAATTCAGGTCCGAATAGTATTGGCTACTCAATTTATTATTATTCAGGGTCAGCAAAAGCTAAAAAGTTAGTTGATACAAAAAACTTTATTTTCAATTTTGCAGCTCCAGTTAAGCCCACTGTCCAAAGATACTCAGTTAAGCTTGGAAACTCATGGAAAAGCGTAGGTAGCCATACCAATTACAACCCCGCAAACAAGTTTTCTGCAGTTAGAGTTAATGTTGAAGCAAGGGATTACAGTCAGAAGGTATCTATACCATCGCTTGGTAGCTGTACAGTAGTAAGTGGCGCTACTTCATGCGATATTTCATTTTCAGAAATAAAGCTTGGTGATGCTATTTCAAATAAAGTGGGCTCTTTAAGCTATCAAGTGTCAGTTGATTCGAGTAATAGTTATTGGGGAGTTAGTAACACCAAACACGCTTTAACTGTTCCTTGGAATTACCAACCAACAAAAATTGACCTTTTTGAGGTTAATTCAATGCCTGCTAGTTATGCGACTACAAAGACAATAAACGTTAATAGCAAATCAATTCAAGTTTCGAATAACACAGCTAAACTCGTTTTAAATAAGCCTTCAAGCGAGATTGTTGGCGATTGGTGGGCCCCATCTGAGTTAAATGTAAAATTCAGCCGAAATAGTCAGCCAACCATTTCAAGTGGCATCACCTATAGCGGGAATGTTCTATATACAAAAGATGGCTCACTAGTTACAGCAAATAAGACTATTACGAGCACTAAGAGAGAAAGTGTAAATGGTGCATATGTTTACACGTTTGATATGACGCAAATTGAAGATGGTTATTATGGTGCTTCTGTGGCTTTCACAAATTCAAGTGGCATCCCTTCTAACCAAAATTTTAATGGGTTAAGAATTAACAAAGCTGCCCCAAAAATTGATATTTTCAAATCAGGTGTTAAGCAAAATAACAGCAGTAACTTTGCATACAATCAAGAGCTGGTAATTTCAACTTTCAATTCATTTACAGATGACGTTGACCTGATATCTATTCAAATTAATTCTTCTAACGTTGCTTTTAACAAGCCTAAAATTGGTGTGGCCACAATACCTGACACTGTTATTTTCAAAAATGGCTTAAATACAATAAAAGTTACGGTCAAGGATACTCTGGGACATTTATATTCCAGAACAATCACACTAAATAAAGTTCAAGATGAAATCGAGTTTAAGATTAACAATTTAGGTGGTCGATTAGTATCTCACGTAAAAGAGTCTAGTTTTGAAGCAGTCCAAACTAAGTTTTCAGGTTTCTGTGACATTGTGACTAATGAAGCGGTTGCAATTGGTACCAACAATAATGTATCTGGAAAGTGTTATTTTGAATGGGTTGGTATGGATGAGCTTGATAGAGATAACTTTTCTCTGAAAGGTCGATTGAGAATGAGCGGAGTTGTGCCTGTTGGGTATAAAGTGTATGCCTATTTTGGCGCGGAGAAAGAGAAAACACTAATCAAGTCTGGAACTACATCTTTTAACGTCGAGGCCCCAATTGCGCCTGAACTAACAAAATATTCTATTTATGTAGGGAATAAATGGATCGACAATAATAGCGATGTCAATCACGATCCAAACTCTCAGGTTAAAGCCATTTCAATCACTACTAAGCCAGTTAATTATTCACAACAGGTGATTGTCGATAATTTGGGGAGTTGTTTAATAAATGCTGGAAGTACATCCTGCACAATAAATATCACTCCTTATTTCCTTGGAAATAAAAATTACATTGGCTATGAGGGTGGCATTGTTTCTCACCAGTTTAAGGTAAATTCAATTAATAAGTACTTTACTGATAAAGAAATAAACTCACAGGCCACTGTAAGTTGGGAATATGCATACTCTCGGGTAGAGCAAGTAAAAGTTAATGCAAGGGCTAGTGGTTTGCCATTGAGCTTTGGCTTGTTAGGCGCTTCTATAGATGTTGAGAACGAAACAGCGAGAGTTGTATTTGATAAACCGTCTCCAGCTATATCAGGTACATGGTGGCTTCCTAAATCGATTGAACTTGAGTTTAAAGTTAGTGGTTCGCACGAAGTCCTTAAGGAACTTGAATTTGACGGTACTACTCTTTTTAAAAACGATAATATTACTGAAGGTGAAACTGTAATAGTAAAAAATCTAACCGGGCCTGAAGTTATTAATAACAAGTTTATTTATACAGCTGATGTGCAGAGTGTACCAGATGGACACTACGATATTACGGTTACTTCAAAGTACTTATATTCAAAATCAGATAAAAAAGAATTTAAAAACGCTGCATTCTTATCTCGTAAGCAGCCATCAATTTCTATTTTCAGAAACAGCCAAAGTATGGAGGAAGATGATGAGTTCTACTTTGATAGTGAACTGTTAGTAGCAGGGTTTAATGGCTACGTAAATGGTGTCACTATTGAGAGTGTACAATCAAACGGCGTGCCATTAAGTTTAAATTCTGTTGGTGACGGTATTGTCACTATTAATGGCTTAGCTCAGCAGTTATCACCAAAAGATAATGCAGAAATTAGTGTTGTAGTTAAAAACTCTTCAGGTGATAAATTTAATTATGATCTAAATGTTGTCTTTGCTCCTATGTCGTTTGATATAAAGCATCGTGAAAACGACTATCTACCGTTCAGACTAATTGAATTGGTTTATTTAGATTCTGAACAAGTGAGCGGCGAAGAGTGCCGGTTCTATAGTGAAAGAGACCTCGCGGTTAAATATGCGCGCAAAGGTGTTAAAAGTTGCATATTCAATTGGGTTAATTTACCAGAAGGCTTTGAAATATCATTGCGAGGTAGAACACCATCGGCTGTTGGTTATTTAGACAAAGCGCTTGTAGAAATTGAAAGCGATATCGAAATAATTAATGAGTTTGGTGAAACGCTGATCATACCTAATGAAAAGACACTGATTTCTTCTCAGGAACCAACAGGGATTTCAGTTGAAGCTAGCTCAAGGCGAGAACTTATAAACGGTTTTTATCCAGTTGAATACTCGGGTGGTGAAATTGTCAGAATGGGTACTGTATCGAGCCCTGGTTCATTAGATATGACATTCGACACCAAAGGGGTTAGCCAAACATTTCCGAAAAACCCTTCTACAAGAACAGGTGAAATATTTAGAACATCTGGTAGGTTCGATATGCCTTTTGAAGTTGAACGCAATCTATGGGAAGTATTCCCTATCGATTACAACGTTAAGTACCATAGAATGCCAGAAATAAATGCATCCCAAAGCATTAAAGCTTTAGTCGTTCCTGATAGCACACTTGGCGTTAATCTAGATTTTCAAGATGATCAGATCCTATCTACCGATGAAGTAACGGCTAAAATCAACCTTGGGAATTACAATCGAATCGATGGATGGGTTTATGACAAAAGCTCAATGGGTGAATGGGAAGTTTACATAGGTAAGTATGACAGAAGAAATATACCTGAACCATTAACAGAAACTGTCACAATAGATGCGAAAGGAGAAGCCTTCATAAAAATGCCAATGGAAGTTATTGGCGAAGAAAGTGGAATTTATGTTGCAGTAGCAAAAGCAAAAACACCTATACCTGATTATGAGTACTATATTCAGTCTGCTCGTGCATACTTTATTGTGTACAAAGGCACTAAAATTGAAGGGGAGCTAAAGGATGGCTTAATTAAGGGCCGGATACCATTGAGAGCTTCAGCAATTTACTCACCTGAAGACCGAGCAGATGTTGGATCACTTGGCCGAGTTGTGTGGGAAGTTTCAAGTAACGGTTCAGATTGGAGGGAGTCTACAGAACATAAAGATACTTTACGTTGGCGTAAGCGATATGAAAACGAAGAAATTGAATACTTGAGAGTTAAAGTTGAAAATAAGTTTACAGGCGAATGGTCAACTAGCGGTACTCTAAAAGTTGTTGCTTATGAAAAACCTGAACTATTAATTCAACAAACTAATGAAGTTCTATTTAATGAAGCTGCAAAGTTCGTTTTGTATGACGGAGATAACCTCGTTCAAAATGGGGATGGTGTTATCGAGTGGTCAACTGATAATCGTAAGTCTTGGTTCTCAGGTCCAGCAGAAATCTCATTCTATAAAGATGACTTTACAGGAAGAGATATCAATGCCCGAATGAAATATAACGGGATAGCAAGTGACAGTAGTTTGGGTGATGAAGCTTTTGTCGAAGCTAGGGCGCGATACTACTTCTTAAGAGCGCCACGATTCTATTTTGATTTAGATGTCCCTGATCTAGTCGAAGTCGGCTCTACACACCATATTAAAGGAAGCTCTTTCACAAGAACTGAGTCTATTAATGGTAGGACTCAAAACCAATGGGTGTTACCGGATGGGAAAGTAATAAATGATAGTGAATTTGACCTGACATTTAGTGAAAATCTTCTTGAAGGAAGAAACTTTATTCTGACCTACCAAGCTTGGGTAGAGGGGTCAAAGCAAGAGACAATCAACGAGACTAGAGTTCGTGTGAAAAGCTGGACATACGAGTTTCCTGAAATTGAACTAAACATGCCAGCTACAGTAAATTACATGCCTTCTAAACACATTGCATGGGTAGGTTTAGAGCGTCATTTTGCTCCTGGCGTCGAGTATACATATGAGCTACTAAAAACACCCGGAGTTAAAGTGTTAAATCAAGATGACGGCAAGTTTACTCTGCAGTTTTCCCAAGAAGGAATGAAAAACCTCACATTTAGGGTTACTAACAGCAGGGGACAAAGCAAAGAAGTAAGTCAAATTGTAGAAGTTTTACCTCCAACCCCATTAGAAATTGAGATCGTGCGTACATTCAGTAATGAATACCTGAGATATCCATTAGATGTATCACTTAGATCTCGTGTATGGCTTTCACATCCAGATGATAGAGTTTCAGTGTATAAATGGTACTTGGATGGCGAGCTTGTCATGGAAAGCAAGCGCTATAGAGAAAGTATTGGAGATTTATCAGTTGGTGATCATACTATCCGCGTTGATGTTGAAACTGAGTTTGGTCAGACAGGTTCGCAGTCATTTGAAGTGAGTGTGATACCAAATCAGAAACCAACCGGTAGTATTAATATGCATGAAATAGATCAAGTGTTTGAATTACATCTCAACTGTAATGACTCGGATGGTCGAATTGCTGCGACTACATGGCAGTTAAATGGTGAGTTACTAACGCATTCTCATAATATTATCCAATTCAGCAAGGATAAGCTAAAAGGTACAAATTATGTTGTAGGTAGATGTTATGACGATAGTTTCGAATACATAGCTATCACTCAGACAATTCATTAATGATATGTGAATATGGCAGCTATTTTGACTGCCATATTCATAAAAAATGAATAACTTTTGATTGGGCTCAAATGTTGCTGAAAGGTTGAAGATTATTGAAGAATACCTATTCCAATATCTCGAACAAACACAACACCTGTGGTTTTTGGTGTTTATTTATTATTCCATGTTGGAATTGGGTGTTGTTTGGATGTTATATGCCATTTGAGAAAGGTCATAAACCTGTTCGTAGACGGCCTGTTTCTGACGCGGTAAAGCGGCTTGAAGCAAGCAGAAAAGGCGCAGGGAAAATAGAAAGTAAAGCGCAGCTAAAGCACATACTTGCTAATGCTAATCGTGGTGAAACTGCTGAGAGAAATGTGGCATTAATTTGGTTTTTGTTCGGTTCACTAACGCGCATTGGTGAAACATGCCAGTTGCTAGTTAAAGACGTTTTTACCAAGTCGGGTGAACTCAAATCTATTTTTAGAATGAGAGCTGATTACACAAAAACAAATCAAAGTCGTGATTGTGCGTTGGTATTAAAACAGCAAAGGCAAGCAGTTTTACGATGGCGTGATAAGCGCATAGCAGATAAAGCCATGCTATCGGTAGACGGTAGTTACGGTGGTCTGAATGGAGATAGTCCATTGTTTTTAGCTAGAAGCGGTAAGCGCTGGGTTACGTTATCGTTTAACGTCAAAAAATATCAGACTCAAGATGGGCAAAAAGAAACGTTAGTTTGCAGCAGCATGGAGAACTACGTTAGAAACTTATTTAAGAGCTGCGGCTTTAAACAAGGCTCAAGCCACTCAGGGCGTAAAAGTACCGCCAGTCTACTATCTGATGCTGGTGTCGATTATGACGTTATACAAATGGCTATAGGCCATGTTAGTGATGATATGACTGACACATACATCATCCCTGATCCACAGCGATTAACTGATGCACTGAATAACCTGTATAAGTCAGTGCCGCCACTAGGAATAAAAGAATAAATAATCTTGGAAGGACATTAGCCAGTTGAAAAAATTTAAGTTTATAAACAATCAATCAAAAAAAGAGTTTCTAGCGTTACCCGACAAAATTCAAAAGCGCTTTGCAAATGATTTAAACGCTATTTGTCAAAACAAAGAGCCATTTAGCAAGTTTAAGCACTTAAAGGAAAGTGTAGGGATTGGTGCTGTTGAGTTAATAGAGAACGGCAGGCCAGCATATCGAACGATTTACGTTGCTAAGTTTGCAGATACAGTGTTCATCTTGCATTCGTTTACCAAGACGACTAACGGAGTCGATAAACAGGCGATGGACACTGCAAAGAAGCGGTACAAGCTAATGCAAAAAGAAATTAAACAATAATATATCAACACTTGTATATATATCACTATTGATATATAGTGCTTATAAGTTAATCAATAAGGTTTTTAAGATGACTCTTGAATACTCAAATATCTTTGATGCAATCACCGAAGATAAAGCAGAAGCCTCTGAATTACAGACGCGCTCAGATTTGATGATTGTCATTCGTGACATTATCAATGCCAAAAATTGGTCACAGGCCGACGCTGCTGCTCAATTAGGGCTAACGCAACCTCGCGTGAGCGATTTAGTTAATGGGCGAATTGAAAAGTTCAGCATTGATAAGCTAATGACTTGCTTGTATCGCATAGGTTTCCGTTTTAAGCCTGCGTTTGCTGATAATCAATTAACAATGGCTGTAGAAGCAGTTACAACTAACTAATGATTGGAATACGCATAAAGTAAGGTGCTAAAGCAAAGGCTGAACTTCAAGGTAATGCGGTGAGAGATACCGCTGGTTACCTCAAAAACTACTCTGCGGGTATAGAGTAACTAGCGAAAGAGATTTGACTTGACTATATAGATCTTTCGACTTTTGGGACACCGAAATTTAGAATTAGTTTCCACGACCTAGGAACCCTATACTTGATGGTATTGTTCAATTCTCTGAAATTGATGAGATATTAAAAACTTTAATTAAATAAGCACATTTAAGACAGAAAATGTATAAGTTAAAAAAAAGGTAGCCTCAACCAAAGGCTACCTTTTTTTATACTAGAGTTCTTTGGAGGAGACTTTAGTATGTCGTTAATGTACCACAAATATTCTCTTAACCCCCAAAAAAAAGTTCAATACGAAAGAAAATCACAGAATTACTCAAAAATCCCACTGTAGAATTTATTTACGTTCTCACAAAAACAGTTAGCTATGAATAGCATAAAGTTAAAAAGCACAATCATAGTCTGCCTTACACTACTAGGCTTATATGGGTTAGCGGAATTATTTTTTGCTCGCTTCACATTTTCTTTTCCTATATTTCAAGACCAATGTTTGTATGCTCACATGTTCATAGTCGACAAGCGTGATAAGGATATTAAAAGGGGAGATTTAGTTGCATTCAAATTTAACAAGGAAGATAAAAATTTTGATAAAGGGTTGAACTTCATAAAAATTGCAGCTGGTGTTCCTGGCGATGAAATCAAGTTCTCGCCAAATGAAATGTTTGTAAATCGAGTTGAATCCAAAATTGCTGGAATGACGCATGCCATTAATTTCTTACAGTTAAACCCAAAAGAGTATGAGCGACAAATTACCTTGAATGAAAATGAATTCTTTATGGTTGGTGAGACTATTTATAGCTATGACAGCAGGTTTTGGGGGCCAATAAATGAAGAGGACATTTTGGGGAAAGCATATGCAATTTTTTAAGTCGATAGTTTTGCTTTGTGCGTTCTCAGTTTCGGTAAGTGCCAATCAAAAAAACGAATATGATGTTTCTAGTTTTCAAGACGCTGCGAATAAGGCTGTCGAGAAAGCCAAAGAAAATGGGTGGTTAAAAGATATAGATAAGCCAACAATTCAAGAAAAAGATATAGCTTTAGCCAAGTCAATTGCAGATCAGGCTGTTGTTATTTCCAGTGAAATAATCAAGAGAGCGCTTCCACAACAAGAAAATAAAATTGATTTATTAGAAGGTACAGATGGCGCTATTTTCGTAAGTTTCTCAATGCCCAGAAGAGCACTTATTGATGCCTTCAAAGTGGCCAAAGAGCATAACTTAACAATTTTATTTAGAGGGCTAGAAAAAGGGGCTACACACATATCATCGACGATGAAGCTTATTCAGAAATTAAGTGCCATATCAAACGTAGAACCAAATGTAGGAATAAACCCACTAAGATTTAAAGAGTTTAATGTAACCGGTGTACCAACTATCGTCATAAGAAATAGTAATAAGCACCTTATTGCTCCGGGTACATTGAATGCGCAATATGCAAAAGAGCAATTTGACCAAAAACAAGGCGATTTCAAGTTAGAGCCATTAGGCCAATTATTCAATATTGACGAACCTGACATCATAGAGCAAATGAAAGCTGCAGCAGGCAAGATTGATTGGGCTGAGAAGCAACGTTTAGCAAAAGAAAGGTTCTGGAAGAAATATAAAACTTACCCTCTACCAACGTCAGAAGAATCTAAGCAATGGCTAATAGATACGACTGTTCGCGTAACTCAAGATATCAAAAATGGCCGTGGAGAAATATTGGCCCGAGCTGGCGACATAACCAACCCTTTAAAACAATACCCTATGCATCTAACCATTTTTGTAATTGATCCCTATGTGAAGTCACAGGTTGATTGGGTCAAGGAAGAATTAAAATCGATATCAGGACAGTTTCAGATTCATCTAACCTATATGGATAAAGGCAAAGGGTGGGATGACCTTAGTAAGTTTCGAAATGAGTTTGGGGCACCAGTTTTCATTTTGCCTATACAAGTTATTGAGAAATTCAAAGTGGAAGCTACACCAAGCAAAATCGAAACACAAAGCAATGGCTATTTACTGGTACGTCAATTCGATTGGAGTGAAAAATGAAATTAATTTTAGTTGGGTTAGGCGTTTTAGGTGGGATCTATTTAAGTTACGAGTACCCCACTGTAGCAAAGCAAGTCTGGGATACCGCTTGGCATTACTTTCTAATCGCATTTAATTGGTTAGAGTCAAAAGTGGTTCAATTGTAATGCGCTTTACATTGATTTTCCTTATTTTCTTAGCAGCTTTATTTTCAACGCAAACAAAAGCCGAAGGTAACGCATGCAATAACGCGAATGTATTTAGCAATATAATAAATGAAGTTTGTTGGTCGTGCTTCTTACCAGTGCGATTGATGGGAGTTGGTCCAAAACCAAACGGGGCTGCACCTGACCAATCGATTTGTGCTTGTAATGATGCTCTTGGAATCCCGGAGTTTGGCTATCAACTGGGGTTTTGGCAGCCGTCTAGATTAGTCGAACATGTGAGAGTTCCATGGTGTGCACCCGCATTAGGGGGAGTTAGGCTTCAGGATGATCTATTTTCATTGTCGACTGGAGTGGATGTTAAAAGTTCCGGTGGTGCAGACTTGGCAACGTACCAATACCATTACTATTCATACCCATTATTTGCGATGTTGGAAATTTTGTATTTGCCTAAATGTGGTGGTGAATATACAGATTTTGATTTGATGTACCTTAGCGAGATTGATCCAACTTGGAACAATGATTTGCTCTCAATTTTACTATCCCCAGAAGCATTTATATTTGCAAATCCAATTGCAAAAGCGTGGTGTACTGCGGATTGTGCCGCAATTACAGCAGGAGATGTTCAAGAATCTACATATGGTTGTGCTGGCTGCGACGGAAGTCTCTATCCATTTACTGGAAATGTTTATCATGGTGAGTCTGGGCCGCGTGTAACTTCTCTTTTGACACAACGTGTACTTGCGAGTTTGCACCGAAAGGGGTTGGCTAGAAAAACAATCGGAGAGGATGCAATGTGTAAACCCGAGTTTTGGCCAATGATCCCCAAATCCCAGTATAAGCTTTCGATGCTTCATCCCGTAGCAGAAGCTGATAGAAACTCCCCAAATGGTAAGTGCTGTCACCCATTGGGAGAGTCTGAACATAAATGGTCTACAGCGGCAGGTGGTAGAACCATCCCAGGTCTTGAAGACTACTTATATTTACTGTGGCGTTTTAATGACTGTTGCGTAATTAGCTCTGGTATCAATGCGCCTTCAGAATAGTGAGGAATTTAATGAAAAGCGAAGATTTTAGAAGTTTTTTGAATAAATATAGGCTAAGTAAACAGCAAGCAATGCACATATTTGGATTTAAGAAAACAACATACCACAAGTACACGAGCCCAAAATACGAAGAAGAGATGAGTAACAGTGTTTCAATTATTTGCGAGTGCCTTGATCACATGGGTAAAGGAAAAGCAAAGAGATACTTAGAACTAAAACTCTCAACACACCGAGATAAGTCAGTTAGAAAACTATTAACCTGACGTATAGTCTTGTTTACTCTTAGGGGGTGAACTATGTTTATAGTAGCTCATATTGCGTTCGTTACCTTTGCATATTTAGGGATTCATTTGGGAAAATTTGTTTTTAGCAAAAAATTACTAGGTAATTGAGCGATACCCCCTAGATTTATCTAATTTTAATATTAAATTAAGCTTCTATTTGTTTCGGTTTTTTTACTCCACCTATAAAAAGTTAATATTAAAAACATGGAGTTATTGAAACAACAGTGTGAAGTGAATCACTTATGGGCGCCACCTTAATGTCGAATAAGGGGGGCTCATAAAGTTTCGAAAAATTTTTAAGTATGGAAGTTTGACAATAATAAGCACAGCCTCTATCTTTAAAGTGTATTTCATAAATTATTAAGCCAGCAAATTCCTAATTGTTTATCAATACCCAAGCATACAAACTCACCTTCATCCCTAAGTTTGTATGCTTTTTTCTTTTGTATCCTAGTTTAGCCAGAATGACGCTGGATTTCCTTTTTGTGCTTCTATACTTTGCTGGTTTGGTATTCTATAACAGAGGTTTAGCTATTAGGTGACATTATGTTCTTGTCGAGCATTTTCTATTGCTAAAGACTCCCTATATTCAGCAGTTTCTGCTGTCAGTTTCCAATGAACATCAAGTAAATCCTGTTGCTCAACTACTTGTCTAACCTCTGCTATAGAGGTTTTGAAAAACTCTTTTCTGGGATTTACTTTGTTTACTTGCTCTCTCAAATCTTCTGTGAAGTTCTTTTTCTAGTGTAGGGGCATCCACACTATAGATCATGGTATGCATATCAAATGATAATGGAGCAAAGGCACCTCTGAGCCCTTTTACTCTATCAGGTGGCTTTAATTGAGCAAATTTTAATTAAAAATCTAATGAAAATTAGGATTTAGATGGAAATATAGATTTTAAAATATCTTCAAATCAATAGTCACGGCTCTATGTTTAATGAAGTGTTTTAAGAAAAAATTAACCGGATATACAATCATTGCAAGCATGGTTGGTCAAACCATTGCTGTATCAGTAATTGGGGTATGGGCTGGGTTACTATCGATTGCCACTCCATTTGAAACAGCTATTGCTGCACAGGAACGGTTTGACCAAGTTCAGCAAAAATACAAAACTGATGATCCAACAAATAACCGCTCCGATGATCAACGTTTAAATCAAACGTTATTAAAATACCCACATCAAACAGTCATAAATCCAAATCGAGAAAATGAGATAATTCAAAAATACTACCTAACCCCACAGACATCTAGAACAGTTGATTTGTCTGCTTATGGTAATTATGGAGACAATGCGCAGCAGCAGATTGAAGATAGCGTAAATGTTGCGAGAGACATGTCAAAGTCAGCTGTTGTTCCATCGACTAATGCTAGTGGAGGTTTAATTACAAATTATAGTAATGGAGGAGTTTCGCTTACAAAAGATGATAGTGGTAATTATGTTGGGACTATTGATGAATCAAAAGTTACTGAGCATGTTTCTAATCAAAACGAGTACACTAGCTCAGAGCTAAATCACTCTCAAACAACATTTGAGGCAGACAGTCACTATGGTAATGAGACAGAGTTTTATGCTTCAGGAACCACTAAAATAAACAGTTTGAAAACTGACACTGCTAGTGATGCAACTGTATACCAAACAATTCAATCAATTCAGAATGACAATAAACCCCCAGAAATAAACCCCAGAAGCAGTATTTTCAATTACGGATTTAATGAAGTGAATGATGCCCTTGACGGTACCGGATCATGGTTATCGTCATGTACAGACGAGTCAGTTGACATAACACGTGAATTTATATCAACACAATCAACAAATCATTTATGTATGCAACCACTTGCAAGCAATAGCTTATATTGCGAAGTTGAAAGAGCTACACCAGTTGCATATGACGTAATTGTGCAAATGGCGGGTAAGGGCAAGCAATTTTTAACAGTAGAATTTGATCTAAAGCAGCAAACGGCTAAGACAATAGCCCCAACTGATTCAATTGCAACAGAGCTGAAATTTGAAGGTCCAAGTTTTGAAGGCTTCTGCACAGTTAATAATACTAATATTAATAGGGTAAGCCTTGGTGTTTGGTCGGACACCACTATAGATGGAAGCATTGATGAAAGTACTTGGATTCGAGAGTTGCAAGCGCCAACATGTGCAAATGGTTTAAAAGGTATTGTCCAAGTTGAAGATAAAACTGATGATGGTGGTGACACAAAATGGATTTTGAACGCTCAAGTAAGATACAGGTTTACTGGTGAAGTAGGGGAAAACAAGCAATATCCAGCCGGTTGCTATGATGCGATTGAAAGTGAGCTAAAGGAAAGCAATGGCTTAGCAGGGTTTAGTGACACCACCAGTGGTGATACTGAGAGCCGGTTCGAAGGTTTTTGTAAATTTGATAGCTATACAAATATCGAAGTTGGTAGCGTTGGATTACCCCCAGAAATATTAGAAACAGTCCCTCCTTTTTATAATGGTGATACAGGAAATAAAACTTGGAGAGTTAACCTTGATGGATACAACTGTGATCCTACTAAAGGTGAAGATTACTGTATTGTAACTCGGAGAGCCACTGAGGAAGAAAAAGCTGCAGGAATAGAGGATGAATTCCAATGTTATTCTTGGGATGAGATAGAATCTCAACCAAACCACTGCGCTACCTACCAAACTGATACGCAATGCCAAGAAATTGAAAGAACATGTGCAGAAGGATGGCTTTGGGAGCGAGATGACGCCGATGATATTTGCTTCGCTTACACTATTGAGTATCAATGTGATGAAGAAATTGTTTCGACTGTAACAAGCTCCGTAACACAGAATACCTGTGCGGCTACATTGCCTTGTGTTGGAGGGAATTGTGAAACATCAAATAGTGAAGTTAATGATCAATTCGCAGATGTTCTTGCTATGGCAACAGTAATACAGCATATGGAAGATGGGATGAACTGTGAAGATCCTACAGACCCATCAACGTGCACTATTTTTGAAGGTGAAGGAAAGTTTTGCTCTTGGGAACCAAGTGGTTTAGGTAATGACTGTTGTGAGGCTCCTGATGGTGTTGATATTTATGAATATGCACAAGCTGCTTATGGCATGCTACAAGCAGATGCATTTGTAGCTGGACTAGATGGAACCAGCAATGCTGTAGTCGGCGGCTATCAGAGTCTGAGAGAACCTATTGCTAATGCAGCTACAACTGCTGGTGAAGCTGTTTCAAGCGCTTGGTCTTCAGTGTCTACAGTATTTACTGATGCGGCAAGTACTGCGGCAGGTAATGCAGCAGGGGAGGTGGTTGATGCATCTGGGGCCGCAATGGATATTTTATCGGATCAAGCTATTGAAGAACTACAGCAGATGGTTATGAACTACATTTATGATTCGATTCCAGAGGAGTTAGCACAGGCATTAATGAAAAAAACCGTTGAGGATGGAGTATCTACAGTGGCGCTATCAGAAGGAGCAAGTCAAGCTGTAGCGGTAATTGGCTATGTATATGCTGCATACATGGTGTATCAATATATTAAACTAGCCTTAAATTTGCTCACTGCTTGCCACGAGTATGAAATGGATATGGGAGTTAGGCTGGCTACGAAACAATGCATTCCCGTGGGTAAGAAATACTGTGCTGAAGATGCTTTAGGTGTCTGTTATCTACGTCGTCAAGATTATTGTTGTTATGACTCTATCCTATCTCGAATAATAATGGAACAAGCATCCCCAATGCTTGGCCATGACTTAGAAGAATATACAACTGAAAAAGTTGATGGTTCAAAATTAAGGAATTGTCCGGGGTTAACCCCTGAACAACTGTCTAACCTGGACTGGAATAAAATTGATTTAAGCGAATGGATTAACATAATGATCGAGTCTGGTATTGCTGATTTTGATCAAGACCTTGATAAGCTGACTGGTTCTGGTCGAATGCTTAATAATGAAGGTCGAGAAAACGCTGTTGATAGAACAACACAAAGAGCTGTTGACGCTGAACTGGCTGAGAGGGCTATCGAAACAAGAAGTATTATAAATGCAGATGATATTGATTGTTCATATGTGCCGAGACCATTGGCATGCTACTTCCGTAATGATTAGTGATTATAAAGTTGCGCAATATAAATAATAAAGTACGATAGAGCTATTTTCGGGACAAAAGAGAAAATCTATGAAAAATATAACTAAAATAGCTTTAGCTTCAGTCATGGCATTAACTTTATCAGCTTGTTCATCAACAAAAGAGCCAATCGTGTTTAATAACTTTCAAGCAAATGAGAATGACTCATTTGCAAAAACAACAATGCGCTTAGCTGGCAGCAATAAGTTTATGGATAGTGCTGACGGAAAGTCAGGGACTCGCAAAGTACCTGGTTCGAGTGTAATGGCTTTTGGTCAGTTGTTAATGTTAGATTTTACTGGAGCAGCCAGTACAGCTATTAATGATAGTATCATTGAAAACGAGCCTTTAGCTAAGAGCGCCCAATTTATTGTTAAAGTTGAAAATGTAGACCAATCAGTACTTGCAAACCCTGAAGGTATTATTGCTAGAGCTTCGAAAAAGCTTGATGATATTGCTGCCAAGAAAGGGCTTGAAATAGAGTCAGAAAGGACTACAAATACTCAGCGAATCATCAACTATAAAAACAAAAATCAATGTGAAAATTTGCTTCTTGTTCTGAGTACCTGCGGACAATACCTTGGGCTTGGAAGAGTTTCTTCATATGATCAAGAAAGTAAGTCTGCATATGTAACTTTTGAGGCAAGTGGAAAGTTTGTTTCGTTGCATTTAATGAGCGGTTACATGGGGGATGATGTTTACTTGTATCACCCAAGAAAATTAAGTTCAGGTAATTGGGATTATAGTAGGAGTGTGTACGCTGGTTCTCATATAGTCATTCACAAAGGGAAAATACATAAATTTATTACTGGGCAAAATTTTGATGATGGTGTGGATATTAGCGAACTGCGATACGTATTTTTTGAGGAATGGGAAAAAGAAAATAAGAGCGAATACAACGAAAAGTATTACAAAAACCCTAAAGACAAAGGTAAATACTTATACGATTACCATTTAAAAGACATGAGCTTCACTGAATTACCGCTTGATACTAAGTTATAAATTTACTTGCATTTGAGCATAGTAGGCTTACTATTACATCACTGTCCCATGCTCCACGTTTGGCATTACGACCACTGGACTTGGGCGAAATTGCCGGCCTCTTCAGGCCGGTTTTTTCAATTATGGACAATAGAAAAGTACAAAGTGAATACTCGCGTATACATAGACGGATATAACTTTTACTACGGCTGTTTAAAATGTACAAATTTTAAATGGCTATAGGAAATGTTAGCGATGATGTGACCGATACGTACATTATACCTGATCCACAACAATTAACTGATGCATTGAATGATTTGTATAAGACAGTGCCAGCCCTCGGTTTAAAAGAGTAAGTGATAGGTAAAGAATTTGAAAGGGTAATTGCTACGACCAAGCTAGCCCATATAGGTTTTTTAAGATACAAAAAAACCCGCATAAAGCAGGTTTTTTTGTTTTCTTCGTATGTCTACAGGGGGAGGCATAAAGCCAGCATATCCCGTAGCTAGTAAGTGAATTGTAAAAGGAGTTGACGATGCCGTCAAGTAATATCAAAAGGTCATTATCTGACTCAAGGTTGAGTACATATGAACAAATTGTTTTTAATGGTACAGCGTTGAGTACAGAGCAAGCATTAAAGCTCTATGCATGGAATGCACAAGTGTCTGCGGCGTTTTTTGCGCCACTTCACCTTTGTGAGGTGGTTTTTAGAAACGCTGTATCTGAAGCCTTGGAGAGAAAATATGGGTTAAATTGGCCTTGGAATACTACATTTGAGCGTAGTTTACCAAACCCTGATAGAGGCTATAGCCCAAGACGTGATCTAATAAATGCCAGAAATGGACAGAACACAACAGGAAAAGTTATTCCCGAATTAAAGTTTGTATTTTGGGAGAAACTGCTTACGAGAAGGTTTGATGATCGTTTATGGACTCCATTCTTGCATACAGTATTTCCTAATCATGAAGTAACTTTATCAGTGCCGGAAATGCGAAATAAATTGAGGGTTCTTCTTGAGAATGTCAGGGGATTAAGAAATAGAATTGCACATCACGAGCCTATAATTGCGCGAGATCTAGAATTAGATTTCAAGAATATTGATTTACTAATTAACTATCGCTGCTCAGATACTGCACATTGGACATACAAAAACCAGCTAGTGACTCCTTTGATGGAATTAAAACCTTTCTAATATTGGTCATAAATAATGCATAGCAAAACTAAAACAAGGTTATATAGAAGGGCCTATGTTACATGGCTCATAAGCACTGGCGTTAACACTGTGCCTGCAATTATGGGAGCTACGGGAATGCCAAGACGAACAGATCAAGATACATTATCGGTAACTCCAGAGCTGTCTATAGTGCTTGAAAACAAAAACGGTTCATACTCGGCTGTTGACTGGGGTGGACTAACACTCATAGTAAAATCACTTGTGAAAAGAACAGGTGTAAGAACTGATAACTTTCATCCTTGGGGTGATTTATAATTTATGCACTTTAGCTTCATTTGTATAATGACTTTAATGAGCTATTTTTGTTATCCCAGTAATATAGAAGAAATGGAATAGCACCTTCTTTAATCTCTTCTGCTGAATAGAACTTCTTTGTATTGAAAGCTTTAACTGTTGAGGAAAGAATGAACGCCAAATAGATTAATACCATTCCGCTTAAATATCTGATCTAATATAGGCTATATAAAATCACTGGTTATTAACATTGAACCCAAACATATCTGAACAACTTTTAGCGCTTTCTCGTAAAGAACCAAACGCACGAAAACGCATGCGATTGCTTGCAGTGTCTTTATTTTATGAGGGTAATAGCCGAACCGATATTGCAAAACGTCTAAACACAGCAAGAAGTAGTGTGAATAAATGGGTTTCTAGTTACCTAGAGAATGGGCTGGGTGGTTTAGACAATAAGCCTATTCAAGGACGTCCATCAAGGCTGCAACCGCAGCAACTTGAACAACTGTCTGAATTTATAAAGCGCACGAACACAGAGCTTCAAGGTGGGCGCCTTACCGGTGAAGACATTGTGCATTACATTCACACTGAATTTGGTGTTCATTACCACTTAAATCATGTCTATAAAATTCTAAAGCAACTTGGCTTTAGTTGGATCACAAGCCGCTCTAAACACCCGAAGCAATCATTACAGAGCCAAGATGCTTTTAAAAAACTTCCAACTGGAAACGATCCTTCACACACCAGGACATCTTCCTCTTGACCGTATCGACGTATGGTTTCAGGACGAAGCACGATTTGGCCAGCAAAATCCGACTACGCGCATTTGGGCTGAAACAGGCACTCGGCCACGGATTGTAAAACAACAGCAATTTGACTATGGATACTTATTTGGCGCGGTATGTCCAGCCACAGGCCAAACAGAAGCGTTAGTTAGCCCATTCGTAAATAAAGAAGCAATGACGCAGCATATGCGCCAGATATCACACGCGACACCTGCTGGAAGGCATGCTGTCGTGATAATAGATGGCGCAGGCTGGCATACATACGATACAGCTTCAGAATTTAAAAACCTAACCCTGATAAAGCTTCCACCTTATTCACCTGAACTAAATCCAATAGAGCAAGTATGGAGCTGGATACGACAACATTGTTTATCCAATAGAGTGTTTTCGGGCTATGACGAAATTGTCGATGAAGTTTCAAAGGCATGGAATCACTTTATTTCGATACCGGATCGAGTGAAGAAAATGTGCAATCGGGAATGGATTAAATTGATTTAATCTTTATGCGGAATGGTATAAAACAAGAATTGAGGTAACTATTGTTAATGATGTTGAAATTTGCATCAATGCAAAGGTAATAAACAATAAAACCATTAGATGGGATAAACTTCTAATTTTATTAATTTTAATTTTGGTCATACATAAAAATCCTTTTTCAGTTCCTTCCTAAATTGTACCTATTAATATTCTATTCCTTGTGAGTCTATCTAGTCAATTTGCAGTATCTATATGAATTGCATTTTTCACATTATATTGTGAATTTTTGGCTCTTTGACTGGCTTCTAGGTTTTTTCACAAAATATTGTGAATTTGTTGCCCTATTGATTATATCCCTCTATTATTCACAATTATCTGTGAATTTTGGAGCTAAAAATGGAAGTATCAGTAAGTTCAGCAAAGCAATTAGGTAAATTAATATCTGCTGTTAGAAAAAGCCAAAGATTAGACCAAAAAACAATTGGAGAGTTTTCGGGCAATAGTATCAATACGGTAGGTGACTTTGAAAAGGGAAGTGGCTCATTGTCCGTAAGCAGGTTATTTGATTTGATGGAGTCACTTGGTATTGAAATGAAAATAGACTTCGCGCTGCCTCCATCTGATACTTCAGCGCAAAAGAAACTAATCAAACGCATTAATGAGATAGTTGATCATGAATAGATCGCTCACAGTATTTGTAAGTACAAAAAAATGGGTGAGTTAAAAGATGTGAATGGCTTTTGGGCTTTTGAATATGCACAAGAGTGGATTAACTCAGATGAAAACTTCTCATTGTCACCGGATATACCAATTCAAAATGAAATGACTTTAGATACAGATACTAAACGTCCTGTTCAGAGCTTTTTTGATAATCTTTTACCCGAAGAAAACGCGCGCAAATTATTAGCAAAAGATGCGCAAGTTGACCACTCCGATTCATTTGCATTACTAGAAGTGTCAGGTATTGAGCCCGCTGGAGCCTTAATAATGTTGCCTGAGGGTAGTGTCATGCCTGAACCAAGTGCTGAGCCTTTAGAATTATCTGCTCTTTCAGAGAGGATAAAAGCCCTACCTAAAGCACCATTGAATAAGAGACAAGGTAGTAGGATGTCACTCGCTGGAGCACAGCGTGAACTACCCAGCGACATCGATTCACTCTGATCACAGGGCTTCTACAGTCTAGCTTAACAGCTAGGCAGCTTCTTTTTTCTCAGATCCAAAATCCAACTTCGATAATTCGAAGACTTTCGTTTTAACAGATTGTTTCTGCTGAGATGCGGGTGTTACCCTTGCG
>NZ_JABVXE010000026.1:0-31816 GCF_013350085.1 Pseudoalteromonas sp. 0802 | reverse complement strand
TAGACGTATAGCAAGTATGGAAGAACTAAAGACAGAACTCGCGGCCTGGGAATGGAGCAGGAATAAAGAAAGAACAAGTATAAACTGGCTATTTAATGTTGAATCAGCTCGTGAAAAACTTGAGAGGGCTTATGGTGCCCTCAACTAGTCAGAACTTGTGTGATGAAGTACTAGAGCCTAGAGCCTAGAGCCTAGAGCCTAGAGCCTAGAACCTAGAGCCAGAGGAAGACGCAGCAACAATCACCCACACCACGCGGCTGATCGCTGACGGCTGAAAGCTGATAGCTCTTCTCATGTTGGGTTTCGCTCCGCTCTACCCAACCTACGCCAGACTTCCAAACTTTACTCTTTCAACTTTCCCCTCGCTAACTTTACTCTCGCTAACTTCACTCTCACATCTAAGGGACAAAAAAGCCCAGCGGGTTTCCCGGCTGGGCTTCTATATCTAGCAATGATGAGATTACTTAATCATGCTGTAGATAAGCGCAAATACGGCTAGAGAGCCAACTGTTAATACGAACAGTGTGCTTAAGCGGTTTCTGTATTTGTGTAAGCTAGGTACTTTATAAACGGCAATCATCGGCATGATGAAAAGGATCATGGCGATGATAGGGCCTGATAGCTGATCCATCATGTCTAAAATACTTGGGTTGATCACTGAGCAATACCAAATAGCGAAGAACATGATAACAGTGCCAATCTTATCGACGAGTTTAGGGTTCATATGGGCTTGCTTACTAACAAGACCATTAAAGCTTTCACGGGCACCTAAGAAGTGACCTAAGAACGAAGAGGTAATCGCAATAAAGGCAACTAATGGCCCTAAGGTCGCAATAAACGAGTTATCAGTGATATTGGCAAGGAATGACAAGATAGACACGTTATCAGCTTTTGCTTGTACCATTTGCTCAGTAGATAGTGACAGCACACACGAGAATACAAACAGTAAAACAAACACAATTAATAATAAGCTGGTGCGCTTTAGAATTGCTTCTGATTTCATTTTAGCATTGTTGCCATAGTGAGCACGCTGTACATGTACAAAGCTTGATATTGCTGCTGCATGGCTAAATGAGAATACGATGATAGGTATTGATAACCAAAGTGTTTTCATGAAGCCTGAAAACTCAGGGACAGATACATCTGGCATTTGCCAGCTTGGGATCAAGTAAATCGATAAGAAAAACAAGATGGCGACAAGCGGATAAACAAGGATTGCAAAAGCACGTAACATCAATGCTTCGCCACCTAGCATTAAGCTAATCATACCGCCAACGAGCACACCAGATAACAGTACGCGTGGTGGAGATTCCATACCTAATTGATTAACGATAAAGCTATCAACAGTATTGGTTAATCCAACACCATAAATAAGTAAGATAGGGAAGATAGAGAGAAAATACAGTAAAGATATTAAGCGCCCTGCATTAATGCCAAAGTGTTCTTCTACAACATCGGTAAAATCCGCTTCAGGCTTTTTTGATGATAAAACAAATCGGGCTAAACCTCTGTGAGCTAAGTAGGTCATCGGAAAGGCAAGGCATGCCATGATAATCAAAGGCCAAAATCCGCCGATACCGATATTAATTGGTAAGAATAAGATCCCTGCACCAACTGCGGTGCCAAATAAACTTAAAACCCATTGGGTGTCATGAAGATTCCATTTTGAGTTACTACTTGTTGTCGATGCATCATACGGCATAGCATCTTGATGTGTGTTCATTAGCACTCCACTATTAGAATAATAATTGTCGCGCAGCATATAGAAAAGCAACTAAGAATGCATGTTTTAGCGTTGTATTTAGATAACTATGCTGTAAGGAGAGACTTACAAAGGAAGAGAGCTGGGCTTATTTAGAAAGCCCAGTTGGGGTATTTATTCTGCGGCTGCAAGTGCGCGGGCTTTAATGTCTGCGGCAAATGCTAAACCCTTTTTAAAACGCGCCTCAGCTGCTGTGATTTCGCTTTCATCGCCATTAGCGGCAAGCACTCCTTGTGAAAGGGCTTTATATAGTGCGCTAATTTGGGCCTCGTAGCCGGCTTCAATTGCTTTTTCAACAGTCGTCATGGTTATTCCTTTAATAGTTTGAGAGAGCAAAATACTATAGGAACAAAGGCTTATTGGCTAGGTTAAACTGATTGTAAAATAAGGAGTATTAAAGGGGCTAGGGTTAAGATTACAGGATAGATGCTGGGTTTCGCTACGCTCTACCCAGCCTACGATATTTAACGGAACGCTTTTAGTTCTGCAATGCCGATACGACAAAATACGGATTCAGATACTCTTCTTTACTGTTATACAGTAGTGGGCTGCCATCGAGTTTGCTAACCGTTGCGCCTGCTATTTCGGCAATCGCATGACCTGCTCCGGTATCCCACTCACAGGTTGGGCCAAGGCGTGGGTATATATCTGCACTACCTTCGGCAACCAGACAAAGTTTTAGCGAGCTTCCCTTTGAAACCATTTCTACATCTTCAAACTGTTTTACAAATTCAGCTAAATCTGGAGAAGGGTGTGAACGGCTGCCGACAACACGGATAAGCCCTTTATTTGGCTTACGAGTTACCTTAAGTTCGATACGTTCATCACCTTTATCTTTAAAGGCACCTATTGCTTCTGCGGCAATATACGACACACCTAATGCTGGTGCATCAACAACAGCTAATACCGGTTTACCTTTTTCTATCAAGGCAATGTTTACCGTAAACTCGCCATTTTTTTTAATGAACTCTTTGGTGCCATCAATTGGGTCTACTAACCAGTAGCGGTGCCAAGTTTGACGAATATCCCAGCTAATATCAGCGCTTTCTTCGCTTAGAATTGGTACATCAGGGGTAAGATTTTGTAAGCCATTCACAATCACTTTGTGAGCTGCTAGGTCGGCGTCGGTCACTGGGCTTTCATCAGCTTTGTACTCAACATTAAAGTCCTTTTCGTAAATCCCCATTATTGCGCTACCGGCTTGGCGTGCGAGGAGTAAGATTTCTTCTAGCAGTTCCGTTTGATTCATGACTTAACCTATAATTTGCTGTTGTTTTAAATACGCTACCAGCTCTTGCACCGATTGGTCTAGGGTGTTTTTGCTAGTATCGATTTTAATTTCTGGCGATGTAGGGATTTGATAGTCTGAGTCGATACCTGTGAAGTGCTTAATTTCACCTGCTCGCGCTTTTTTATAAAGCCCTTTAGGATCTCGGGTTTCACACACGTCCAGCGGGGTATCTAAAAATACCTCAATAAACTCACCATCTTCTACTAAGTTTCTTACCATATCGCGTTCGCTTTGGAATGGCGAAATAAATGCGGTTAATACCACAAGACCGGCATCGACCATTAGTTTTGCAGTTTCACCGACGCGGCGAATGTTTTCCACGCGGTCTTCATCAGTAAAGCCAAGATCTTTACACAAGCCATGACGCACATTGTCACCATCGAGTAGATAGGTGTGAACACCTAATTGATTTAATGCGCTTTCTAGTGCGTTCGCAACTGTGCTTTTGCCTGAACCTGAAAAACCAGTGAACCATAGAATGGTAGGCTTATGCTTTTTTTGCTCACTACGCTGTGATTTGCTAATGGCGTAATTATGCCAAACGATATTTTCATCCATTGTCTTTACTCTCGTTATTGAAATGGGAATACCAGTGGTATAAGTATTAATACTGTAATCGAGTAAATAATCGATAAAGGTAAGCCCATGGCAATGTAATCTTTAAGGCGGTAATTTCCCGCACTGTAAACCATCAAGTTAGTTTGATAACCAAATGGCGAAATGAAGCTAGCCGATGCACCAAATGCGACAGCCATAATAAAGGGCAAAGGTGATACATCAAAACCAACGGCGAGTGCATACGCTACCGGAAATGAAAGCGCGGCAGCGGCATTATTGGTAATGAGTTCGGTAAATAAAACCGTCATTAAAAATATTGCGATAAATGCCCCGTAAGGCCCGAAATCACCTAATACGTATAACATGGCTGATGAAATTTCACCGGCAAGGCCTGTGCCTATCATGAGTTTGGCAAGGCCAATAGCACTACCCACTACTGCGAGTAACTCAATCGGAAAACGACGTTTTACTTCACTTAGCTTGATTGTGCCTGTTAGCATTAAACCGATAAGAAGAACGAGTAGGCCCTTAACTAATGGTACTAGGCCAACAATACTTAACCCCAATACGGCAGCAAAACTTGCTAACACAATATTTGATTGCTTAGGTTTTAAATGAGTTTGTAAATCAAGGCCTGATATATAAACGAACTCACGTTTTAAATTAGGTAGCGAGTAAAACTCTTTGCCAGGCGCAAGGATCAATGAATCACCCGCTTGCAATTGAACTTTACCTAAGCCGCCTTGTAAACGGTCATGGCCGCGGCGAATAGCAATAACGGCTGCATGAAATTGTTCACGAAAGCGAACTTCTTTAATTGTTTTACCAATGTATTTTGAAGAATGGCTAACAACGACTTCAACTAGGTGCTCGACATCTTTCTCATGTTTGTCGTGAACAACTTTTAAGCCATCAAATCGGGTAAGCAGAGGCACAGACTTTATATCACCTACAAAAAGTAATACGTCACCTTCTTTGATAACTTGTTTTGGCGTAACCGCACAAATACGTTTATCACCACGAATAATTTCAGCTAAGAACAAGTCTTTTAATTCACGAAGGCCATTTTCCTCAACACTTTTACCAATTAGCTTTGAGCCGGTTTCTACTTTACCTTCAAGGTAAAAGGGCACCACTTCTTGGTTATTTTTACCGTTATCTGGTAAATATCTGAGCATCACTAAAATAGTGATAAGGCCAACGCTCAATGCGCCTAAACCAATCAAAGTAAAATCAAAAAAACCAAGTGGCTCCATGCCCGCTTCAACGGCAAAGCCATTAACAATTAAATTGGTTGAAGTACCAATCAGGGTGATAGTGCCACCTAAAATAGCAGTGTACGACAAAGGTAATAAAAGCTTAGACGGTGAGTGTGTCGGGCTTTCTTTTATCGCGCTGATCAGCGATGCCACTACCGCTGTATTATTAGTAAATGATGACAAAAAGGCGGTTGATAAACCAAGCTTGGTCACCGAACTTGTCAGGCTGCCTTTCGAAAGAGATTGAGCAAGTTTTTGCACTAAGGTGGTTTTTTCTACAGCTATCGAAACGAGTACAAGTAGAATAAGGGTAATTAAAGAAGGGTTTGCATAGTTAATAAGCATATCTTCAAGACTTATCAGCCCTGCTAAATAACTAATACCAATGGCGCCGACAAATAACCATGCAGGTTTTAGTCGAGTGCCAAAAAGGCACCCCACTAATACCAGCATAATGCCTGTTAATACCAGCTGTTGATACATGCTTTTTACTTCCTATAACAGGCGAATAGTGATTATTTAAGCTTAGTTATATCAAGCGCTTGCCAATGAGGGAAGTGCTTGCGTACTAAGGCATTAAATTCAACTTCAAAGTCGCTAAAGCTACTTTGTTGTTCTTCAGTGCTAAGTAATTGCTCAATCATACCTGCCGCAACGGTTAGGTTTGATAGGCGGTCAATTAGGATAAACGCACCTGTTTCATGGTTGTTGTGGTACTCATCAGCCAAAATTGTTTCTGTAAGCTCTAAGGTTACAATAGCAATTTCGTTAAGTTGTAATGAGTCTGCTTGACCATGCTCAAGGGTATTTACATCAATCGTGTGATCGATTTTTCTTACCACTGCCGAGGTATTTTTGCTGCCTAACTTAAAGTTGTAGCTTTTACCTAATACAAGCGGCGCTTCATGCATCCATACTAATTTAGCTTGAATACGGTTTGTAACAGCAGCATTTGAGGCTGCAGGTACAATCACATCGCCACGGCTGATATCAATTTCGTCGTTTAATGTTAAGGTAATTGCTTGACCTGCTTCAGCTGTATCTAAGTTGCCATCGAAAGTCACAATCTCTTTGATGCTTGAGCTTTTACCTGATGGTAATACTTTTACCGCATCACCCACGCTGAACTTGCCAGAGGTTAAAGTACCTTGGAAGCCGCGGAAGTCTAAGTTAGGGCGTACAACATATTGCACCGGAAGACGTGCTTCAAAACCGTTATCAAGTTCTGCAGCTGGTGAGTCTTCAAGTAACTCAAGTAGTGGTTTATCAGTGTAGTAAGGTGTGTGCTCTGAGCGTGTAACTACGTTGTCACCTTTAAGCGCTGACATAGGCACAAACTTGATATTGGTAACGTTTAGTTGCTCTGCAAACTTAAGATAATCTGCTTTGATTTTCTCATATACGGTTTCATCGAAATCGACGATATCCATCTTATTGATAGCAACAACAAACTGCTTAATACCTAGTGAGTCACAGATAAAGCTATGACGCTTAGTTTGTACTTGTACGCCGTAACGAGCGTCAACTAAGATAATCGCCACATCACTGGTTGATGCACCGGTTACCATGTTACGCGTGTACTGCTCATGTCCTGGCGTATCTGCAATAATGAACTTACGTTTTGCTGTTGAGAAGTAACGATAAGCAACGTCAATGGTAATACCTTGCTCACGTTCAGCTTGAAGACCATCTACAAGAAGTGCTAAATCAAGCTCTTCACCCGCATTACCAACTTTTTCATTGTCTTTATGCAGGGCGGCAAGTTGGTCTTCATAAATTTGGTGACTGTCATGTAAAAGGCGGCCAATCAGCGTTGATTTACCGTCATCCACACTACCACAAGTCAGCATGCGTAAAAGGCTTTTGTCTTGTTGACGTGCAAGGTAGGCGTCGATACCTAACTCTCTTACTTCATTAATCGTGTCGTTTGTTTTAGACATTAGAAATAGCCCTCACGTTTTTTCTTTTCCATTGAACCAGCAGAGTCGTGATCAATCACGCGGCCTTCACGCTCAGAAGAGGTTGAAAGCAGCATTTCTTCAATAATTTCAGTTAAGGTACCTGCATTTGATTCCACAGCACCTGTCAGCGGGTAACAACCAAGGGTACGGAAACGGACAGATTTCATTTGTGGTACTTCACCTTCTTCTAATGGCATACGCTCGTCATCAACCATGATTAGCGTGCCGTTACGCTCAACGACAGGGCGTTCTTTGGCAAGGTAAAGTGGAACCATTTCAATGTTTTCTTGGTAGATATACTGCCAAATATCAAGTTCAGTCCAGTTAGATAGCGGGAATACACGAATGCTTTCACCCGGGTTAACTTGGCTGTTATATGTATTCCAAAGCTCTGGACGTTGGTTTTTTGGATCCCATCTGTGGTGTTTGTCACGGAATGAGTAAACACGCTCTTTAGCACGTGATTTCTCTTCGTCACGGCGTGCCCCACCAAACGCAGCATCAAAGCCGTATTTATCTAACGCTTGCTTTAAGCCTTGCGTTTTCATGATGTCGGTGTGCTTTGCTGAGCCGTGTACAAATGGATTGATATCAATCTCTAACCCTTCAGGGTTTTTGTGGACGATTAAATCAAAGCCATACTCTTTAGCTAGGCGGTCACGAAACTCGATCATTTCCTTAAACTTCCAGTTGGTATCAACGTGTAAAAGTGGAAATGGGATCTTTGCTGGATAAAACGCTTTACGCGCCAAGTGTAATAACACTGATGAATCTTTACCAATTGAGTAAAGCATCACCGGGTTTTCAAACTCAGCAGCAACTTCGCGCATGATTTTGATACTTTCAGCTTCTAATTGCTGAAGGTGTGTTAAAGCCATTGTTAGTCGTCCTACTAAAATGATTAAAAGTTAAATTAAGCTACGCCAGTAATTGGCTGGGCAAAGCTGCTGGTTTGCTCTGTTTGACCAAACCATGCAAGCTGATGATGCAATGATGCAACTTCGCCAATAATTAATAAGGCGGGTGAGATAATGCTATGGCGTGAAATCAAATCAGCCAGCTCACCTAATTGCCCTGTAATCACACGTTGTTCTTTACGTGTGCCGTTTTCGATAATGGCAACGGGGGTATCTGCACCGCGGCCATGTTTTAATAGTTGTGCTTGAATATGCGGTGATTTAATCACTCCCATATAAATCGCTAAGGTCTGATTTGGCTTGGCAAGTGACTGCCAATCTAATTCTTGACCATCTTTTTTACAGTGACCCGTTACAAACTGAATGGCTTGCGCATGATCTCTGTGAGTAAGTGGAATACCTGCATAAGCGCTACAACCTGCAGCAGCAGTAATACCCGGTACGATTTGGTAACGCACTTTATTCGCGGCAAGAACTTGTACTTCTTCACCACCACGACCATAAATAAACGGGTCGCCGCCTTTAATACGGCATACTTTTTTGCCTTGCTTGGCAAAATCGACCAACATCTGATTGGTATCTTCTTGCGCCACACTGTGATCGCCTAACCTTTTACCTACGCAAACTAGGTCGGCATCACGGCGTACTAAATCCATAATTTCATCAGAAACCAAGTAGTCATATACCACCACATCGGCTTGTTGCATTAACTGCAGTGCTTTTAAGGTTAATAGCTCAGGGTCACCTGGGCCTGCACCTACAACATACACTTCGCCTTCTGGTTCTGGCTTTGCATCTAACAATTGCTCTAACTGCGCTGTTGCAGCTTCGGTATTTCCCGCTTGGACTTTGCTTACAACTGATGAATCAAATACGCCTTCCCAAAACTGGCGGCGGTCAGCAAAGTGTTTAAAGCGTTGTTTTACTTTGTCACGAAAGCTACCAACTAATGTAGCGAGTGGACCTATATGCTGTGGAATAAGCGTTTCGAGTTTTTCGCGTAAACGACGTGCTAATACTGGCGCTGTGCCTGCGCTTGAAATTGCAATTGTGATTGGATCACGGTCAACAATTGATGGAAAAATAAAGCTGCACTTAGGTTGATCATCCACCACGTTAACGAAAATATTGCGCGCATTAGCAAGTTCGAACACATCTTTGTTAACGCTGTCTATATCAGTTGCAGCGATTACCAGCATTTGCTGATCTAAATACTGTTCTTTGAAAAAGTCGTTAATGAGTGTTACATCACCTTTCTCAGCAAGTTCTCGAAGTTCATCACAAAATTCAGGGGCGACTAGCGTCACATGAGCACGCGCTTTTAAAAACGCACGGCATTTGCGTAATGCGACATCTCCACCGCCGACTACCAGCACAGGTTTGTCGTCTAATTTGGTAAAGATTGGTAAATATTGCACTTTGTTCTCACCCCTAAAACACATCAATAAACTGCTTATTGCAGGCAAGCAGAATATAGTGCTCTAAAAAAAGTAAAAAATAATTAAAACCAAGTTTATATAACTAAAAGTTATACCAGGTGGTTTGTTTTGGCTTAAGACTTAGTTAACAAGGGATTGCGACGAGTTACAAGTAAATAAGCAGCCTTATGGTGATTAGTTATGATTTATAGCCGAATGATAAAAATTTGCTACTATAGGTCACTAATATGGCAACACAAATATAAGAGCTATGACTAAAATGCAAACAAGCGCTGCCCAAGCGGTGGCACTGATGGACTTAACAACTCTGAATGACAGCGACACAACAGAAACCATTAATAACTTGGTTGCCAGTATTGAGCCAACGTTAGGCATTCCTACAGCGGTATGTGTGTATAGCCAGTTTGTCAGTGACGCTAAGCTTGCTCTCGCTGAGCGTGAACTACAGCAAGTCAAAGTGGCTACAGTTACTAACTTTCCTAGTGGGGAGCAACCGTTAGAGCAAGTGTTAAATGAAACCTTATTTGCCATTGAACGCGGCGCTGATGAAATTGATTTAGTGATCCCCTACAAAGCGCTTATTGGTGGTGATGAGCGCAAAGTTTTAGAGTATGTCAAAGCGTCAAAAGAGGCATGTGGTACTCAAGCGCAGCTTAAAGTCATTATCGAAAGTGGTGAATTAAACGATGACCTCATTGAAACAGCAACTAAACTAGCAATTGATGGCGGCGCTGACTTTGTTAAAACCAGTACAGGTAAAGTGGCTGTTAATGCAACGCTAGCTGCAACAGACATCATGTTGAACAGCATAAAAGCGAGTGGCAAAAAGGTTGGTTTTAAGGCGGCAGGCGGGGTCAGAACAGTCACCGATGCTGCTGAGTATCTAGCCCTAGCTGAGTCAATTATGGGTGAAGCGTATTTACAACCTGAGCTATTTCGTTTTGGCGCTTCTGGGTTATTAAAAGATGTGTATGCAACATTAAATGAATCGTGAAAGTGAACAAGAAAAAATAGCGCTGGAGCATGGCGCAGCAAAGTTGTTTTTGCGCTGTTACGAAAAGCAGTTTGGCGTAAGTATGCGTAATATTTGGCATAACACGCCGAGCAAACCAGACGTGAGTTGTTATAAAGGTGATGAACGGCTTGATATTGAAGTCGCACATTTATATGCCAGCGAAACAGAAGCAATGGCGGTGTTAGGTCGGCCGCTGTCTATCTCAATGCAACGAGATCTTGCTGAAATGGCTTTAGCACCGAGTAACGAGCGTTTGCACTGTGCTTTACATCGCTTGCTGGCACAAAAAGCTAAGAAACACTACGAGTCTACTCAGCCTTGGTTATTAATTCGAAATGCCAGTACTATATGGCATCTTGATGATTTTAAGTCAGTACTTACTCACCTTGATGTACCTAAGCAACATCCATTTCAACAAATTTGGTTGTTATGTGACTTTTATCGTGGTGAGTTATTACAAATTTTATAACTAAGGGGTTAAACAGCCAGTGCTGGCACTGGCTGTTAGTTTGCTTAGTTAAATTTAAACATACTGCCAAAGCTTTCTAAACTTGATTTGTTCGTTTTGGCAATACACCCTGAATCATCAAGAGACTTCTTAGTTGTCTCATCAGCAAGGCCTGTCACTTTTAGCTTTTTTTCTTGCTGATACTCAGTGAGCGCAATCACGGTTGCTTCATCGTACTCTACGTCTTCTATTTCATATTCTTCGTAGTGAGGCTGCCTTTTCAAATAACCCAAACAAACCAAGTTCAGTCGTGACATCGCTAAGTCAGTTTTTTCGTAGTAAGGCATTCTGTGAGTTGGAACACTAACCGATGCAACTGGCGCTTTAGCAGGAGCTGCAGCTGCGGTTACTTTTAGTGGTGCAGGGGCTGTATGGCCAGCTGCAATGGTGTTATCACTATTATAGCGATAATAAGTTGTTGGCACTTTTGATTCTAAAAACTCAACAGCTTTTACGATCACTTCGCGCAATGCTTTTTCTTTTGGTGTGTTTGACCAGCTACTTAAGTTACCACCAACGAGTGCGCCACCAAAATTGGTAGCAGCAGATGTAAAGTCAAAATCTTTACTGCCACCCTCAACACTGGTAGCGGCTAAAATACGTGAAGTACGCGTGTCGATTAAGCGTAAATCTATCGCCATGTGGGAACTTGAAAAACCCGCCGATACCGAGCTAAATACATCGCCGATAAAGCCACCACTGCCGACACGAGTGCCTGAGTTGTCATCATCAAACTCTGTAACTGCGGCAACCACAACAATTTCGGCTCCCTCTATTTCACCATAAGCAGCACCAGAAGCTGCACTCACACGGCCTGACACAGCAAGGTCTTGTTCTGATAGCACGGCATCAAGTGCTTGTCGCTCTAAAACAATAAAGCGATTAGTACTGACTAATGCCGTTGTGAGTTGATCGGCCATACCTTCACCAATTTCTTTACGCCACCAACGTGAATCGTTTGATTTATCAGTAAAGCGGGCAACAGCGATCCGAGCTTTTGGGCCATTGTATTGCTGCTGTGCAACTTCGTTTATATCTGGGCTATTGGTATTGCTGGTGGTTGTCGAAGTACTCTGGCATGCAGTCAGTGCCGCAGCAAGTAACGTAATCGAAATTGCTTTGTGTGTTTTGGTGAGCATATGACTTTCCTTAACTTATATCTCATGCAGTAAATAACGCCGCACTATGGGCTTTGTTGTTATTGACGTTTGTATGGATAAGCTATAAAAATCAGTGTTTTATTAATAGCACTCAGGCGAAAACTTTATTCACTGACGCGAAATTCGGCATGTTTTTGATATTTTTCTCGATACTGTTTTGGTGATAAGCCAACATAGCTCTTAAAGCTTCGGGCAAAATAGCTTTGTGAACTAAAACCTGCTTGCTCTGCGACTTGACCAATTGCTAACGCGCTATCGATTAGCTGTTTTTTTGCAAACTCTAAGCGAGTATTGCGCAAATAGTCAGAAGGCGTTTGCGAGTACAAGGCTTTCATTTTTAGTTGTAGCGCCCGGGGGCTTAAACATAACGCTGAGGCTAGTTGTTCAACCGAAAAACTTTCATCTTGATAATGGACTTGTACTACTTGCTTGAGCTTTTCTGTGAAGGAATAATCTTTATTTTGTACTGTTATTGGCGCTGTATCGCTATTCAGTGGAGCTGCCAATTGTGCTGTTAGGTGTTGGTTGAAAATTTGTCTCAGGTTAAGCAGCCCTTTTACTCTACTTACTAGCAGAGTAGGTTCAAAAGGTTTACTTAAAAAGTCATCAGCTAATAAATCAAGCCCTTTTAAGCGGCTGTGGGTATCTGCTTTAGCAGAAAGTAATAATACTGGGATATGGCTGGTGGCTGGGTTTGAACGCAGTGCTGCTAATAATTGATAACCATCCATATTTGGCATCATCACATCACTGATAATGAGTTCAGGCAGGTCTGACTGACAAAGGTCGAGAGCTTGCTGGCCATCAGCAGCACAGATACAGTTAAACTCGTTATTAAATAAAGAAAGGAGTAGCTCTGCCATTTCCTCATTATCTTCAACAATCAGCAATGTCTGTTGTGAGGTAAGAACTTGCGTAGCACTATTAATGTGCTTATCAGCACTTTCAACCACTGGTAATGACACAGTAAAGCAGCTACCTTCAGCGATGTTACTGCTTACACTGATAGAGCCACCATACTTTTCAACGAGTTGTTTTACTAAGCTCAGGCCAATACCACTTCCTGGTTCTGACGATGTTAAGCGAGTAAAGCGCTGAAAAATTGACTGCTGATGCTCACTGGCAATACCCACACCGGTATCAGTAATTTTAAACTGTAACGCTTGTTGCACTTCACTAAGGTGAATATCGACAGTGCCACCTGAAGGGGTGTACTTAAGTGCATTGCTTATCAGGTTACTGAAAATCGAGTGGGCATGTTCAGGAGCAAGGTTAATCTTAAGTGCTGTAGTGGTGGTGTCAGTAAAGCTAAATTGCAGTTTTTTTTGCTCATACAGAGGTCTGAAATCCGCCACTAAATCTATTAAAAATGGCGTAATAGAATAGGGGCTGACAGTGTAAATTGCCGTGCTTGGGCGTTGACTCAGTTGTAAAAGTTGATTGATGAGCTCAAGTAAGCGCTGGCAGTTACGTTTGATACTGGCTAGTTGCGTTTGAGCTTGAGAGTCTGCATTGCTTCGCTGTAACTGACTTACCGGAGCGAGTATTAAGCTAAGTGGTGTTTTGAGTTCGTGGCTAATGTTATCTAAAAACTGATCTTTTAGTTTGTTTAACTCAATTTCGGTTTGCTTTTCTTGCTCTGCTAGTTTGCGCTTGTACAAGGCATTTAACACAAGCCAAGTCAGTGCTAAAGAAAACGTAAAGTAAATGCCGTAGGCTAATTTAGTTTGCCACCAAGGAGGCACAACAGTAAGTTCTAATAGCTGTGTACTGTCACTCCATTGGCCATATTGATCTTTTGCTTTTAGCAATAACTGGTAGTTACCAGCAGGCAATTGCGGATAGTTAATTTGCCTAAGGGATGCATCGGTATATAAAAATTGTTCATCAAAACCAGCTAGCTTGTAGCCATATTGGTAATGCTTTGGAGTCGCACCATTTTTTAATGCACTAAATTTAAAGCCGATAACCCCCGCTGATTTTGCAAACGAGAATGTCAGAGTTGCACTAGCAAGGGTATTGGTTTGCTTATCAAAATGATTACTTTTAATTGCTCGGTTATTAAGTAATAACTCAGTTAACACTGGAGTGGGGGGAATGTGCGATAAGGTTAGTTGCTCTGGGTAAAAATGATTATAGCCATTAATACCCCCAAAAAATAATTCGCCATCGTCAGCTTGAAAGCTCGCGCCCAGTATAAATGACTGGTGTTGAATACCATCTTCAGGCAAAAACTGCTGCATTTGCTGTGTGCTGGGGTTATAGCGAGTGAGCCCGCCGTTGGTCGCAAGCCAAAGCGTGCCTTGTTTATCGGCAAGAATGTCAAAAATGTTGTCGTTAGCTAATCCTTGCTGCTCAGTTATGTGTTTCACTGTGAGGGTACGCTTGTTGACTTGATTCAAGCCTTGCATAGTGCCAACCCAAATGCTGTCTTCACTGAGTAATAAAGAGGTAACCATATTGTGGCTAAGCCCTGTCTCGCCTGAACCTTGCTCATCTAATAAACTAAATTGCTCTGTTGAGATATCGAGTTTATTGAGTCCTGCTCGGGTACCAATCCATAGTGCGTGCTCTTCATTATCATAAGCCAAAGTAAATACGGTGTTGTTGGCAAGGCTATTTTGCGCATCATTATGCTGATAGTGAGTCACCTTGTCAGATGCTGGTTCAAAACGGGTTAGACCTTGGTTACTACCAAGCCAAAGTGCACCTGTTTTGTCGCTGGTAATTGCGTAAACACGATCACTGACTAGCTGGTGGCTTTGCATGGTTAAAGTTGTAAACTCATCAAGGCGGTCTTGATACTTAATTAAACCGCCACCGTAAGTACCAATCCATAATTGCTGGTTAGCATCTTCGTGTAGGGCAAATATATTGTTATTAGGTAGGGCGTTTTTAAAGTGCTGATAACCAGACGTTGTTTTGAGATTTAATCCATCGCGGGTGCCAACCCATACCTCACCATTGGCTCTTTTAACTATTGAACGAACAAAGTTATGGCTTAACGAATTTGCTTGAGAGGTTTTTAATTGATGAGAGAACTGTTGCTGCTTAGGATCATAGCGGTGCACACCATAGCCATCTGTGCCCAGCCAAATAACACCTTGCGAGTCTTGAAAAAGAGAAAGCAGGTAGTCGCTGCTTAAGCCGTTGGGGTTTTGTTTGTCATGGCGATATTGAGTGAATTGCTCTTGTAAGTCAGCACCTACAGGTAAAAGGTATAGACCTTGTCCATAGCTTGTAAGCCAAAGGTTTTGCTGTTGGTCAACGAGGCTGTCTGTGATCCAGGCTCCATTAAACTGTTCGACTTTTTCACTACTTTGCGTAGCTAAATTTAATATATAAAGACCTTGTTTAGCGCCAATAAGCAACTTTTCGTCATTAAGCAACTTGAGATGCCAGAGCGGCACGGAGACCTGAGCATGCTGAGTAAATTGCTCAGTAATTGGGTCAAATGAAATAAGCCCTTTATCTGTGGCAAGCCAAATTAGTTCATCGGTAATAACAATGTCTCGAACCAGTGGCTGCGTTGATTTATAGTAAAAGTGTGTAAAGCTATTATTTGATACATCAAAACGGGTTAACTTACCATGTTCGTGGCCTAACCACAGAACATCATCTTTAGCTAACGCCATAGACCAGATTTTATCTTCACTTAGGCTTCCGTTATGGCGAGTAGAAAACACTTCAAACAGACCGGTTTTAGGGTCGAGTCTATTAAGCCCTTTACTTGCAGTCGAAAACCATAGCTGGTTTTTACTATCTTTAACACAGCCGGTGATCCAGTTCCCTGAAATGCTTTTATGATCGCTATTAGCTTTAAAACGCTTAAATTCATAACCATCGAAACGGTTTAAGCCACCTTGTGTGGCAAACCATAAAAAGCCTTGCTGGTCGGTGATGCTGCAGGTGATTGAATTTTGACTGAGGCCCTGCTGACTATTAAAAGTGCTGAGGTGTAAAGAACGTGCACTAGCTTGATTAGCCATCAACAAAATGAGGCATAACAATACAATATTAAAAGGGGGTTTTAATAGCAGCACACTGATCCATGTTGTTTTATGTTCCTTTAATGGGTCTATGGTAAACTGCTTTTTAATCAATGTTAATATTGATTTTTAAACGAACTGATGAGATTTTAACTAATGGGTATCTTTTACTCTTGTGTTAATGAATTGCGTAAGTATAATAGGCATCCACTTTGCAGGGGCGTAGTTCCAATTGGTAGAACAGCGGTCTCCAAAACCGACGGTTGGGAGTTCGAATCTCTCCGCCCCTGCCACTTTTTACACAATGTGTGCTAAGTCTGAAATTAAAAATCGGTTTAAACAAGTCAGTTTTTAAGTTTAGATTTTAATGGATTAACCCTGCCAGAGCGCAGGGTTGTTGTGTCTGTAGTTAAGGTAAAAATATTATGAGCACGAATGTAGAAACACCATCAAGTGCGATGGATTCAGTAAAGTGGATTGTAGCAATTGCGCTACTAGCAGGCGCAGTCGTTGGTAACCACATGTATGCAGACCAATCTGTATTATTACGTGCTATTGGTGTAGTGGTTGCTGTTGCAGCTGGTTTAGGCATTGCCTCACTAACTGAAAAAGGTCGTACTTTTCTTGCGTTTGCAAAAGAAGCACGTATCGAAGTACGTAAAGTTGTGTGGCCAACTCGCCAAGAAACAACACATACGACATTAATTGTAATGGTTGCAACTGTGATTATGGCGCTTATCCTTTGGGGATTAGATGGCATTTTATTCCGCGCAGTAGGCTTTTTAACTGGATTGGAGATCTAATCCCATGTCGGATGAGAAGAACGAAAAGAAACTACGTTGGTACGTAGTACAAGCTTTCTCTGGTTACGAGAAGCGTGTAGCACAAACTATTCTTGAGCACATCAAGATCGAAGGTTTGGAAGATAGTTTTGGTGAAGTATTAGTACCAACTGAAGAAGTTGTTGAGATGCGCGCTGGCCAAAAGCGTAAATCTGAGCGTAAATTCTTCCCAGGTTACGTACTAGTTCAAATGGACATGAACGATGCAAGCTGGCACTTAGTGAACAGCACTGCACGTGTTATGGGCTTCATTGGTGGTACGTCTGATCGTCCAGCGCCAATTAGCCAAAAAGAAGCTGACCGCATCTTAAACCGTCTTCAAGAGAACTCTGAAGCACCTAAGCCAGCTACATTATTCGAGCCAGGCGAAGTTGTTCGTGTTATCGATGGTCCATTTGCTGACTTCAGCGGTGTTGTTGAAGAAGTTGATTACGAGAAGAGCCGCGTGAAAGTGTCTGTTCTTATCTTCGGTCGTTCGACACCTGTTGACCTTGAATTTGGTCAAGTTGAGCAAGACAAGTAAGTAAAAAATTAAAGCTGCCAAAGTTGATTAATATTTTGGCAATACGCTTGAAAAAGGCCGCTGATTAACTTATAATCAGCGGCCTTTTTGTGTTAGGGCAAGTTACAACTTGTTTTATCACTAAAAAGTGAGAACCAATTTTTAAACTGGGAAGCCGTTAGAGTACGCGTCCTCGCGCGCACAAGGCTATGACCCACCAAATGAGGTATTTATTATGGCTAAAAAAGTTGAAGCTATTATCAAGCTACAAGTTGCCGCTGGTATGGCTAACCCTAGTCCTCCAGTAGGTCCAGCACTAGGTCAACACGGTGTAAACATCATGGAATTCTGTAAAGCGTTCAACGCACGTACAGAATCTATCGAAAAAGGCGCTCCAGTTCCTGTAGTGATCTCTGTTTACGGTGACCGTTCTTTCACGTTCGACATGAAAACTCCACCGGCTGCTTACTTACTTAAGAAAGCTGCAGGTATCAAATCAGGTTCTGGCCGTCCTAACACTGAAAAAGTGGGTACAGTAACTCGTGCTCAACTTGAAGAAATCGTTGAGACAAAACGACCTGACCTTACAGCGGCTGATATGGACGCTGCAGTTCGCACTATCGCAGGTTCTGCGCGTGCGATGGGCTTGAACGTAGAGGACTAAGATAATGGCAAAATTAACTAAACGTATGCGTACAATCCGCGAAAAAGTGGATGTAACTAAAGATTACGAAATCAACGAAGCAGTTGCTCTTTTAAAAGAGTTAGCGACAGCTAAATTCGTAGAAAGTGTTGACGTTGCTGTTAACCTTGGTATCGATGCTCGTAAATCTGACCAAAACGTTCGTGGTGCAACTGTACTACCTAACGGTACTGGTCGTGAAGTTCGTGTTGCTGTATTCACACAAGGCGCTAACGCAGATGCTGCGAAAGAAGCTGGTGCTGAATTAGTGGGCATGGAAGATCTTGCTGAACAAGTTAAGAAAGGCGAGATGAACTTTGACGTTGTTGTTGCATCTCCAGACGCTATGCGTGTTGTTGGTCAACTAGGTCAAATCTTAGGTCCACGTGGTCTAATGCCAAACCCTAAAACTGGTACTGTAACTCCTAACGTTGCAGAAGCAGTTAAAAACGCGAAAGCAGGTCAAGTTCGTTACCGTAACGACAAGAACGGTATCATCCATACTACTATCGGTAAGGTTGATTTCACTGCTGAGCAACTTCAACAAAACCTTGAAGCTCTTATTGTTGCGCTTAAGAAGGCTAAACCTTCTCAAGCAAAAGGTACTTACGTGAAGAAAGTAACTATCTCTACAACAATGGGCGCAGGTGTTGCTGTTGACCAAAACTCTCTAAGCACAGTTGTTGCTTAATTAAGAGTTTACATGGCGCGAAATTTGAACTATAATTTTGCGCCATTTTGTTGAGAAAGTTAATTTCGAAACAAGTAAAGAATTCGGGTTGAAGTCCATAATTTCGTAATGCCTTCGGGTTAAAACGATAAATTGGGCTTCCGTCCAAGACCGTAGGCGGCTTCGGCCTTAATATTTTACCTACGTAGACGGTGTGAATCCCCAGATAGATTTTTCCTAATCTTCTGGCTCTCGCCGTAAAAAGCATCTCCATCTTTGATGGGGAAGAGTAGAACAGGGAAGCCAATTTCGGCAACCCATTAAACCAGGAGTAACACCCATGGCTTTAAATCTTCAAGGCAAAAAAGCAATTGTTGCTGAAGTCAACGAAGCAGCCACTGGTGCTCTTTCTGCAGTTGTTGCAGATTCTCGTGGTGTAACAGTTGGTGCTATCACTGCCCTTCGTAAAGAAGCTCGTGAAGCTGGTGTATGGATGAAAGTTGTTCGTAACACTTTAGCTAAACGTGCTGTTGAAGGTACAGATTTTGAGTGCCTTTCTGACTCACTTGTAGGTCCAAGCTTAATCGCTTTCTCTTCAGAGCACCCAGGTGCTGCTGCGCGTATCTTCAAAGAATTCGCGAAGAAGAACGAGAAATTCGAAGTTAAGACGGCTGCATTTGAAGGTAACGTAGTAGACGCAGCTATGCTAGCAACTCTACCTACTTACGACGAAGCTGTTGCACGCTTAATGAGCGCTATGAAAGAAGCGTCTGCAGGTAAATTGTGTAAAACAATTGAAGCAGTACGTGTACAGAAAGAAGAGCAAGCTGCTTAATTTTAAGCTGTTTTTTTGTTCACTTTCGGTGTAATATTTTTTTTGGGCTATATTTAGTCCGTAATAATTAGGAAATTTGTAATGTCTGTAACTAAAGACCAAATCCTTGATGCTATTGCTGAAATGTCAGTAATGGACGTTGTTGCTCTAGTTGAAGCAATGGAAGAAAAATTCGGCGTAACTGCAGCTGCTGCTGTTGTTGCTGGTCCTGCTGCTGAAGCAGCTGAAGAAAAGACTGAGTTCGACGTAATCCTTACTGGCGCTGGCGCTAACAAGGTTGCAGCTATCAAAGCTGTACGTGGTGCTACTGGTCTTGGCCTTAAAGAAGCTAAAGCACTTGTTGAAGCTGCTCCTGCACCTATCAAAGAAGGTGTATCTAAAGAAGAAGCTGAAGCACTTGCAAAAGACCTTACTGAAGCTGGTGCTGAAGTTGAGGTTAAGTAATCTAGCTTTTGCTAGGTTCGCTGCCTGAGTAATCAGGCAAGGGCTGGTGATTATTTAATCACCGGCCTTTTTGCGCTATAGAGCGATGCAATCCTGTAACGCAAATAAAATCTAATTTTCTCTTTACTTTCAAGTTGTTACCTATTTTGGTGTTGAAAGTGTCAGAGCGAAATAGAACAACAATTTAATGTTGTACATCTTGGCTTAGATGCCAGTTAAGTCTGTTCTTACAAGAACAGGTCGGGTCAAAGATCAGCAAGCTGAGGAACCCCATGGCTTACTCTTATTCTGAAAAGAAACGTATCCGTAAGGATTTTGGTAAACGTCCACAAGTTTTGGATATACCTTTCTTACTGTCGACGCAGTTAGAATCGTTTAAAAAATTCTTAGTCCCTGACGCTGATGGCGATCACGGTTTGGAAGCTGCTTTCCGTTCTGTGTTTCCTATCAAAAGCTACTCGGGAAATTCTGAGCTTCAATATGTAAGTTATCGTATTGGTGAGCCAGTATTCGATGTAAAAGAATGTCAAATTCGCGGTGTGACTTATTCTGCTCCACTTCGCGTAAAATTGCGTCTTGTGGTGATGGACAAAGAAGCACCAGGCACAGTTAAAGACATTAAAGAGCAAGAAGTTTACATGGGCGAAATTCCGCTCATGACTGATACCGGTACCTTTGTTATCAATGGTACAGAGCGTGTTATCGTTTCTCAGCTACACCGTAGCCCTGGTGTATTCTTTGATAACGACCGCGGTAAAACTCACTCGTCAGGTAAAGTACTTTATAACGCGCGTGTAATTCCTTACCGTGGTTCATGGTTAGACTTCGAGTTTGATGCAAAAGATAACCTTTATGTACGTATTGACCGTCGTCGTAAATTACCGGCGTCAATCATCCTACGTGCACTTGAGTACTCAACGGATGAAATCCTAGAGATATTCTTCGATACAACTGCGTTTGAAGTTGCTGACGGTAAAGTTCTTATGGAACTTGTTCCTTCACGCTTACGTGGTGAAACTGCCGCTTTTGATATCAAAGGCGAAGACGGTGAAGTCCTTGTTGAAGCGGGTCGTCGTATTACTGCGCGTCACATCAAGAACATCGAGAAAAAAGGTATTAACCAATTAGAAGTACCGCATGAGTACATCATTGGTCGTGTTGTAGCTAGAAACTATGTTGATGAGTCAACTGGTGAGATCATCGCAAACGCGAATGACGAGCTATCACTTGAGCTAATGGCTGAATTGGTTAAAGCAGGTCACACTAAGATTGATACACTATATATCAACGAAGTGGACAGCGGCGCCTACATGTCAGATACATTACGTATCGACACAACAAGCAACCGTTTAGAAGCATTAGTAGAAATTTATCGCATGATGCGCCCAGGCGAGCCACCGACGAAAGACGCGGCTGAAGCCTTATTTGATAACTTGTTCTTCTCTGACGAGCGTTACGATTTATCAACAGTTGGTCGTATGAAGTTCAATAGCCGTGTAGGTTATGACTCAGATACTGGCCCTGGCACATTATCGAAAGAAGACATCGTAGCTGTTATGAAAGTGCTTATCGCTATTCGTAACGGTGTTGGCGATGTTGATGATATCGACCACTTAGGCAACCGTCGTATCCGTAGTGTTGGCGAAATGGCTGAGAACCAATTCCGCGTTGGTCTAGTACGTGTTGAGCGTGCTGTACGTGAGCGTTTAAGCTTAGGTGACCTTGACGCTGTAATGCCACAAGATCTTATTAACGCTAAGCCTATTTCGGCTGCGGTTAAAGAGTTCTTTGGTTCATCTCAGTTATCACAGTTCATGGACCAAAATAACCCGCTTTCAGAAGTAACGCACAAGCGTCGTATTTCTGCATTAGGCCCGGGTGGTTTAACACGTGAACGCGCTGGCTTCGAGGTTCGAGACGTTCACGTAACTCACTATGGTCGTGTATGTCCAATCGAAACGCCTGAGGGTCCAAACATCGGTCTAATTAACTCATTGTCTACGTACGCACGTACGAATGACTATGGTTTCTTAGAAACACCTTACCGTAAAGTGGTAAACGGTGTAGTTACTGATGAAGTAGATTACTTATCAGCCATTGAAGAAGGTCAGTTTGTTATCGCTCAGGCGAACTCAAACTTGAACGAAAACAATGAGTTTGTTGATGAACTAATTCCATGTCGTCACAAAGGTGAATCAACCTTTATGGGCAAAATGGACCAACAATATATGGACGTATCACCACAACAGGTGATCTCTGTAGCGGCAGCACTTATCCCGTTCCTAGAACACGATGATGCTAACCGTGCATTGATGGGTTCAAACATGCAACGTCAAGCCGTACCAACACTTATCGCGGACAAACCGCTGGTAGGTACAGGTATCGAGCTTACACTAGCGAAAGATTCTGGTGTAACTATCGTTGCTAAGCGTGGTGGTGAAGTAATGTATGCGGATGCAAGCCGCATCGTTGTAAATGTACATGAAGATGAGCGTATTCCAGGTGAAGCGGGCATCGATATTTACAACCTTACTAAATACACTCGCTCAAACCAAAATACATGTATTAACCAAAAACCAACTTGTATGGTTGGTGAGCCGGTAACACGTGGTGACGTATTAGCAGATGGTCCTTCGACTGACCTAGGTGACTTAGCACTTGGTCAAAACCTTCGCGTGGCATTCATGCCATGGAATGGTTATAACTTCGAGGATTCAATCCTACTATCTGAGCGTGTAGTTCAAGAAGATCGTCTAACGACTATCCACATTCAAGAACTACAATGTATCGCACGTGATACTAAATTAGGTCCTGAAGAGATCACAGCAGATATCCCTAACGTAGGTGAGTCTGCACTAGGCAAGCTTGATGAATCAGGCGTTGTTTATATCGGTGCTGAAGTTAAAGGCGGCGATATCCTAGTAGGTAAAGTGACTCCGAAAGGCGAAACGCAATTAACTCCAGAAGAAAAGCTACTACGTGCTATCTTCGGTGAGAAAGCGTCAGACGTTAAAGACAGCTCTTTACGCGTACCGAACTCTGTAACTGGTACTGTAATTGACGTACAAGTTTTCACCCGTGACGGTGTTGAAAAAGATAAGCGTGCGTTAGAAGTTGAAGACATGCAGCTTCGCGAAGCGAAGAAAGACTTCAACGAAGAGTTCCGTATCTTAGAAGCTGGTGTATTAGACCGTGCTCGTAAGCTACTTGTTGACGCAGGTCTGAACGCAGATTCAATTGCATCACTAAATGCTGAAAAGCTGCTTACTCAAAGCCTTGCTGAAGAAGACAAGCAAGCTGAACTTGAGCAACTAGCTGCCCAGTACGATGAGCTTAAAGCTGAATACGATAAGAAGTTTGAAAACAAACGTCGTAAGATCACTCAAGGTGATGACTTAGCGCCAGGCGTACTTAAGATTGTTAAAGTATACCTAGCTGTTAAACGTCGTATCCAACCGGGTGATAAGATGGCGGGTCGTCACGGTAACAAAGGTGTTATCTCGACTATCGTACCAGTAGAAGATATGCCATACGATGACAAAGGTCGTACGGTAGACATCGTTCTGAACCCGCTAGGTGTACCATCACGTATGAACATCGGTCAGATCCTAGAAACACACATGGGTCTTGCTGCACGTGGTGTGGGTGAGCGCTTAGAAGAAATGATGAAAGAGCAGCGTGAACTGCACGAAATCCGTAGCTTCGTTAAGAAAGTTTACGAATTAGGTGATTGTCGTCAGAAAGTTGATATCGACTCGTTCTCTGATGATGAAGTTCGTCGCTTAGCTGATAACTTGAAAGGTGGTTTACCGATCGCAACTCCAGCCTTTGATGGTGCTCGTGAAAGCGAAATCAAAGACTTACTAGAGCTTGGTGGTTATCCAAGAAGCGGTCAAGTTACACTTTATGATGGCCGTACTGGCGATCAGTTCGAACGTCAAGTAACTGTTGGTTACATGTACATGCTGAAACTTAACCACTTGGTTGATGACAAGATGCACGCACGTTCAACTGGTTCTTACAGCCTTGTTACTCAGCAGCCGCTGGGTGGTAAAGCTCAGTTCGGTGGCCAGCGTTTCGGTGAGATGGAGGTGTGGGCACTAGAAGCTTACGGTGCTGCATATACTCTACAAGAAATGCTAACAGTGAAATCGGATGACGTGAACGGTCGTACTAAGATGTATAAGAACATCGTAGATGGTAACCATAAGATGGAACCAGGTATGCCAGAATCGTTCAACGTATTGTTGAAAGAAATCCGCTCACTGGGTATCAACATCGAGTTGGAAGAAAATTAAGCCATTTAGGTGCGGCGTAAGCCGCACCTGTTAGGCCGAATAGAATGTAGGGGCGATTGGTTCGCCCTCAAGATTAACCTCCGACAGGAGAGCTAAGGTGAAAGACTTACTTAAGTTTCTGAAGCAACAAAATAAGACCGAAGAATTCGATGCAATTCGCATTGGTCTTGCTTCGCCAGATATGGTTCGTTCATGGTCATACGGTGAAGTAAAGAAACCTGAGACAATCAACTACCGTACTTTCAAGCCTGAGCGCGACGGCTTATTCTGTGCCCGTATTTTCGGCCCAGTGAAAGATTATGAGTGTTTATGTGGTAAATATAAGCGCCTTAAGCACCGTGGTGTTATTTGTGAAAAGTGTGGCGTTGAAGTAACGCTTACTAAAGTGCGTCGTGACCGTATGGGTCACATTGAGCTTGCGAGCCCAGTTGCGCACATTTGGTTCTTAAAATCATTACCGTCACGTATCGGCTTAATGCTAGACATGACACTTCGTGACATCGAGCGCGTACTTTACTTCGAATCATTCGTAGTAACTGAGCCTGGTATGACAACGCTTGAGCGTGGTCAGCTTTTAGGTGAAGAAGAGTACCTAGATGCACTAGAAGAGCACGGTGATGAGTTTGAAGCGAAGATGGGTGCAGAAGCAGTATTAGACTTGCTTCGTGAACTTGATCTTGGCCAATTAATTGCTGAAATGCGTGAAGAGTTACCAACAATTAACTCTGAAACTAAGCGTAAGAAGATCACTAAACGTCTTAAATTAATGGAATCTTTCCACCAATCAGGTAACAACCCTGAGTGGATGATCATGACAGTACTTCCAGTACTTCCGCCTGATCTACGTCCATTAGTACCACTAGACGGTGGTCGTTTTGCGACTTCTGATCTGAATGACCTTTACCGTCGTGTTATTAACCGTAATAACCGTCTTAAGCGTCTATTAGATCTAGCAGCACCAGACATTATCGTACGCAACGAAAAACGTATGTTACAAGAAGCGGTAGATGCGCTACTTGATAACGGTCGTCGCGGTCGTGCGATTACAGGTTCTAACAAACGTCCTCTTAAATCGCTTGCTGATATGATCAAAGGTAAGCAAGGTCGTTTCCGTCAGAACTTACTTGGTAAACGTGTAGATTACTCTGGCCGTTCTGTAATCACAGTAGGTCCTACGCTTAAACTACACCAGTGTGGTCTTCCTAAGAAGATGGCACTTGAGCTATTCAAACCATTTATCTATGGCAAATTAGAGCGTCGCGGCATGGCTACGACTATCAAAGCTGCTAAGAAGATGGTTGAGCGTGAAGTGGCAGAAGTATGGGATGTATTAGACGAAGTAATTCGTGAACATCCAGTATTACTTAACCGTGCACCAACACTTCACCGTTTGGGTATCCAAGCGTTCGAACCTGTGCTTATCGAAGGTAAAGCGATCCATTTACACCCATTAGTTTGTGCGGCGTACAACGCTGACTTCGATGGTGACCAAATGGCGGTACACGTACCGTTAACGCTTGAAGCACAGTTAGAAGCACGTGCTCTAATGATGTCTACAAACAACATCCTATCTCCAGCGAATGGTGAGCCAATCATCGTTCCTTCACAGGACGTTGTATTAGGTCTTTACTACATGACTCGTGATCGCATCAATGCGAAAGGCGAAGGTACTGTATTTAAAGATCCTAAAGAAGCTGAAAAAGCATACCGCAGTGGTAATGCTGAGCTACATGCGCGCGTAAAAGTACGTATTAGCGAAACAGTTAACAATGAAGAAGGTGAAGCAGTTGAGCAAGTATCTATTGTTGAAACAACAGTAGGTCGTGCAATTCTTTCACTAATCCTACCTAAAGGCATGCCGTTTGAGTTAATCAACCAAGCCCTAGGTAAGAAACAAATTTCTGGCTTATTAAACGAGTGTTACCGTCGTCTAGGTCTTAAAGATACCGTTATCTTTGCTGACCAAGTAATGTACACAGGTTTCCACTACGCAATGAAGTCAGGTGTTTCAATCGGTATCGATGACTTAGTTATCCCACCGGTTAAAGCAGAAATCATTGAATCAGCGGAAGCTGAAGTAACTGAAATCAACCAACAATTCCAATCAGGTCTTGTAACGGCTGGTGAAAAGTACAACAAAGTTATCGATATCTGGTCACGTGTAAATGAAAACTTATCACGTGAGATGATGGCGAACTTATCAAAAGACACTGTAATCAACGCTAAAGGCGAAGAAGAAGAGCAATCTTCATTTAACTCAGTGTTTATGATGGCAGACTCAGGTGCACGTGGTAGCGCCGCTCAGATCCGTCAGTTAGCGGGTATGCGTGGTCTAATGGCACGTCCAGATGGTTCAATCATCGAGACACCAATCACGGCGAACTTCCGTGAAGGTCTAAACGTACTACAGTACTTCATCTCAACGCACGGTGCGCGTAAAGGTCTTGCCGATACAGCACTTAAAACAGCAAACTCGGGTTACTTAACGCGTCGTCTAGTAGACGTTGCACAAGACTTAGTAATCAACGAAGACGACTGTGGCACAGAAGATGGCTTAACAATGAAACCGCTTATCGAAGGTGGTGACGTTGTAGAAGCACTTCGTGAACGTGTACTAGGTCGTGTTGTTGCTGAAGATGTATTAATTCCAAATACTAACGAAGTACTTGTTGAGCGTAACGTTATGCTTGACGAAAAACTGTGTGACCTTTTAGAAGAGCACTCAGTAGATGAAGTACGCGTTCGTTCAGTAATCACTTGTGATAATGACTTTGGTGTATGTGCTAAGTGTTACGGTCGTGACCTTGCGCGTGGCCACATCATCAATCCAGGTGAGTCAGTAGGTGTTATCGCGGCACAATCAATCGGTGAGCCGGGTACACAGCTTACGATGCGTACCTTCCACATCGGTGGTGCGGCATCTCGAGCGTCTGCTGAAAACAGTGTACAAGTTAAAACTAACGGTACATTGAAGTTACACAATGCGAAGTATGTATTAAACACAGACGGTAAGATTGTTATCACGTCTCGTTCAACAGAGATCACTATCATCGATAGCTTTGGTCGTGAGAAAGAGCGTTATAAAGTTCCTTACGGTGCGGTGTTAGCGGTACAAGATAATGCAGAAGTTCAAGGTAACGATATCGTTGCTACTTGGGATCCGCATAGTCACCCAATCGTTCTTGAGCACAAGTCAAAAATCTCGTTCAGCGACATTGATGACTCAAATACCGAAGCACAAACAGACGAGTTAACTGGTTTAACACGTGTGGTTGTTAAAGACTTAGGTAAAGCGAATGCGAAAGAACCTAAACTAATCATCGAAAGCGATGAGCGTGGTCTGCAAGAAACACGTCTTCCTTCATTCACAACGATTGAAGTAACAGACGGCGCAACTGCAAACCCAGGTGACGTACTTGCACGTATTCCGCAAGAAGGTTCGAAGACTCGTGATATCACGGGTGGTCTACCTCGCGTAGCTGACTTATTCGAAGCACGTAAGCCGAAAGATCCTGCAATCCTTGCAGAAATCACAGGTACTATCAGCTTCGGTAAAGAAACAAAAGGTAAGAAGCGTCTTGTAATCACTCCAGCTGAGGGTGACGCATACGAAGAGATGATCCCTAAATGGCGTCAACTTAACGTGTTCGAAGGTGAGCAAGTGTCTAAAGGTGAGGTTATCGCCGATGGTCCAGAATCACCACATGACATCTTACGCCTACGTGGTGTAACTCATGTAGCTAACTACATCGTTAACGAAGTGCAAGAGGTTTACCGCTTGCAAGGCGTTAAGATCAATGACAAGCACATTGAGACAATCATTCGTCAGATGCTACGTAAATGTATCATCCTTGACGGCGGTGACACTGAGTTCTTAGCCGGTGAACAAGTTGAAGTGGCACGCGTTAATATCGCGAACCGTGAACTTGAGAAGCAAGGCAAGATCCCAGCGAAGTTTGAAATCCAGTTAATGGGTATCACTAAAGCGTCACTTGCAACAGAATCTTTCATTTCTGCAGCATCGTTCCAGGAGACAACTCGTGTCCTAACTGAAGCCGCTGTAAATGGTAAGAGCGATGAGCTTCGTGGTCTGAAAGAAAACGTAATCGTGGGTCGTCTGATCCCAGCTGGTACAGGCTTTGCGTATCACCAAGACCGTTTAAACCGTCGCAAGCAAGGTGAAATCGTTGAAGAGCAAACAGTAAGCGCTGAAGAGGCAACTCAAGCACTAACTGACGCACTAAACGCAGATATCTCTGGAAACCAATAATCTCAACTTAATCAATAGATTAAGAAATCGTAAGGCAGTTATCTTCTGCCTTACGATGAGTTAAGGTTGACAGGTTAAACTTTGCTCATTAAAATTCCGCCACCCATTTGCCTGCACGTTTTGTAACGAGCATGTAAACAGGGCGGATTTTTTATTTTTTCAGTAGTAATTTTAATTTCAGGAGCTATTTAAATGGCAACTATTAACCAGCTAGTGCGTAAGCCACGTCGTAGCAAAGTTACTAAAAGTAACTCAGCTGCACTTAAAGCTTGTCCGCAAAAGCGTGGTGTATGTACTCGTGTATATACAACTACACCTAAGAAACCAAACTCTGCATTACGTAAAGTAGCGCGTGTTCGTTTAACTAACGGTTTCGAAGTAACATCTTACATTGGTGGTGAAGGCCACAACTTACAAGAGCACAGTGTAATCCTAATCCGTGGTGGTCGTGTTAAAGACTTACCAGGTGTGCGTTTCCACACTGTACGTGGTGCACTTGACTGTGCAGGCGTTAGCGACCGTCGTCAAGCTCGTTCTAAATACGGTGCTAAACGCCCTAAGGGCTAATGGTTCTCCGTTAGTAAGGCCAAGCACTAAATTTTTAAATTAATTGTTTTGGGTATTGACTCTAAAAGAGCAAACCTGAAGATACCGGAGATACAAAATGCCTAGAAGACGCGTAATAGGTCAACGTAAAATTCTTCCAGATCCTAAGTTCGGATCGGAACTTCTTGCTAAATTCGTTAACGTAGTAATGTTAGACGGCAAGAAATCTACTGCTGAAAAAATCGTTTATGGTGCGTTAGACGTGGCTGCTGAGAAATCAGGCAAGTCGCACCTTGAAATCTTTGAAGCTGCACTTGAAAACGTTCGCCCACAGGTAGAGGTTAAATCTCGCCGTGTTGGTGGTTCAACGTACCAAGTACCAGTTGAAGTACGTCCAGTACGTCGCAACGCATTAGGTATGCGTTGGTTAGTAGACGCTGCACGTAAGCGTGGCGAAAAATCTATGGGCTTACGTTTAGCTCAAGAAATCGTTGACGCTGCTGACAACAAAGGCACTGCGGTTAAGAAACGTGAAGACGTTCACCGTATGGCTGAAGCGAATAAAGCATTCGCTCATTACCGTTGGTAATCTGCCCTTAACCTTTAAGAGGATCATATGGCACGTACAACTCCACTTGAGCGCTATCGCAATATCGGTATTTGCGCTCACGTAGATGCAGGTAAAACCACCACAACAGAACGTGTTCTGTTCTACACGGGTCTTTCTCATAAGATCGGTGAAGTACATGATGGTGCTGCAACTATGGATTGGATGGAGCAGGAACAAGAGCGTGGTATCACAATCACTTCTGCTGCAACAACGTGTTTCTGGAAAGGGATGGACGCTCAATTTGACGACCATCGCATCAATATCATTGATACGCCAGGACACGTAGATTTCACTATCGAAGTAGAGCGTTCTTTACGCGTACTAGATGGTGCGGTAGTTGTTCTTTGTGCTTCATCTGGTGTACAGCCGCAAACTGAGACAGTTTGGCGTCAAGCGAACAAATACGAAGTTCCTCGCATGATCTTCGTAAACAAAATGGATCGCACTGGCGCTGACTTCTTAACAGTTGTGGACCAGGTGAAATCTCGTCTTGGAGCAACGCCTGTTCCAATTCAGCTACCAATTGGTGCTGAAGACGACTTTAAAGGTGTTATTGACCTTATTAAGATGAAAGCCATTAACTGGAATGCCGAAGATCAAGGCATGACTTTCACTTATGAGGACATTCCGGCAGAGCTTCTGGAGCTTGCAGAAGAATGGCGTTCTCACATGGTTGAGAGCGCTGCAGAAGCATCAGAAGAACTAATGGACAAATATCTAGAAGGTGAAGACCTGACCGAAGCTGAAATTAAAGCAGCTTTACGTCAGCGCACATTAGCAAACGAAATTGTTCCAATGACGTGTGGTAGTGCATTTAAGAATAAGGGTGTTCAAGCTGTGCTTGATGCTGTTATCGAATATATGCCTGCGCCAACACAAGTGAAACAAATCCAAGGTATCGTTGAAGATGGTACTGAGGAAGAACGTCCTGCTGATGACAACGCACCGTTTGCCGCACTTGCTTTTAAGATTGCGACAGACCCGTTCGTTGGCACCTTGACCTTCTTCCGTGTTTACTCTGGTACTGTTAAACAGGGTGATGCGGTATACAATCCAGTTAAAAGTAAGCGTGAGCGACTTGGTCGTATCGTTCAGATGCATTCAAACTCACGTGAAGAGATCAAAGTAGTCTACGCAGGCGACATCGCAGCGGCTATTGGTCTTAAAGACGTAACAACAGGTGAGACACTGTGTGATCCGAACTCAATTATTACGCTTGAGCGTATGGAGTTCCCAGAGCCAGTTATCTCTGTTGCGGTTGAGCCTCGCACAGTAGCTGACCAAGATAAGATGGGAATCGCGTTAGGTAAACTAGCGGCAGAAGATCCATCTTTCAGAGTACAAACTGACGAAGAATCAGGCCAGACTATTATTTCTGGCATGGGTGAACTTCACCTTGATATCATTGTCGACCGTATGAAACGTGAATTCAGTGTTGAATGTAACGTTGGTAAGCCGCAGGTAGCATACCGTGAAGCTATCCGTTCAGCTGTTGAAGTTGAAGGGAAGTTCGTACGTCAATCAGGTGGTCGTGGTCAATATGGTCACGTCTGGCTTAAACTTGAACCGATGGATATTTCGGAGGATGAAGCGCCAACTTACGAGTTCGTTAACGAAATCGTTGGTGGTGCCGTTCCTAAAGAATACATCCCTGCGGTAGACAAAGGCATCCAAGAGCAAATGTCTCAAGGTGTGCTTGCTGGCTACCCATTACTTGGCGTTAAAGCGACTCTATATGATGGTTCATTCCATGATGTAGACTCGAATGAAATGGCATTTAAGATTGCAGGTTCAATGGCGATGAAGAAAGGTGCGCTTGAAGCAAACCCAGCTCTTCTAGAACCAGTAATGAAGGTTGAAGTTATCACTCCTGAAGAAAACATGGGTGATGTAGTTGGTGACTTAAACCGTCGCCGCGGCATGATCGAAGGCATGGAAGAAGCATTCGGTGGTCTTAAGCAAATTAATGCGCAAGTACCACTTTCTGAAATGTTTGGTTATGCAACTGATCTGCGATCTGCAACACAAGGCCGTGCATCTTACTCTATGGAGTTTTTGAAGTATGCAGAAGCCGCTAAAAACGTTGCAGATGCAATAATTGCAGCTCGCGCTGTTATATGATTTAGCTTGTCTGGCCCAATAGTGGGTCAGGCGTTAATTTCTTTATAGGAATTTTTTAAGATGGCAAAAGAAAAGTTTGAACGCGTAAAACCGCACGTAAACGTTGGTACAATCGGCCACGTTGACCACGGTAAAAC
>NZ_JABVXE010000025.1:0-34194 GCF_013350085.1 Pseudoalteromonas sp. 0802 | reverse complement strand
GCTATCAGCTATCAGCTATCAGCTATCAGCTATCAGCTATCAGCTATCAGCTATCAGCTATCAGCTATCAGCTATCAAAAACTTAAAAAATCGAAAAATGAATGTAAAGCTACTTCAGTTCATTGACACAAATAACTAAATCCCTATCTCGATCAGCTAAAAACTGACAGCTGACGGCTTAAAGCTGACAGCTCTAAAAAACAAAAAACCCAGCCGAAGCTGGGTTTTTGGTATTCTGATAAACGTAAATATTAACGTTTTGAGAATTGTGGACGCTTACGTGCTTTCTTAAGACCCACTTTCTTACGCTCAACTTTACGTGCATCACGTGTAACGAAACCTGCTTTACGAAGTGTAGGACGTAGAGACTCGTCAAACTCCATAAGTGCACGAGTGATACCGTGACGGATAGCACCAGCTTGACCAGTAGTACCACCACCTGAAACAGTGATGTGTAGGTCAAACTTTTCAGTCATTTCTACGTGCTCTAATGCTTGACGAACAACCATGCGAGCAGTTTCACGACCGAAGTACTCTTCTAGAGAGCGCTTGTTGATTACGATGTTACCAGTGCCTGGGCGTAAGAATACGCGAGCACTTGAACTTTTACGACGACCTGTACCGTAGTATTGATTTGCCATGATAGTGCTCCTTAAATGTCTAGAACCTGAGGCTGTTGTGCAGCATGGTTGTGCTCAGTACCTGCGTAAACTTTAAGTTTACGGTACATAGCGCGGCCTAAAGGACCACGTGGCAACATGCCTTTAACAGCTTTTTCGATGATCATTTCAGGCTTTGCAGCTTGAAGCTTGTCGAAAGTAGTAGACTTAAGACCACCTGGGAAACCAGTGTGTGCGTGGTACATTTTGTCTTTTGCTTTATTACCAGTAACAGTAACTTTCTCAGCGTTGATAACGATGATGTAATCACCAGTATCTACGTGAGGAGTGTACTCAGCTTTATGCTTACCGCGTAGGCGACGAGCGATTTCAGTAGCGATGCGACCTAAAGTTTTACCTTCAGCGTCAACTACGTACCAGTCACGTTTTACTGTTTCTGGCTTAGCAACAAACGTTTTCATTTATTAAAATCCAATGTTTTTTAATTAAAACCACAGGTAATTATTATTAATTACCGCTCTAAGTTGAATGCTTTAACCCCTTCGAGTTTAAGACTTTGAGCCATCAATTAGAGGCTAAACTAATATCTGGCAATAGAACGCAACGTGGCAGACGCGGGAGTATACCAGCACTTGAACCACATTACTATATGATGGTTGTTTTTTATTCGAGAAAATCAGCTATCAGCTAAGTGCGCGCGAAATAAATTTCACGCCTACATCAATCGTAGGCGTCACGCTTGCTTGGCGCGCCTTACATTCAACACCGTTCAGCTAAAAACTGAAAGCTGACGGCTGACAGCTCACTAAGCTAGATGCTCTTTTGCTAAATACTCTAGCGATTGCATTTCTTGTAGTCGGCTAATACAACGCTTAAATTCAAAATTTAAGTTACCTTCGCTATATAGTTCGGTTATTGGCTTTTCAGCAGAAATAATCAGCGTTACATGGCGCTCGTAAAATTCATCCACTAACGCGATAAAACGACGTGCCGCATCATCATTGGCTTGGCCTAATGATTTTACGTTAGACAAAATCACCGTGTTATAAAGTCGGCTTATTTCCATGTAATCAACTTGGCTGCGGGCTGTTTCGCATAGTTCACTAAACTCAAACATAGCAATACAGTCAGACACTTTACGGGTTTTGATCATCCGCCCTTCAATTTCAATTTCTTTATCGAGCACACCCGGCTCAGGTGACAACTTATCGAAGTATTCAAATAAATTATCATCAGCTTGCTTATCAAGCGGACTATGGAAAATTTCGGCTTGCTCAAGGGTACGTAAACGATAATCAACCCCCGAGTCTACATTTACGATTTCGGTGTTGGCTTTTACCAGCTCAATTGCTGGTAAGAAACGCGCACGTTGTAAACCATTTCGATACAGCTCATCAGGCACGATGTTTGACGTAGCAACCAGCACAATGCCACGTTCAAATAATGCTTCCATCAAACCACCTAGTAGCATTGCATCAGTGATATCTTGCACAAAAAATTCATCAAAACAGATAATATCTGTCTCTGATTTAAAGATATCTGCAACCACATTTAATGGATTACTGGTATTTTTTAACTTTTTCAGCTCATCATGCACGCGATGCATAAAACGGTGAAAGTGCACACGCATCTTACGATCAGTAGGTAAAGCTTCGTAGAAAGTATCAACTAAATAGGTCTTACCTCTACCTACTCCGCCCCAAAAATACAGCCCTTTTATACTCGGCGTGCTATCTTTAGAGAATAGTTTGGCAAACCACCCCTTCGCGGCCGGTTTGTCTGCCGTTAGGTCATCATAGAGTCTTTGCAAATGGCGCACTGCATTTTCTTGCGCTGCATCATGTACAAAGTCTTCACGTTGTAAATCTTGTTGGTATTTCTGCCAAGGAGTCATAGGTCGTTACAATAAAACACAGTTAAATTTGCACAGTATATTAACACGCATCGTATCTCAGGGTATATTAGCCCGCAGTATGATTTCACAATCAAATTAAGCATATTTTAATAATGATTGGACTATAAATGCTTTTAAAGCATTTGTTTTTGTTATTTTTTCCCAAAGGGGTAGATTTATGGGCACAATTACCTGGATAGGTATTCTAATCATCGTTGCAATTTCAGCATTCTTCATTGGTGCTTTTGTAACCAAAAAACAATTTAAGCAAGACGAACTAGAACAACAAGTCGAGCAAGCTAACAATGCGCTTGAACAATATCGTCAAGATGTAGCTGATCATCTAGCGAGCACAGGTAAGCTAGTATCTAAAATGAAAGATAACTATGACCAGCTACTGAACCATGTAGAAGAAACAAATAAACTACTACTTGCTGATAAAAAACAGCATCCAAATGAGCCGTTCTTTTCTAAAGAAACGACTGAGCAATTACAAAACTCATTACAAGACCGCAGAGGCGATCGTTCAAGTGCCGAAGCTCAGCCAGCTGACTATGTTGTAGGTGAAACGGGCTTGTTCACTGGCTCAGAGAAAGTTTCAGAACATTCTAAAGCCTCTTGATGAACTTTTTTTTGACCCCATAGTCTTTAGATATAACAGCTTTATATCTAAACCAAGAAAAGGGCTGCTTATGCAGCCCTTTTTAGTTTTTGCTTTATCTCTGAAGTGGAGTAAACCCAGACTATGAAAATGAAATTATCTGTTATCAGTGCTGCTATTTTATCTTCTAGCTTATTATTAAGTCCTGCAATTTCAATGGCAAAACTTCCTGTTGCTGTAAATGGTCAACAATTGCCAACCCTAGCACCTATGCTTGAACAGATCACACCGGGAGTGGTGAGTATTCAAGTGTCAGGCTCTAAAGAAGTTCGCCGCCGTGCGACTCCTTTTGATGACTTTTTTGGTGTTCCTCGTGGTGGTAGCCAGAAGCGTGAATTTAGTGGCCTAGGCTCAGGTGTGATCATTGATGCAGACGAAGGTTACGTGGTAACCAATAACCATGTTATCGAAGATGCCGAAAAAATGGTGGTGACCTTAGAAGATGGTCGCGAATATGAAGCAACTAAAATCGGTAGTGATAAAGAGTCAGATATTGCCTTATTGCAAATTGATGCAGAGGACTTAACAGCGCTTAAAATTGCCGATTCAGATCAGTTACGTGTAGGTGATTTTGCTGTTGCCATTGGTAATCCATTTGGTTTAAGTCACACAGTAACATCAGGTATCGTCAGTGCCCTTGGCCGTAGCGGTTTAAATATAGAAGGCTATGAAGACTTTATTCAAACCGATGCAGCTATCAACCAAGGTAACTCAGGCGGTGCGTTAGTTAATCTTAACGGTGAACTGATTGGTATCAACACCGCTATCTTAGGCGCATCTGGCGGTAACGTGGGCATTGGCTTTGCAATTCCATCTACCATGATGAAAAACCTTGTTGACCAAATTATCGAACACGGCGAAGTACGTCGCGGTTCGTTAGGTATTTCGGGACGCCCACTTGATGCAGGCCTTGCTAAAGCACAACAACTTGACGTGAAGCAAGGCGCTTACGTTATGCAAGTAATGGATGATACCGCAGCAAGTAAAGCGGGTATCAAAGCCGGTGATGTAATTATTAGCGTCGATGGCACCGAAATTAGTGGCTTCCATGAACTACGCAGTAAAATTGCCACACTTGGTGAAGGCAAAAAAGTAAAACTGGGCATTTACCGAGATGGCAAAGTTAAAACTGTAAATGTCACACTCGATGGTGCATCAGCAACTACTGCCGCTGGCGAAGAGACACACCCAGCTTTCCAAGGTGCAACATTAGAAAACACTCAGAAGAGTGATGGAAAAGGGGTTGAAGTAACCGGCGTGCAAGCACGTTCTCCTGCTGCTCGTGTTGGCCTTGAAGAAGGTGACGTGATCATGCAAGTTAATCGTCAACGCGTTGAAACAATCCGCGACATGAATAAGATCATCGAAAATACCAAAGGTAACATCGTACTAGGTGTTAAACGAGGTAGAGAGCTTATTTTCGTACTGATCCAGTAAATCTAGTTGATAAATCATGAAAAAATAACAGCGGTGCTTGCCGCTGTTATTTTTTTTGTGCCATCATTAAGGGATTGCTCACTGATAATAAGAATACTGTGCTAAAACTTTTTAAATTTATCCTTCCTCCGCTTTTCACCGGTTTAGGCATTGCCTTTTTAGTGGTGTTATTTAGCCCAAGCCTTCGTAGCACACTGTTACCAGATATGAATTTACCTGCGGCGATATCATCAGAGCACATGAGCTTTGCTGATGCAGTGCAAAAAGCAGCACCTTCGGTTGTTACTATTTTTTCAGAAAGCATTTCCAATCAACCGCGCTATAAACGCCAAAACACCGTTCAAGCTCTTGGTTCTGGTGTGATCATGACCCAAGACGGCTATATTCTTACTAACTACCATGTAATCAAAAATGCCGATCTCATTATCGTTACACTCGCTGATGGCCGTCGCTTTTATGATGTACAAGTGATTGGTTTTGATACTCAAACAGATTTAGCGCTATTAAAGATCAGCGCTGAGCATTTACCAAAAATTCCAGTGAACGATAAATTTAAGCCACGTGTTGGTGATGTTGTTTTAGCGATTGGTAACCCACTTAACTTAGGTCAAACCATTACCCAAGGTATTATCAGTGCGACGGGTAAACAAAACTTAATCGATAGCCCTTACAGCAGCCTGTTACAGATGGATGCTGCGATTAACGTGGGTAACTCAGGTGGCGCGTTAGTCAATTCACGAGGTGACTTAGTCGGTATTACCTCGGCGCAATTTAAAACTCATGAAAATCTCGATATTCAAGGTATCTTCTTTGCGGTACCTTACTCGATTGCCAAAGATGTGATGGATAAGCTAATCAAACATGGCCGTGTCGTACGTGGCTATTTAGGCTTTAGTGGCACAGGCATTGATAGCACAGGCAAAGATGTAAGCGATAGCTTTACACCTGTTGCAGGCATGCGTATTTCTCAACTTGATCCATTTGGCCCAGCTTGGAAAGCAGGCATCAGAGAAACTGACATTGTAATCAAAATTGGCGGTATTCCTGTAGCTAACCCACAACAAGTGCTTGAGAAGCTTGCGAATACAGAGCCAGGTAAAGAACTTGAATTTGAGATTTACCGCGATGGTAAGGTCTTAAAAGTGATGGTAACTGTTGCAGAACTTGAAGACGATCAGTAGTTACTGAAACAACACAGATATAAAAAAGGCCTAACTGATGTTAGGCCTTTTTTGTAAGTCTTAGCGATTAGCTTGAACGGCGCTTGATATTGGCACCCAGCGCACTCAACTTATCTTCAATGCGTTGATAACCACGATCTACGTGATAGATGCGGTCAACAATAGTCTCACCTTGAGCAACGATGCCAGTAAGAATTAGACTTGCAGAGGCACGTAAATCAGTTGCCATTACCTGTGCGCCCGATAAGCTTTCGGTATCGCCACAAATTGCTGTATTACCTTCTAATCGAATGTTTGCGCCCATACGCTGTAACTCAGGCACGTGCATAAAACGGTTTTCGAAAATCGTTTCTGTGATGGTTGCACTGCCCTTCGCTACCACATTTAAAGCTGTAAATTGCGCTTGCATATCGGTAGGGAAACCCGGGTGTGGCATAGTCTTAATGTTAACCGCTTTTAGTTCGCGGCCACGCATATCGAGGTAAATGCTGTTATCAGTGACTTCAACCAAGGCATTGGTAGCACGCAACTTTTCAATCACAGGATCAAGACTATGGTGGTCTGTATTTTTACAAAGCACTTCACCGCCAGCCATTGCCGCTGCAACCAAGAAAGTGCCTGTTTCAATGCGATCAGGAAGAATACTGTACTCACAACCTGATAGTGACTCAACCCCTTCAATTTCGATACGGCTAGTACCTGCACCGCTGATCTTCGCCCCCATCGCAATTAAGCAATTAGCAAGATCGGTAATTTCAGGTTCACGAGCTGCATTTTCAAGTACTGTTTTACCATCAGCCAGCGTTGCTGCCATCAGTAAGTTTTCTGTTGCGCCAACACTGACCATCTCCATAAAGATTTCAGCGCCTTTTAAGCGACCATCAACCTTGGCATTAATGTAACCATTTTCAACCTTGATGATAGCGCCCATGCGCTCAAGACCTTGAATATGGATATCAACTGGGCGAGCACCAATTGCACAACCACCTGGCAGTGATACTTGCGCTTCACCAAAACGGGCAACTAAAGGGCCTAATGCAAGCACTGAGGCACGCATTTGCTTTACCAGCTCGTACGGTGCAAGCGTTTTATCAACCGTCGCACCATCAATGATTAGTTTGTCTTGCTGCCACTCGACATTTGCACCCAGTGTTTTTAACAAGGCTTCTGTTGTGCCGATATCGCGTAAACGAGGAACATTACTAAAGGTACTTTTGCCCTGCCCTAAAAGCGCAGCAAAAAGAATTGGAAGAGCGGCATTTTTAGCGCCAGAAATAGTGACTTCACCTGCCAGCGAGGTGCCACCTTGAATAACAAATTGATCCATTAGGAGGCCCTGCGACTATTGAGGTAAAATAAATTTTTGTTCGCGTTTCCATTCAGTCGGTGTGAACGCTTTGATAGATACAGCGTGGATTGTACCGTCTGAGATTGTTGACATTAACGGAGCATAAACCAGCTGTTGCTTCTTCACGCGAGATAAACCATCAAAACACTCACCAACAGCAATCACTTCGTAGTGGCTACCATTTGCTTTAACAATCACTTCATCTAGTTTTAGTTCGTCGCGTAATAACGTTTCGACTTGGCTTGTTTCCATAAATCTCACTCAAATAGGTTTGTGACCTGACCCAATTGCATTAAATTTTGCAATTGTTCAGGGCTATTTTGCAGTTCAAGGTGAATACCTTGCTGCTTTAATTCTGCGAAAGAGTGAATTAACCAAGCTAAGCCCGCCGTGTCAACCCTAGATAGCCCAGAAAGGTCAAAATACCATGTTTTATGGCTAGAATCTGGCTTGGCATTCAGAAGGCGTTCACGGCTAATTGAATTTCGAGTCAGTTCGCCACTGACTCGAAACTGGTTATCTTCAAGTTGAGTAATCTCGACTTTACTCATCACCACCATCACCTCTAAATTGCACTGGCAGTTGGCTCTTCTGCTCTAGTAAGTCACTTACATAATCTAGACCATGTTGGCGTAAAATACCTTGTAATTCACTTTGTTTAGCATCAAGCAAACTAATACCCTCTGCAATCATATCGTACGCGCCCCAGTTACCACTGCGGTCTTCACGTACTTTAAAGTCGATTCTGATATCAGGTTTACCGGCTTCAACAATCTTAGTTTTAACAACCACCACATCTTGGCCTTTGAAAGGCTGTGGTGGTGCAAACTCAACGCTTTGGTTAGTGTATTGAGTAAACACACCTGCGTAAGTTGCAATTAAATACTTTTGGAAAACGTCAATAAAGCGTTGTAACTCTTTAATCGCATTCGCTTTTTCCTCTTTATCTTCGATAGCGCGCACCTTTGACACGTGATTACCTAGTACGCGCAGTGCAGCATACTTGTAGTCAATGTAAGGCATTAGCTCTTCTTCTACGATAACGCGAAGATGCTCTTTGTCTTTCGCAATAAGAGGTTGGTCTTTGGTAATACGTGCAAAAGTATTATCTGACACTGTACGAACCATTTTGTAAGGGTCTTTTAAATCAACCTTAGGTTCAGCGGCTTGTGCGTTTAGGCTAAACAGCACAGCAATACATAATAAAAACTTCTTAAACATAATTATTCACCACCCTGGTTGAATAAGAACTGACCGATTAACTCTTCTAAAACAAGCGCTGATTTTGTATCAGTAATGTAGTCACCATCTGCAAGCGCTTTGCTTTCAACACCAAATAGATCATCTAGATCTGTATCATGCTCACTTGCTGTTACATCTTCACCCATACAGCGTTGCTCAGCAGATTCAGGGGCAATAACAGGGTTAATGCCTAAGTACTGTTCACCTAAAATACCTGATGTCAAAATAGAGATTGATGTTGTGTCTGAAAACTTACATAAGTAATTTGCATCAATCGCCATATTTACCACAGGCACAAACTCTTTTGGGTGAATAAAGATTGATTCAACTCGGCCAACAACTACACCACCTACTTTAATCGGCGCACGTGCTTTTAAAGAACCAATGTTTTCAAACTTTGCGTTCAGTTGGTAAGTCTCACCACTACCACTAATGCCGGCATTCGCAACTTTAAATGCTAATAATGCAAATGCAGCGATACCAAGGGCTACAAAAAAGCCAACTAATATTTCTAATTTCCGTGAATTCATCTTTATACCCTAATTAGCTGGTAAACATTACCGCTGTTAAAATAAAGTCAAAACCTAATACTGCCAATGACGAGTGCACAACGGTTTCTGTTGTCGCTTTACTGATCCCCTCTGAAGTAGGAACACAGTCATAGCCTTTGTAAAGTGCAATCCAAGTCACAATCATGGCGAATACAAAACTCTTAATCATGCCGTTCACAATATCTTGTTGAAACGACACTTGCGCTTGCATGATTGACCAGAAGCTTCCTGAGTCAACACCAAGCCAATCAACACCCACTAAATGAGCGCCGATAATAGCAACCGCAGAAAAGATCAATGCAAGCAATGGCATACTGATAAAACCAGCCCAAAAACGCGGTGCAATAATGCGTTTAAGTGGATCAATCGCCATCATTTCTAAACTTGATAATTGCTCAGTTGCTTTCATTAAACCAATTTCAGCAGTAAGTGCACTACCCGCGCGGCCTGCAAACAATAACGCTGTTACTACAGGGCCTAACTCACGTAATAAGCTCAATGCCACTAAAGGCCCTAAGCTATCTTCGGCACCATAGCCTACTAATACGGTATAACCCTGCAGGGCGAGCACCATACCGATGAATAAGCCTGACACCATAATGATTAAAAGAGATTGCGAGCCCACCATATATAATTGGCGAACAAGTAAAGGCGTGCCTTTTTTGAAGTTCGGCACATTAACGAGTGCACCAAACAACATCTGAGTAGAACGGCCAAGCGCTGCGAAGCGCCCTAATGTTTTGTGACCTAACTTCTGGAATAGATCAAGCATTATGCACTCCTAGTAATTCATCATCATACGCAGGAGCTGGGAAATGGAATGGTACAGGGCCATCCGATAAACCATTTAAGAACTGTTGTACAAGTTCAGATTCATGGTTTTGCATTTGCTCTGGTGAGCCTTCGCCTATCACCCCTTGATCAGCAATAATGATCACGTGATCAGCAATACTCATAACCTCTGTTACATCATGGGTCACGATCAGTGATGATAAACCTAGCACCTCATTCAGTGATTTTATTAGCTTAACTAACACACCCATAGAGATAGGATCTTGGCCAGCAAATGGCTCATCGTACATGATAAGCTCTGGATCAAGAGCAATTGAACGCGCTAAAGCAGCACGGCGAGCCATACCACCAGAAAGCTCAGACGGCATTAAGTCTTGTGCACCACGTAAGCCGACAGCTTGTAATTTCATTAAAACGACAAGACGGATTAAATCTTCGCTGAGTTGAGTATGTTCACGCAAAGGAAAGGCGATATTGTCAAACACTGACATATCGGTAAATAAAGCGCCACTTTGAAACAGCATACTCATTTTGGTGCGGGCAGCATAAAGTTCCTTGCGAGTCATGCCAGGAATGCTGTTGCCTTCAAATAAAATGTCACCAGAATCAGGTTTAAGCTGACCGCCAATTAAGCGCAACATGGTGGTTTTACCAATGCCGCTTGGTCCCATGATAGCGGTAATCTTGCCTTTCGGAATGTTAAAACTCATATTTTTATATATGATTCTATCGCCCCGTGAAAAGGTTACATCCTTGATTTCTACTATTGATTGCGACAAGTCGCTCTCCATAACGTTTTTCACTAGTTTTGCCATTTTAAGGGTTTTTTAGTCAAGATGGAAAAAACAAATCGTAAAATTTTGTAATATTTTCTATCAATAAATTCTAAAGCTAGCTGCAAAGAGCTTAACGACACCTGAAATTTAGTTTCCTTGCTAAGCACGCTTTATGCTAGCCAGCCCATTCTTTTACTTATACTTTCAGGTTCGCTTTTGTTACTATTTGCAGTCATCTGTATAAGTAATGTTGGCGTATCACAATGGTGACTTCTTTTGTCATTTTAATTATTGGTTTTGCTGCACTCGTTTGGAGTGCCGATCGGTTTGTTTATGGGGCGGCTGCACTCGCGAAAAATATGGGGATCCCCACCCTAATCATTGGTTTAACCGTTGTTGCTATGGGCTCTTCAGCCCCTGAAATGATGGTATCTGCATCAGCAGCACTTGCTGATAAAACAGATACTGCGGTAGGTAATGCGGTCGGCTCTAACATTACTAATATCTTACTTGTACTTGGTGTCACAGCTTTACTACGCCCTCTTTCAGTATCTTCAATGACACTTAAACGTGAAATGCCGCTGGTACTGTTAATCTCAGTAGCCGCTTGGTATGTGTTCTCAGATAACTATTTTTCGTTCGCTGAAGGCATTGCCTTGATGATTGCTTTTGCTGTGTTTATTGGTGGTTTAGTTATTGTATCTCTGCGTGCTAAAAATCAAGATGACCCATTTGTTAGCGAAGCATGTGAAGACGTTCCGAACGATGTAAGCACTAAATCTGCCGTGTTTTGGTTAATCATCGGCATGATTTTATTACCAATTAGTTCACATTTTTTAGTTGAATCAGCCGTTGATATCGCAAAATATTTTGGTCTATCAGACCTTGTAATAGGCTTAACCATTATTGCTATTGGTACCAGCTTACCAGAGCTGGCAGCCTGTATTGCAGGGGTATTAAAAAACGAAGACGATTTAGCGCTTGGTAATATCGTTGGCTCAAACATTTTCAATTTACTCGCCGTATTACCACTTGCGGGTATTATCAACCCATCAATTATTGACCCTTCTGCGGCAAACCGCGATGCACTTATCATGATTGCAGCAACGATTGTATTGATTGCCATGTCATTGAACTTTAAAGGTGCTCGTCGTATCAATAGAGTAGAAGGTGGCTTCTTGTTAGTCGCATTTATTGCATATCAGGGCTATATTTTCAGCCAAGTAGGATAATTAATGACACAACCTAGCTTTATCGCGCAGGGTAAGCGCGTACTCGAAATTGAAGCACAAGCTTTACAAGAAATTGAGCAATATATAAATCAAGATTTCGATAACGCTTGCCAATTAATGTTCCAATGTACAGGTCGTATTATTGTGATTGGTATGGGCAAGTCTGGCCACGTTGGTAATAAAATTGCGGCGACCCTTGCAAGTACTGGCACACCGGCATTTTTTGTTCATCCTGGCGAAGCAAGCCACGGTGATTTAGGCATGATCACCCGTGATGATGTGGTGATGTGTATTTCGAACTCAGGCGAAACCAGCGAAGTACTTAGCATTATCCCTGTTATCAAGCGCATTGGCGCAAAAATGATTTCACTAACAGGCAACCCAGACTCAACCATGGCCAAACTGTCTGATGTACATGTGTGCATTAAAGTAAGCCAAGAGGCATGTCCATTAGGCCTTGCGCCAACTGCAAGTACCACAGCGACCTTGGTTATGGGTGATGCAATGGCGGTTGCGTTACTTGAAACCCGTGGTTTCACAGCCGATGATTTTGCGCTTTCGCACCCGGGTGGCAGCTTAGGTAAACGTTTATTACTTACATTAGATGATGTGATGCACGCAGGCGACGCCACGCCAATCGTGAGCGAAACCCAAAGCATTAAAGACGCACTAATCGAAATGTCAGCCAAGGGCCTTGGTATGACCGCGGTGATTGGTGAAGATGAAAAGTTAGCCGGATTATTCACTGATGGTGACTTACGCCGTATTTTAGAACAGCGCATCGATATCCATAATACGGCAATTAGCCAAGTAATGACCCGTTCATGTACAACTGCTCGCCCTGATATGCTTGCAGCTGAAGCTTTAAATATTATGGAACGTAAACGTATCAATGGTTTAATTGTGGTAGATCAAAGTAATACGCCAATTGGTGCCCTTAATATGCAAGACCTATTAAAAGCAGGAGTTCTTTAAGCAATGACATTCGCCGAGCTATACCAGCCTCTTAGCCCTGATGTGAGTCAGCGCGCACAAAAAGTAAAATTGCTAATCTGTGATATAGATGGCGTTTTTTCTGATGGCCGAATTTACTTAGGTAATGATGGCGAAGAGCTTAAAGCATTTAATACTAAAGATGGCTTTGGTATTAAAGCGCTCATTAATAGTGGCTTTGAAGTGGCAGTGATTACTGGCCGCCATTCACAAATAGTTCAGCAGCGAATGACTAGCCTAACAGTTCAGCACATTTATCAGGGACAAGAAGATAAGCTGATTGCTTATCAAGAGTTAAAAGATAAACTGGGGCTGACTGATGAACAAATTGCCTATATTGGTGATGATGGTCCAGACTTACCAGTAATGGAAAAAGTAGGGTTTGCCATTGCTGTAAACGACGCACACCCACTGATTAAAAAGCTGGCTCATTACACCACATTATTACCAGGTGGCTTTGGAGCTGTGCGTGAATTAACTGATTTACTGATGTTAGAAAACGGTAAGCCGTTAACTAGCGATGGAACCAGCGCATGAATATAGCCCGTATTTTACTGAGTATTGTTTTTGTTTGTTGCATGGTGTGGTTATGGTACCCGTACTTTAACCAATCAACAGACACAATAACTAGTGAAGACGAGATCATCGCAACACCTGATTACACCGCAGTGGCGTTAAAGCAAACAGCGTATGACGAGCAAGGCAAAATTAGTCATAAAGTGGCTGCTGCTAAAATGGAGTTGTATCAACAATTAGGGTTTACCTTTTTTGAGCAACCTATTTTTACTATTTATGGCGACCAGCAGGTTTGGCAAGTAAAAGCCAAAGAAGCCACATTGTACGAAAACGATCAGCTGATTTTTGAAGGGGATGTAGTTGCTAAAAACTTAACCCACAACGGCATGATTGAAGATATAAAAGCAGAAAACATTAATGTCGACATTGATAAAATGACCATGTTTTCTAAGCAACCTGTGACACTAACAGGACCGAATTTAAAGATTACCGGGAAAGGCTTAAAAGCCGATTTAAAAACCGAAATTGTTGAGTTAACTAACCATACACGAACCATATACTATGACCAATAAACTGAAGAAATTACTCCTGATCCCAAGCTTATTGATTGCCTTTTCGGGCGCAGCTGCCGAGCAAACTGGCGCTCAAATTAGCATTAGCTCAGATCGCCAAGTAGGTAAACTAAAAGATGGCGTTGGCATATTTGAAGGTAACGTAGAGATCGTGCATGGTAATCGTCGTATTACCGCAGAGCGCCTTGAAGCACACGGCGGTGATACCGAAGGTACAGTAGAGTTGATTATTGCCACAGGTAAGCCTGCTTACTTCGAAGAAAAGCAAGCTGATGGCACCGTAATGAGCGCTAGCGCAGAAGAAGTTCGTTATGATGTTGCAAAACGCTTCTTAACCTTAAATGGTGAAGCTGAAGTTACTCAAGCAGGTCAAAAAGTAACAGCAAAAAGCATTACCTATGATATGGCACAGCAGCTGATCAGTGCTGAAAAAGACGAAAACTCAACAGATCGTGTACACACTATTTTAGTGCCTGTTGAAAATAAAAAAGATAATAAAGGCCAACCATGAGCACATTAAAAGCAGAGCTTTTAGCTAAAAGCTACAAAGGCCGCCAAGTGGTTAAAAATGTCGGTCTTGAAGTTGAAGCTGGCAGTATTGTTGGCTTGCTTGGTCCAAATGGCGCAGGTAAAACAACGACCTTCTATATGATTGTAGGCCTAGTACCTAGCGACAAAGGTAAAATCAGTATTGATGATAACGATATCACCCTTTTACCAATGCATAGCCGTGCGCGTTTAGGTATTGGCTATCTGCCACAAGAATCGTCAATTTTTCGAAAGTTGACGGTTTACCAAAACTTGATGGCCATTTTAGAAACTCGTAAAGATCTAAATAAAACCACCCGCGAAGAAACACTCAATAGCTTACTCGATGAGTTTAGTATTCAACACATTCGTGACAGCCAAGGTATGGCGCTGTCAGGTGGTGAGCGACGCCGTGTAGAAATTGCTCGCGCATTAGCCGCTAATCCTAAATTTATCCTTTTAGATGAGCCTTTTGCTGGTGTTGATCCAATTTCAGTGTTAGATATAAAGAAAATTATTGAGCACCTAAAAAATCGTGGTATCGGTGTACTAATTACTGACCATAATGTTCGAGAAACCCTTGATGTTTGTGAAAAAGCCTACATTGTTTCTCATGGGGAGCTAATTGCATCAGGCACACCTGAGCACGTATTAGCAGACCAAACTGTACGCGATGTATATCTAGGCGAGCAATTCAGGCTGTAACCATTACGCCAGCGACTAGAGCATCTGCTAGACTTATAACAATGACAATAAATCGATAACTGTGTTTATACAGTTATCGATAACTTAAAAAGGATTGTTAGGGATACATGAGGCAATCATTACAGCTGCGCATGGGCCAGCAACTTACAATGACTCCACAACTGCAACAAGCGATTCGTTTGTTGCAGCTCAGTACATTGGATCTCCAGCAAGAAATTCAAGAAGCGCTTGATAGTAATCCCCTGCTTGAAGTGGAAGAAGCGGATTACAATGAAGAAAGCACCGGCAAGAATGAGCAAAAAGCGGAGCCTGACGATGTGCAAGTCAGCGCGTCTGCCGAAGAAGCACCTAGCGAGTACGAGCAAGAAAGTAGTGATGCTCTCAATAAAGACACCGTAAGCGATGACTTAGCAATGGACGTCACGTGGGATGAGTACATGAGTGCCGCCCCTTCAACATCGTCAGGGCCAATGCCTGAAGATGAATCTATCTACCAGGGAGCATCAACCGAAACCCTTCATGAATACCTAATGTGGCAATTACAGCTCACGCCATTTAGCCCTACTGATGAAGCGATTGCTGTGGCAATTGTAGAAGCTATCGATGACTCAGGTATTTTAACGGTAAGCTGTGAAGATATAGTCGAAAGCTTTAATCAAAATAACGATGAAGAAGAAATCGAACTTGATGAAGTCGAAGCGGTCTTAAAAAGAATTCAGTTATTTGATCCTGTGGGTATTGGTGCGCGCAGTTTACAAGAATGTCTGTGCATTCAGTTACGCCAATTCGATGCTAATACGCCATATTTAGCTGAAACTAAAATGGTTTTATCTGAGCATATCGAATTATTAGCGAGTCGCGACTATCGAACTTTGATGAAAAAGACTAAGCTTAAAGAAAACGAGCTTAAAGAAGTGATGACACTAATCCACAGCTTAAATCCTAAGCCTGCGGATAGCATAGTGCGCGAAGAGTCTGAGTACGTTATACCTGATGTATCAGTAAAAAAAGTAAAAGGTCGCTGGGTAGTCGAGTTAAACCCAGACTGTATGCCAAAGATTAGAGTGAACAGCCAATATGCGGCGATGTCTCGCTCTGTAAAATCAAGTAGCGACAGCCAATTTATTCGCTCTCACTTACAAGAAGCTAAGTGGTTTATTAAAAGCTTAGAAAGCCGTAACGATACGCTATTAAAAGTGACCAACTGTATCGTTCAACAACAACAAGCTTTCTTTGAGCATGGCCCTGAAGCAATGAAGCCGATGGTGCTAAATGATGTTGCTGAAATGGTCGAAATGCATGAATCGACGATTTCACGGGTAACAACGCAAAAATATATGCATACCCCACGGGGTATTTTTGAGTTGAAATATTTCTTCTCAAGCCATGTCAGCACCGAAAATGGTGGTGAGTGTTCTTCTACAGCAATACGCGCTTTAATCAAGAAGTTAGTCGCTGCAGAAAACTCAGCTAAACCATTGAGTGATAGCAAAATTGCAGATATATTGGCTGAGCAAGGAATTAAAGTAGCTAGACGTACAATTGCAAAATATCGTGAGTCTCTAGCAATACCTCCGTCTAATCAGCGTAAGAGTCTGATTTAGACGTTTTACATAGAAGGAAAAATGCTTATGCAACTAAATTTAACTGGTCGTCATGTAGAAATCACAGATTCATTAAGAGACTATGTAAACACCAAGTTTGCAAAACTAGAAAGGCATTTTGACCATATTAATAATGTTCATGTCATTCTAGATGTAGAAAAATTAAGCCAAAAAGCAGAAGCAACTTTACATGTAAACGGAGGCGAATTGTTCGCTTCTACAGAACATCAAGATATGTACGCAGCCATTGACTCACTGATCGATAAACTTGATCGCCAAGTCATTAAACACAAAGAGAAATTAGCTCGACATTAAATTATGAAACTAAGTTCACTTACTAACCAGGACTGCAGCAAAGCTGCGGTCCTTTTTAATAGCAAAAAAAGAATTCTTGAATATATCAGCGAACTGGCCCACCAGCAGCTTCCTCATTTATCGCAACAAGATATCCTAGATGCTTTACTCAACCGAGAAAAACTAGGTAGCACCGGCATTGGCCGAGGTATTGCTATTCCACATGGCCGAATGAGCGGCGCAGATGAGCCTCATGCATTTGTGATAGTGAGTGAATCCCCTATTAATTTTGATGCAATTGATAATCGTCCAGTTGATATTTTTGTGGCACTCATCGTACCAGATGGTGACTGTCAGCTTCACCTAAAGACCTTATCAACAATTGCTGATAGACTTAAAGATAAAGAATTTTGTAAACAGCTGCGTAGTGCTACTACCGATCAGCAACTGTTTCAGGTCATATCAGCAGAGGCATAAATGGAATTAATAATTATCAGCGGTCGCTCAGGCTCAGGTAAATCGGTCGCTTTACGAGTACTTGAAGACTTGGGCTATTATTGCGTTGATAATATTCCGGTTAATTTACTGCCTTCGCTCGTACGTAGTGTGTCTGATAACTACGATAAAATAGCGGTCAGCATCGACGTGCGTAACTTACCGAAAGAGCAGCAAGAATTTAATGATATTCTTGAGTACCTGCCAGGTTTCGCAAACCCAACACTATTCTATTTAGACAGTGATGACCAAACTCTGATCAAGCGCTTTTCAGAAACACGCCGCTTGCATCCACTATCTATTGATTCTTTGCCGCTTGATCTGGCCATTAAACAAGAAAAAATCCTGCTTGATGTGTTGATCACTCGCGCTGACTTTATGATTGATACCACTGATCTGAGTGTTCATCAGTTAGCAGAATCAATTCGCGAAAAGATTTTAGGTAAAAAAGATAAAAAGCTGATTATTACTTTTATGTCGTTTGGCTTTAAGCATGGTATTCCAAAAGAAGCTGACTACGTTTTTGATGCACGCTTTTTACCTAACCCACACTGGGAACCTGATTTAAAGCCACTAACAGGCCTTGATCAACCAGTAAAAGATTACCTAGCTAGCCACAGCATAGTGCAAAAGTTCACGTGGCAAATACAAACCTTTGTGCAAACTTGGTTGCCACATTTAGAGCGTAATAACCGCAGTTACCTGACCATTGCTATTGGTTGTACCGGCGGCCAGCATCGCTCTGTTTACTTAGCGCAAACAATTGGTGAGAGCTTTGCCAAAAGCCATGCTAATGTAAAAATTCGCCACCGCGAACAAGACATTTAATTAGGCACCAACAATGCACGCTGAAGATACCTTTTTAATTCAAAACAAACTTGGCTTACATGCTCGTGCTGCTACTGTTTTAGCGCAATTAGCGCTGCAATTTGATGCCAAAATTACGCTTTATCAAGATGATAAAGAAGCTGAAGGCGACAGCGTGTTAGCATTAATGCTACTTGAAAGTAGTCAGGGTAAAGAAGTTCGCGTTGTGTGCGAAGGCCCTGACGCCGATGCTGCATTAACGGCAATCGGCGAATTAATTGCACAACGCTTCCACGAGCAAGAATAGCATTTGCTAAGACTTCAGGGTTTACGGTAAACTTAATTCGGATATTTAAAATTCCCTTTAAATATCCTACTTTTATATCGCTCGCTTTTCTAAATTACAAAACTCTTAATAAATTTATCGCAGTGCGACGATATCTCTGCAAATACACTACAAAGCAACTATGCTGTATTTGCTTAGCCTATTTAAACTTTTTTCAGTTGTAAGGACGCCAATGCCAGAAGCCTTTGAACAAGATTACCCACTACAACAACTCAAACAAGTGACCAAGTCACTCAATAGTGGTCAATTTGTTCAAGTGCGCGGTATGTTAGCCAAAACGGCACCTTGTGATACAGCCCTTTTACTTGAATCTTCTCCCCATAAAATTCGTCGTATGCTTTGGCAGCTGGTTGATCCAGATGTCCGTGGTGATGTTCTAGAAGAACTCTCTGAAGATGTACGTCTTGGCATTATTGCCCAGATGGAGCCTGAGCACATTGCTGCTGCCACTGAAGATATGGACGACGATGACTTAGGTGAGGTTTTACGTAGTCTTCCTGATACCGTATATCAAGACGTTGTCAGTGCCATGGACTCGCAAGATAGAGAGAGAGCTACTCAAGCACTTTCTTATCAAGAGCGCTCAGCCGGTGCCTTGATGAACAGCGATACGGTCACCATTCGTCCTGACGTTACCCTAGATGTTGTACTGCGCTATTTGCGCTTACGAGGTGAGCTACCAGAAGGTACCGATGACTTATATGTAGTTGATAAGCATAACTGCTTCTTAGGTGCGCTTTCATTAACTACATTGCTGACCAGCCCATCAGATAAAATTGTTCGTGATTTAATGGATGAAGACTGTGAGTCAATCCTAATCTCTATGGATGAAAGTGATGTGGCGCAACTATTCGAACGTCACAACTGGATTTCAGCGCCTGTTGTGGATGATAACGCTCACTTGCTTGGTCGTATTACCATCGATGATATCGTTGACGTAATCCGTGAAGATGCAGAGCACAGCATGCTTAGCCTCGCTGGTCTTGACGACGAAGAAGATACCTTTGCGCCAGTGCTAAAAAGTTCACAGCGTCGCTCTATTTGGCTTGGGGTTAACTTATTAACCGCACTTTTAGCAGCCATTGTGGCAAGCTTTTTCGAAAACACCTTAGCAATCTTGCCTATTTTAGCGGTACTCAATGGTATCGTCCCTTCAATGGGGGGTGTTGCGGGTAGCCAAACCCTAACTCTGGTTATTCGTGGTATAGCGGTTGGTCATATCAACCAAACCAACCAACGCTTCTTATTACTTAAGGAGTTAGCGATTGGCGCACTGAATGGCATTATTTGGTCGATATTAATTGCTGGTGTGGTTGCCCTATGGCAGTGGGACTTTAAACTCGGTGCAGTGCTGGCCTTTGCAATGTTTATGAATCTTGTTGCCGCTGGTATTGCGGGTGCGAGCATTCCATTAATTCTTAAGAAAATGAAAATTGACCCAGCCCTTGCAGGGAGCGTAGTGCTGACAACCGTCACTGATATTGTTGGTATCTTTGCCTTTTTAGGCACCGCGACTTGGTTATTGATCTAATATAAAAACGGCCCTTAAAGGGCCGTATTTATATCTATTTACTTTGCGCGCTGCTTATTTTTACCCACTCTAGGTTTGGTATTGGCCTTTTTAAATTGGCTAAACCCGGTGTGACGCGTCAGTGCCGCACGGCCTTTTCCACCTTTACCCTGCGCCGCTTTTTCATTACGGCCTTCTTCAGGTACCAAGCAGTTTGGCCCTTTACCGATTAGATTCGCTTTCCCCATTTTTCTTAGAGCTTCGCGGATCATCGGCCAGCCAGCTGGATCGTGGTAGCGTAAAATCGCTTTATGTAAGCGACGCTGACGCGCACCTTTTGGTACTGGCACTTGTTCAGTATTGTTTTTAATATTGCGCAACGAGTTCATCTCTGTGTGATAAATCGTGGTTGCATTAGCCATCGGCGATGGATAAAAGTTTTGTACTTGATCAAGTTTAAAGTCATGAGCCTTTAGCCACAGCGCCATGTTCACCATGTCTTCGTCTTTTGTTCCTGGGTGAGCAGAAATAAAATACGGGATCAAATACTGCTTTTTACCCGCTTCTTTTGAGTATTTATCAAATAGCTCTTTAAACTTATCGTAAGCACCCATGCCCGGCTTCATCATCTTAGATAATGGTCCATCTTCAGTATGCTCAGGGGCAATTTTTAAGTACCCGCCTACGTGATGGGTAACCAACTCTTTAACGTAGCGTGGATCTTCAACGGCTAAGTCATAGCGTACGCCAGACGCGATCAAAATTTTCTTCACACCTTTTACATCACGGGCTTTTTTATAAAGCTCAATGGTTGGAGTGTGATCCGTGTCCATATGCTTACAGATATCAGGATAAACACATGATAAACGACGACACGTGCTCTCTGCCTTTTTGCTCTTACAGCGTAACTTATACATATTCGCTGTCGGTCCGCCTAAGTCAGAGATAACGCCTGTAAATCCCGGCACCTTGTCACGAATTTGCTCAATTTCATCAATAATTGATTGCTCAGAACGGCTTTGAATAATGCGTCCTTCGTGTTCTGTAATCGAACAGAAAGAACAACCACCAAAGCAACCACGCATGATGTTCACCGAGGTTTTAATCATTTCATAGGCTGGGATTTTTTCATCACCGTAACTTGGGTGCGGAATGCGCTGATAAGGCAAACCAAATACGCCATCCATTTCTTCGGTTTCAAGTGGAAATGCTGGCGGGTTAACCCAAATAGAACGGTCGCCATGGCGTTGAAATAACGCACGTGCACAACCTGGGTTGGTTTCTTGGTGCAAAATACGCGAGGCATGAGCATAAAGCGGTTTATTCACGCTTACTTGCTCATACGCTGGAAGCTTAACGTAGGTCTTTTCCCAAGGCTTAGGGCGCGCAGGCTGAATAGTGATTGGCTTAGCCGCCTCAGCACTTAAATCGATTCCCGCTTGTTTAAATTCAGACTTACTACAACCCACATCATCTGCACCGTACGGGTTTGGAATTGGATCAATCTTACCAATTTTATCAATTGCAGTTGAGTCACTACCACGCCAACCCGGTAATGGTTCTTTACGAATAACCGCAGTACCACGAATATCTTGGATTGTCTCAACCGACTCACCCGCAGCAATACGGTGGGCAACTTCAACAAGTGGGCGCTCAGCATTACCGTAAATTAGAATGTCAGCTTTGGCATCAAACAATACGCTGCGGCGTACTTTTTCTTGCCAATAATCATAATGAGCAATACGGCGTAAGCTCGCCTCAATTCCACCAATAATCAGCGGCACATCTTTATAAGCTTCACGACAGCGTTGGCTATATACAACCACCGCACGGTCTGGACGTTTACCACCTATATTACCCGGTGTGTAAGCATCATCATGACGCATACGCTTTTCAGCAGTATAACGGTTGATCATCGAGTCCATATTACCCGCTGTAACACCAAAGAATAAGTTAGGCTTGCCTAACGCCATAAAGGCATCTTTTGAATTCCAATCAGGCTGCGCAATAATACCCACACGAAATCCCTGTGATTCAAGCATACGACCAATCACAGCCATACCGAAACTTGGGTGGTCAACATACGCATCACCACTAACAATGATCACGTCACAGCTATCCCAACCTAACGCGTCCATTTCTGCACGAGTGGTTGGTAAAAATGGCGCCGTGCCATAGCATTCAGCCCAATACTTAGGGTAAGAAAACAGGCCTCGCTCGGCTTTTAATGCGCTCATAAAGTGTACTCTGCTAACAAAAGGGGCGAATTATACCTCAGTCTTATAGATTATTATAGAAAACAAAACGCCCTACATATTGAAGGGCGCTGTTTAATTAGTATGCTTTTGTCCAAACTAGCTATTGCTTAGCTTGCAGGTAGGTAATTAACTCTTTTTCTGGCATAGGCTTAGCGTACATAAAGCCTTGCACTTCATCACAGCCAAGCTGAGCTAAATAATCTGCTTGCGCTTGGGTTTCGACTCCTTCAGCAATGGTTTTTAAACCTAACCTTGCACCAAGAGAAATAATTAATGCGGCAATCGCCTGACAATCTTGACCTGGTAAGTCTTTAATAAAATCACGATCAATTTTGAGTCTGTCTAATGGCAGTTTTTGCAAGTAACTTAATGATGAGAAGCCGGTACCAAAGTCATCAATCGCAATCTCGATACCAAACTCTTTGAGCTCTTTTAAAGTTGTGATCACATTCGTAAGCTCATCCATAACCACGCTTTCGGTTACTTCAAGTTCAATATACTGCGGCTTTACATCGTACTAAATTAAAGTGTCTTTAACCTGCTGCGCATAGCCTTTAACTTTAAATTGTGGCACAGACACGTTTACTGCAATGCTAATTGCAAAACCCATCGCTTCTAGGCGTTTTTGCTGCATACATGCTTGCTCTAGCACCCATTGACCAATTTCAACAATTAAACCAGCATCTTCGGCCATAGGAACGAAAATCGCCGGAGAAATATACTGACCATTTCCTGAAGGCCAACGCAGCAGCGCTTCACAACCTATAATTTCGAGGGTATTTAAATCAAGTTGCGGTTGAAACCACACTTCTAATTTACGTTGCTCAAAATCTTGGCGAAGCTGCCTGATGATCCCCAAACGCCATGCCATCTGCTCTTCCATATCTGGGGTATACGTCACCACCATTTCAGAAGATTGTTTTTTAGCTTGGTTTAACGCAATGTAACCGAGTTTTAAGGTCTCGATCCCGGCTTGCTGGAAATCACCTTGGTAACATAAACCGATTTTAAAATTGATTGGTAAAATGTGTTCACCAGCATTGAACGGCAAACTTAAATGCTCACGAAGTAACTCAACGTCACATTCAGCAACTGGTAACAGTAAGCCAAATACATCTGCACCAATGCGCGAGAGCAGCTCAGCATTTGGGTATTCTTGTTGCAGCCTATCAACAATGGCATTAAGTAATAAGTTACCTATTTCTTGGCCTAAGCCATTGTTAATATCTGAGAATTGCGCAACATCAATTAGTAAAAATACAAAGTCGCTTTTACCCGGCTGATAGTAACGCTCGACTTTGTTCATAAAGTCATTACGATTTGATAAGCCAGTTAAAATATCTTTATATGCAGCATCACGCAAACGGTTGAACAACCTGACATTATCAAGACCAACACTCACATTAGTTAAAAAGATTTCTGCAAATTGTAGTTGCGTAGGACTTGGCGTGTGCTCTGTTTCTATGTAAATCGCTGCTTGCCGATTTTTGCTTTTTAATAAATAGGTACTGTCTACATCAGTATGCTGATGATCGCCTTGCGATAGGCAATTATTCACTTGCATGATGATACGACCATCATCAAGCTGCTCAATACCCTGGCCAATAAACTCATTATATTCAGCACAACCACCTAAAACATAAACCTGATTGTCATCTTCAATAGAACCACACAGTAAACCTTGCGGTTCGCAATCTAAAATAATTGAGAGCTGCTTAATCACTGCCATTGAAAAGGCTTTGATATCAGTAAAACCAAGAATAGCCTTAGATGCATACAAAATATTATTTAACGCGCGGCTTTGAAATTCGAGCTGACATACTTGCTCATAAGAGCGAATAGCAGTAACCAGGGCGGTGATAAGTTTACTACGTGTAAGTTCTGTTTTTGTTTTGTAGTCGTTGATATCGTATTCGCGGATCACTTTTTCTTCAGGTGCATAGCCTGGTTGTCCGGTACGTAAAATAATGCGCACATTGTGATTATTGAGGCACTCTCTAACCTGCTTTACAACTTGCAAGCCAGCATCATCTGACTCCATAACCACATCAAGGAGTATTACCGAAATCGAATGGTCATTTTTAAGTAATTCGAGCGCTTCTGCACCTGAGTAGGCATGGTGGAATCGCAGCCCTTTATCCCAAAACTCAACGCCTGAGAGGGCAAGCTTAGTAACTGAATGTATTTCTGGATCATCATCGACAATTAATACGTCCCAAAAATCAGAGACAGTTTCATCCACTAACTGTTCGTCATCTTGGTCACTAAACAAAAAGTCGTTACTCTCTGATGCCATTAATAATTCCTTAGAGTGATCCCCGTAATACTGTAACTATGGCGCCACTCCATTTTACAGCGATGCTCAAAATTCTATCACTTATTTAACTATGATACATTAGTGATAGCTTATATAGTATCAAACAGATTATAGTCTATGTTACGTATAATGTTATGAAAGTTATAAAACAATTGCCTGAGGTGAGATTATTAAAATACTCATTTTTACCCTAAAAGCGATTTTTATCAGCATTCTGATCTCACTTGTGATTGGGCTCATGCTTTCACCGCAATATACCGTTCACAAATCAATTAAAGTGAATGCGAGCAGTGCTGAGGTTGCGAGCCTTGTTGGCGACTTTAATCAATGGCCCAAATGGCAACCATGGCAGGCTGTCGACCCGAGTATCGAATTTACCATTGCAGAACCTAGCCAAGGAGTAGGTGCACATCAATTTTGGCAAAGTCGCTTTGGCGAAGGTGAAATGACCATCACCCAACTCGACAACAGCCAGCTTTCATTTAATATCTTATTTAATAAAGAACACATTGCCCAAGGCACAATTCGCTATTTACCTGAAGGCGATAACATTAACATTGAGTGTTCATTAAAAGGTGAGGTCAACACCCCTATTATTGGTGGCTACCTTGCTTTACTAAGCCAGTATATTCTCAATAACACAGTAAAACTGGCGCTCAATAACATCAAAACTCATGCGCAGTTAGCAACAACAGGCAAGGACAGTGTGACCGATGACAGTGAAAGCAGCTCAGGCAAGAGTTAATCTTGCTAATATCATAGAAAACCAGCTTGGCTACCCGATTCATAAGGCATCATCGGCTAGGATCAACCATACTGGTGATGACAGCTACTCAGCACAAGGTCAACAGCAGTTAGCTTATCAAATTAAAGCGCAAGCAAGCCTTTTAGAGCGCGCCCAAACTCGCCAAGAAATTCAATTCATTAAGCGCCAAGAAAATATCGAAACCATTATGGCGATGGCTATGGCGTTTTGCCCCGATGTCACGGGCCAACAACAACCAGATTTTGATTGGATAGAGCGCTTTATTAGTTTATGTGAAGACACAGCTAATTCTTCAATGCAAAAGCTATGGGCAAAAATACTCGCAGGTGAGACCGTGTCACCGGGCACCTTTTCGATTAAAAGCTTACAAACACTTAAACACATGACACAGCGCGAAGCAGATGCCCTTCAGCGCTGTACATCACTGTGTGGCTTCAATGAAAAAGATAACAGCCACTTAATTTTACTTGGCTTTTACAAGAAGCCTTCGCTGTTTGATTTACTTAGAAAAGGTAACAAGGTGTCATTTAATTTAGGGAAAACCCCTGTTAGCTTTCCTGACATTCTTACCCTGATGGATATTAACTTGCTGTATCGAAAAGAAATCGAATCAGCTGTTTTAAAAGCTGGCCAAGAACTGGTGCTGAGCTTTATGAATCAACGCTTGGTTTTAAAAGCAAAAAGTAATGACTTAGTACTCAGTTATTATAAATTTACACAAACGGGCGACGAGTTAAGAAAGCTAATCGCATCGCCAATAAATAAGGCTTATAAGCAGATACTTTCAACATCATTAGAAGATGAATTTGAAGTTAGCTGGCAAGCTTTAAAATAAAGCTGCCAGCTAAATATAAACCGAAAAACTCGATTAGAAGTGGATTTGAATACCCGCAAATGGGCCTGATGCATCTAAATCTGTGTAGATATCATCAATATCATCAAGCTCTAAAGTCATTGAGCGGTAACCCGCTTTAATGTCCATATCAATTGCTAAGTTATCAAGTAAAGCGTATGCAACACCCGCTTGGTAGTCTTGAATTTTGCTATCGTCGATAGCCAGTAAGCTACCTTCAAAGAATACGCTTAAACCTGTTAACGGCAAGCCAACTTCAGCACGACCATACACTAAAGGTACGAAACCAGAAAAATCAACGCGCTCAGTTGTACTTGGGCCACCTTCTTGCGAAGTACCCGTTACCGTAATTTCACCGTCAAATTGTTTAGCGTTTACACCTAAATCAATTGAAACCAAATCATTATCAAAGATTTCGTAATATAGGATGTAGTCAACATGTGATAAATCACTCACTGTGCCTACTTGTGTGCCTACAACGTAATCAGAACCACCAAAACTAAATGTTTCATCAAGTGTTGTATCACCATTTAACTCAAGTTCAGTGTATTTTAGTTTAATGTTTGGTACTAACGGCACTGGGTGCTCAAGTGCTGCGTAGTAGCTCGTAAACGTTTCATCATCAAATTTAAAGCTTTGTAGATTTCCGTCTTGAGCAAAACTACCGCTGTTATCTGATTGCCAGCCATCAACACCTAGGTATAAACCTAATAATGTATCAGCTTGCGCTGTTGGAGCTAAACAGGCCATTGAAAGGGCAGCTGCTAAACAGTACTTTTTCATCATTTTATCCTTGCGCTAAAAGTTCGCTAAGTTCAATTAGAGCCGCATTGGCTCGAGAAATATAATTCGCCATGACCAATGAGTGGTTAGCTACAAAGCCAAAGCCACTGCCATTTAAGATCATTGGGCTCCACACCGTTTCTTGTGTGGCCTCTAATTCACGAATAATTTGTTGCAGACTAACACGGGCATTTTTCTTTTCTAAGACATCAGCAAAATCATATTCAACCGCTTGTAAAAAGTGCAGTAATGCCCACGTTGCACCACGCGATTCATAAAACACATCGTCAATTTGCCACCAAGATGTTTTCACTTGGCTTTGCAAAGGCGTGTATGTTGCTTGATGAGCCGCAGTATCGCCAGCTAAATCAGTATTCAAACGATCTTGACCAACACTTGCACTTAAACGCTGGCTTAAACTACCTAAACGCTTTTCAGCTTCTTTTAGCCAACCACGTAAGTTATCTGCACGGGCATAAAACTGGCTATCTCGATCGTTCTGATCCGCAATTTGGGTACGGTATACAATAAGTAAATCAATACCCTTTTGATATTCAGTTTCTGCGCTAGGCCATGCCCATGCTACCGAGCTTATATTAAATTGCGGCTGTGCTTTTTTAAGAGCTTCGTGCTCAGTTGATTGAGACTGTGAACGACTGAAGTCTTTACGCATCGACAACACTAAATCTCGGGTCATCTCAAGCGCGCCGTATTCCCACGCCGGCATGTTATCCATCATTACACTTGGTGGCATCATATCGTTAGATAAGTAGCCGCCAGGCTTATTTAATAATGTACTTGCCACATTGATCAACGTAGTTGTTGTTGTGTAGCCGGTGACAAACTTTTCACCGCGCATTTGCGCTTCCTGTTTTGCCTTGCTAACAACATCCATACGAGCTGGTTCACTACTCCAGTAAACAGCAATCGCGTAAAAAATAATTAGTATAATAAGTAATGCACTGGCTATTTTTCCTTTATGCTCAGACATAATACCTCCTAGTGATGTGAGTGCTCTTTACTTTTTTTTGATGCCTGCTCAGACATTTCTTGTAAAGACACAACCTTGGCTTGAGTAAAAACTCGATTGCCATCATTAAAATATAGCGTGAGTTTTCGTTCTTGCCCTGCTTTTAGTTGATCTTCAGGTTCAAACACCATTAAGTGATAACCACCCGGTTTAAACTCAACACTGCTGTGACCATCAATCTTTAATGATAAAACCTGTTCCATTTTCATCATGCCATCAACATGAGTATGCTGATGAATTTCAACACGTCCTAAACCATTAAGCTCAGCTTTAGTTAATACCGTTGCATGCTCACTTGGGTTAGTAATAGTTAAATAAGCCACGCTGGCTTTACTGGCTGGTAAAAATTCACGTACCTGCGCATTGCTTACGGTTACTTCGGCAACATCGCTATGATCATGGCCACTATGGGCAGATAAAAAAGTACTAAAGAATAAACTTGCGGTAAGAAAAGAGAGTGCGGGCCACAGTTTCATTATGTTTTAATCCTTGTTAAGACATTAACTTACCCGCTAAATTTAGCATATTTTATGTATTAAGGCAGTTTATTAGTACCTTAAGCTGGCGATTTTTTGTTATCGGCAATCAACCAGCATAATGCTGCGATTAGTAAAAGTGGCCATGCAATCATTACTGAGCCAAATAAAAACGCAAGCACAACACCAATCAAAGCAACAACACCTGCGCCTAGCAGCCCAATAGTGAATAGCGCAACACCTGCAACGACGGCAATGACTGCCACTATTGCACCGATGACCTCAAGCCCAGCCCAACTCATATCAGCAATTGATAAAGGTAATTGCCATGAGTCAAACGATACAAATGAAACCGCATCAGTGCATAGTAATAACATTGCCAAAATGATGATAGCTAACGTTTTCATGCTCTACTCCTAGTAACCTTTCACGGGTAAAGTGCAATGAGCCACTAAATAACCCACACCTATTAACAGCGGCATTTGAATAAGTAATATGATCATGACCAGACGTGTTGACCATACAGGGAAGCCCAAGCGCGCAGCGAGTCCGCTACATACACCCGAGATCTTTTTATTACTCAGATCACGGTACCAACGTGTCGATGTGTGATAAGTATTCATTATTAACCTCCTAAGCCGACTGCTTCATCGTTGCTTTCAAGTCAGCAAGCTCTTTATCGATTGCTTCATCTTTCTCAAGGGCAGCGAATTGTGCTGCTGTTGAATTTGCAGCACCAGTTTGTGTCAGTTCATACGCCTCAACTTGCGACTCAATGTTTTCAACGCGCTGCTCTAAGTAGTCAAAACGCGCTAATGCATCTTCAACTTTACTGCTATGCAGCTGCTCTTTTACTTTTAAGCGTGCTGTAACAACGCGTTCTTTTTGCATGTAAGTCAGCTGTTTGGCCTTTGCATCTGCAAGCTTGTTTTGTAAACGCTGACAATCTTCTGTCAATTTAGCGAGTGACTCTGCCACTTTATCCATTTCAGCTTGTTGCGCTTCGATTTCTGTCGTTAAACGCTGCTTTTCAACTAATGCTGCTTTGGCAAGATCATCACGATCTTTACTCAACGCTTTTTCTGCTTTCGCTTGCCAATCAGCTACTTTCGCTTCTTTTGCAGCAATTTCACGCTTCATTTGCTTTTCTTGCGTTAAGAATGTCGCAGCAGTTGCACGGCATTCAGTCAGTGCATCCTGCATTTCTTGCACGAGTAGATTAAGTAACTTTTCAGGATCTTCAGCTTTGTCTAATGCTGCAGAAAGGTTTGCCTGAATAATGTCATTTACGCGATTTAATACACCCATGTGACTCTCCTGTTGATTATTGGGTTAATACAGCTAGGAGATTCCAATTCTTGTGCCAACTAACGAATAAATTAAATTTGTTATTTAGATACAATAAGTTGAGTCAATTGAATTTAGATTTAGGCTGACTAGTGACTGAATGAAAAATAACTAATTTGACTAAAAAATTAACTTTTTCACTAAATTTTAGGATCAAAAAAAGCCACAAAATGTGGCTTTTTTAATAGGGTAAATGATTAGGCTTCTGGGACAAAACTTAAGGCTTTATCCATAACAGATAAATCGGCCGCTTTACCATGGCCTTTTTCTGAAAGGTGGCGTCTAAAACCACGCGCACCAGGTTGGCCTTGAAAAATTCCCAACATATGGCGAGCTATATGCCAAAAGTTAGCGCCTTTACTCATTTCGTCTTCAATATAGTCGTACATCGAGCGTACAACCTGATGACGACTTAGCGTAAAGGCTTCATCACCATAAATGTTTTCGTCAACCTCAGACAAAATAAACGGATTACTATACGCCTCACGACCAATCATAATGCCATCAACATACTCAAGGTGAGCTACGCTATCAGCAATTGTTTTCACGCCACCATTTAAGCTTAAGTGAAGTTGCGGATAATCTTTTTTCAACTGGTAAACCCGCGGGTAATCAAGAGGTGGGATCTCACGATTCTCTTTTGGGCTTAAGCCATTTAACCACGCTTTACGCGCATGAATAATAAAGTCATCACAGCCAACATCATGACTCGCTTCAATTAAAGCACATAAAAACTCATACGAGTCTTGCTCATCAATACCAATGCGAGTTTTAACAGTAACAGGAATAGTCACCTCGGCCTTCATTGCAGCAACGCAGTCAGCAACCAGTTTAGGCTCAGCCATTAAACAAGCACCAAAACGACCATTTTGTACACGATCAGACGGACAGCCGACATTTAAATTTACTTCATGATAGCCGCGCTCCGCCGCTAACTTTGCACACTTAGCCAACGCTTCAGGATCTGAGCCACCGAGTTGCAATGCCACTGGCCCTTCATGCTCATTAAAGTGTAAGTAATCGCCTTTACCAAATAAAATAGCGCCGGTTGTCACCATCTCTGTATATAGCACAGAATGCTTAGTCATTTTGCGGTGAAAGGTTCGACAGTGACGATCAGTCCAATCTAACATGGGTGCCACGGAAAAACGGCGGTTTAATGTCGTTGTGCTCATAACATGGCCCCTTTAAAGATCAATGCATTTACTTGCAACTTAAATTACCTAATACGATTAACGCTTAATATAGCGATGACACATACCCTTTAGGTATGCACCGAAATGAAAAATTGCGACCATTATACCACCGAAGCTGGCTCGCGGCATGGCTTAATCGAAGATCAGATGATGAAAAGAGGCGAAGAAGTGTACTGCAATCTCACTTCTTTGATGAATAAGGTAAAATGCTAAGTCTACATTTTTACTTTACTTAGGAGATGTTCAAGGTTTTGGCCCGTAAGCTCCAAAATCGTAATTTCAAGCTCTTTGTAGTCCTCGTTTTTCAGGTTAACTAACTTAGCACCCACTGCAATTCGCGCTACTTTCTCAACGGGGTCCATTTCGACAATTTCAATTGATGCACGCGTATCATGATCTTTTGATTGCACATAATATTCACTAAAGAAGGTAGCATCTGCACGTACATTTGGATTACTGTCAGACACAGACTGCAGGAGCGTGCCTTTCTTTAAATCACTTTTACGAAGTGAAAAGCTGTATTCCGCCACATTGGCATGACCAACAATTACGGTTACTGCGCTTTCACCATTAATTTTAAAATCATGATCTGTTACTTCAATGACTTTTAGCTTACCACTATCATAGGTCGGCTCCATGCAAGCACCTAAACTAAAAATCAGAAAAACAGATAAGACGACATTTTTGATTAGCATTCTTTGTTCCTTAAATTTTGTATTGCCTTCTTTAAAGTTAGATAAAAGAAGGCAATTATTCAAAGTTTAAATCACTGAAAATGCACTTTAAATTAAAACTAGCCAACAACACTCAAACCAAAGTAGTGAGCGATACCGCCTAAAATATTAGTCACCGCTACTGACGATAAAATTAAGCCCATCACCCGACTAATAATACTCGCGCCACTATCACCAATTAACTTATGAACATGCGTGGCAAGTAGTAATAAAACCAGCACGATGACTAGTACTGAAAGCATAATTGATGAGGTTATAAGCTGCTCATACCAAGTGTATTCGGTATTTCGAGTCATCAGTACTGCACCAAGCATGGCACCGGGGCTGGCAATAGAAGGAATCGCCAAAGGGAAAATAGCGGTTTCGGTGCTATCTCGAACACTTTTGATTTCTGTTTCTGGTTTACTTTCACCGAAGATCATCGACAGAGCAAACAGTAATAATACGATACCTCCGGCAATCTGAAATGCCGAAAGTGGAATATTGATCGCGTTTAAAAGTAATTCGCCCGCAACAACAAAAAATAATAGCACCAGTGCCGAAACGCCAACCGCTTTTAATGCAACTTTACGCTTAAATTTGGCGTCATCCCAGCGTGTAACAGCAATAAAAACAGGCACGGTCCCGATAGGATCAATGACGGCAAAAAAGAAAATGAATGCAGCTAGCAATTCACTCATTAAGAAAACTCCCTGAAAACGTGTTAGCGAATAAAAACACTGCAACTACAATACAGTATGTTAGTATATCACGGTAGCGTAAGGATAAGAGAAGATGAATATAGAATCACTCGTCAGTAAAGCAAAACAAGTATGCGATAATCGTGGTGCACGTTTCACACCTATCCGTGAAAAAGTATTCCGCCTGTTAGCTAGTGCGCAAGGTGGTGTGGGTGCTTATGACTTATTAGAACAACTCAAATTAACTGAGTCAGGCGCAAAACCTGCCACTATTTATCGAGCGCTCGATTTCTTATCGGAACTTGGCTTTATTCATAAAATTGAAAGCACCAACTCATTTATGTTGTGCCATCATTTTGATCACATTCACCCTGTACAGTTATTAATTTGTGACAGCTGTGGTTATGTAAAAGAATTACATTCAACAGTAATTTCTCATGAACTTAATAACTTAGCTGCAGAAAGTGGATTTATTGTCTCAGGACAAACAATCGAAGCGCACGGTAAATGCGAAAAATGCAAAGAATAAGTGCGGTGTTTGAAACAACCACTACACTTAAAGTATGATTAACGGCATTTCGAAACCTAAGGGAAAATAAATAATGAATGTGGAGTTCATCAACCCTTTTTTATCATCATTATTAAATGTATTGAGCACTATGGCTCAAACAGAATTAAAGCCGGGTAAACCTAGTTTAAAGAAAGACGAACTAGCCCGTGGCGATGTATCAGGTTTGATTGGTATGGTTGGCCCACAAACTAAAGGTTCACTTTCAATCACCTTTGATGAAAATCTAGCACTGACGATTATGGAAAGAATGCTAGGTGAACGCCCTGATGCGGTGAACGAAGAAGTAACCGACATGGTAGGTGAAATTACTAACATGGTAACAGGTGGCGCTAAAAACCTACTTGGCGAAAAAGGCTATGAGTTTGATATGGCGACGCCAGTTGTAGTGTCTGGTAAGGGACATACAATTGCACATAAATGTGAAGGCGCTAAAGTGTTAATTCCATTCACGTCTGCTGATGGTAACGCCAATATTGAAGTTAGCTTTGATAAACTATGAGCTGGCAGCAAAAAACCATTCAATTGAAGCCTCGCTCACGAGGCTTTCACATCATTGATGACGAGCTACTTCGTCAACTTCCAGAGATAGCACAATACAAAGTCGGCTTATTACACCTATTCATTCAACACACTTCTGCAAGCTTAACTATTAACGAAAATGCAGATCCTACAGTAAGAATGGATATGGAAAGTCACTTCAATCATTTTGTGCCAGAACGACAAAGTTATTACCGCCATGATTATGAAGGTGATGACGACATGCCAGCCCACATAAAAAGCAGTACATTAGGTGCTGAGCTCACTATTCCAATTAACCAAGGCCGTTTAATGCTAGGTACTTGGCAAGGTATCTATTTAGGTGAACACCGAGATCATGGTGGCGCTAGACGTATTATCGCGACCGTTCAAGGCCAGATCTAAAACTAGCTGTAAGCATAAGCTGTAAGCAAATCTTGGTATTAACTAAATTATTTAAGAAAGTGTTTTTGGAATTTTTTAGAGATTGGAGCGGCACACGAGGCTCGAACTCGTGACCTCAACCTTGGCAAGGTTGCGCTCTACCAACTGAGCTAGTGCCG
>NZ_JABVXE010000024.1:0-41713 GCF_013350085.1 Pseudoalteromonas sp. 0802 | reverse complement strand
GATAGCTGATAGCTGATAGCTGATAGCTGATAGCTGATAGCTGATAGCTGATAGCTGATAGCTGATAGCTGATAGCTTGATGGTGTTCCCCAAGTATGCGGTGCCCGGTGTCAGTCCTGAAACCTTGAGGTTTCAGGGCGGGGATCTGCGGTTTACCGTAGGCTTCTCGGTACATGCCGAGCTTGCACAATAGTAGACGAACAGAAACCCTAACATAAAATTTATCGGCTCAGGGACTTAACCAAGCTCCTGCACCCTAGGGAACACCTTCAGTATATAAGACAAGTTTCAATCCTTAAACCATAGAAGTAAAAAAAGCGGATCGTTCGGGTAGTTTTTCCCCACCTTTAACTGCTTATTTACTTTTCAGATTGCTTTTTGACCTCAATCATACAATTAATTGGAGTTGCGATTTATCGAGTGGTAGCATGGCGTTACTTAGCCGAACAAAGAAAAAGTTATGAGCACGTTACCTGATTACCAACAAGCCCAATTGTTATTAGAAAAGAATGAAATTTTTGTCGCACCAGCTGAAGCCCATGGTGTGATCAGTGGTTTATTAGCCTGTGGCATCAATATCGAAGCCGACGAATACTTAGGTTTACTAAGCGATGTATTCAATGATGGCTTAGCCTTTAATAAAGATTTAAAAGCATTTTTTGCTGACGTGTATTCTCAGGTCGTTGCCAGCTTTAGCGATGAAGAATTTCAGTTTGACCTATTCTTACCAAGCGACGACGAAACACTGATCGATTTAGCCAATGGCTTAGTATCTTGGGTATCGGGTTTTATGCTTGGTTTTGGTTTAAAACAAAAAGATTACGGCAAGTTATCTGCTGATGTGAAAGAAGTGATCAGCGATTTTAGTGAAATTACCCGCCTAGACACCATGTTTGAAGAGACCGAAGAAGACAGCCAAGCACTGCACGAAGTGATTGAGTATGTGCGTGTTTCTGCGCTTTTATGTTTTGCTGAGCTAGGTAAAGAACCAGCCGATAAAAACCCTAAGAAGACCCTTCACTAATCAAATTACAGAGGTTTAGCATGTCGTCCATTGCAATCGATAAAGCTGAATTTAAAGCCCGCCGCGAGCGCTTGCTTGCGATGATGGATAAAAATAGCGTGGCTATTATTCCTGCGGCAGGAGAAGTAACACGTAGCCGTGATACTGAATATGCATTTCGTCAAGACAGTGATTTTTTCTATCTAACAGGGTTTAACGAACCAGGTGCAGTTTTAGTGCTTTGCCCGTCAAGCGATACACCAAGTACGCTTATTTGCCGTAACAAAGACAAACTAGCTGAAATTTGGCATGGCCGTAGAATTGGCTTCGAAAAAGCTAAATCTGAGTACTTATTCGACGCAACTTGCCCACTTAGTGAACTAGATGAACAATTATTAGATTTGGTGAACGGCCAGCAGATTTTATTTTATGCTCAAGGCACTTACGCAAATTTCGATGCAAAGGTTTGGGACTTATTAAACACACTTCGCGGCGCACCTAAAAAGGGCTATAAAGCCCCACATACTATTAAAGATATTCGTGGTTTAGTGCATGAAATGCGTTTGTTTAAATCTGACGCAGAATTAAACATTATGCGCACAGCTTGCGAAATTAGTGCGCAAGGCCATATTCGCGCTATGCAGTTTGCCAAACCTGGCGCAACTGAATACCAATTAGAGGCAGAACTTCACCACCATTATGCAATGAATGGTGCCCGTCATCCTGCTTATGGCACGATTGTCGGCAGTGGCGACAACGCCAACATTTTACACTACACACAAAATGACGCTGAGCTAAAAGATGGCGATTTAGTGTTAATTGATTCTGGCTGTGAACTTGAAGGTTACGCGGCAGATATCACACGTACTTTCCCAATCAATGGCAAGTTTAGCGAACCACAAGCGGCGCTTTACAACATTGTATTAGCAGCTCAAGAAGCAGCATTCAGCCAAGTAAAGCCGGGCGGTAGTTTATCGAAAGCGAATGAACTGGCCTCAACGGTATTAACGCAAGGGCTTATTGATTTAGGCATTTTAACTGGTGAGCTTGATGAACTAATGGCAAACCAAGCATGCAAAGCATTTTACATGCATGGCCTTGGTCACTGGCTAGGGTTAGACGTACACGATGTTGGCGAATATAAGCTTGATGAAAAAGAGCGCGTATTTGAGCCGGGCATGGTGCTCACAATCGAACCGGGTTTATATATTAGCGAAGATGCAAAAGCACCAGAGCAATATAAAGGCATCGGTATTCGTATCGAAGATAACTTACTTGTCACTCAAGATGGCCATGAAAACCTGACCATTTCGGTTCCTAAAACCGTTAGTGACATTGAAGCAGTGATGCAAGCAAACAAAGGCTAGGAGCAAGCGTGGCAAAGCAGTTTGATGTTGTCATTATCGGCGGTGGAATGGCGGGTGCAAGTTGTGCCCTAGGCCTAAAACAGAGCAATAAGCAGTTATCAATCGCTGTAATTGAAGCAAATGAAGTAAGCGCAGACTATCACCCAAGCTTTGATGATAGAAGCATTGCGCTGGCTCAGCAGTCTGTTCAGTACTTAAAATCAATCAATGCGTTTGATTGCCAAGCGCCATTTGCAGCAGCGATTAAAAAAGTAACTGTATCTGACCGTGGCCATTTTGGTAAAACACATATTGATTGCCAAGAATATGGTCATGATGCCCTTGGTTATGTGGTCGAAGTGAACCCATTTGGGCGCAGCCTTCATCAGCAACTTACGCGTACTGATGTTAGTTTGTTTTGCCCTGATACGGTTGCCAAGCTTGAATACCAAAGCGACTTTGCCAATATCACGCTAAGCTCGGGCGAGCAGTTAAGCGCGAAGCTTGTGGTGATTGCCGATGGCGCTCATTCGCAAAGCCGTAAACTGGCTAATATTGAGTTTAATACTCGCGCTTATCATCAAGCGGCGATTATTGCTAACATCGAAGTGGCTGGTGGTCATCATAATCATGCCTTTGAGCGTTTTACTGAGCACGGCCCAATGGCACTGTTGCCAATGAGTAATAACCGATACTCACTGGTGTGGTGTATGGAGCCTGAGCAAATTGAGCACCATATGGCGCTTGAAGACGATGCCTTTTTAGCTGCGTTGCAAAAGGCATTTGGTTACTGCGGCGGCTCATTTAGCAAAGTGGGTATGCGCGCAAGTTATCCGCTTGTATATGGTAAAGCAGAATCACTGAGCAGCCACCGTACGGTATTAATTGGTAATGCAGGGCATGCTATTCACCCAATTGCAGGGCAGGGCTTTAATTTAGGCCTGCGTGATGTGCAACTACTGTGTGATATGGCAAATAGAGACGACCTTGGTGATTACGCCTTTACCCGTTATTACAGCCAAACTCGCAGTAAAGATATTACGACCGTGATGACACTCACAGACAGCCTAGTGCGTTTGTTCTCTAACTCATCACGATTGCTCGCGCTGGGTCGCAGCATAGGCCTTTTCTCAATGGATTTATTCTCCTCGTTAAAAACCCCGCTGGCAAAACAGCTTATGGGTCAGGTTAAGCAAGGTAAACGGATATGAAACAAGCACAAGTTTGTATTGTCGGTGGTGGCTGTGTTGGCCTTACGCTAGCACTTGGTTTAGCAAAAGCAGATATCAGCGTTGTGGTGATTGATGCGAGTAAAAATCAAACCTTACCGGGTGATGATTATGCACTTCGCGTGAGCGCATTGAGTCTGGCTAGTCAGGGGTTATTCGAGTCTTTAAATGTATGGCCAGAGATCATTAAACAACGTGCTACACCCTATACGTCGATGGATGTACGTGATCAAGACAGCTTTGGCAAAATTCATTTTGATCATAACGATCTCGACTTACCGCAGCTCGGTCATATCGTCGAAAACGATATTATTCGCTACGCTTTAATTAGCGAACTTGAAAAGCAAAGTAATGCCACTTTATTGTTCGAAACCCGCTATCAGCAAATTCATCAAACCGACTCTGATGTGTTTATTACTCTTGAAAGCGGCGAGCCTGTGACTGCTAAATTATTAGTAGCGGCTGATGGTGCTAACTCGGCTATTCGCAAGCAGTTCAACATGCCAATTACTTTTAAAGATTATGACCATCACGCCATTGTTGCCACGGTTAAAACCGCTGATGAGCATAACAACACAGCACGCCAAGTGTTTTTGCCAACCGGGCCGCTGGCGTTTTTACCCTTGCCAGATAAACATACGCACTCAATTGTTTGGTCAACAAGCCCAGAGCATTGCGACACACTTTTAGCGCTTGATGATAACAACTTTAATAAAGCGGTTATGGCAGCCCTTGATGGCCAATGTGGTTTATGTGAAGTGCAAAGTGAGCGCATGGCGTTTCCACTTAAGATGCGTTATGCCCAGCAGTGGGTGTCGGGCAAAGTAGTATTAATGGGCGATGCAGCGCACACCATTCATCCATTAGCTGGTTTAGGTATGAACCTTGGTCTAAAAGACGCCGCTTATTTAATTGAGCTATTAAGTAATGAGCAAGGCGAGTTTGCAAGTGCACGCACGCTGCGTGATTATGAACGTACTCGCAAGCTTGATGCGCAAAAACATATTGCCATGATGCAAGGCTTAAAAGAGCTATTTGCGGGCGCTAACCCACTGAAAAAGCTTGTACGTGGTGTTGGTTTAAGCCTTGTAGACAACCTTGGTCCAATTAAACATTTTTTCGCAAAAGAAGCAATCGGTAAATAACACCTAACTAGTTGTTACTATTTAGTTTAAGCCGCAGCTAAGCAATTAGCTGCGGCTTTTTTGCACTTACATGAACGCAAAATGATAGCGCTGTCATTTTTGTTAGTGTATGATTAAATTTTTGTGATTGGTATGGAAATTAAACAGCTTTGTTAAGCGATAATCTCCAACCAAATAAAAATAATTAAACTAAGAGAACAATTATGGAAGCAACGGTTGAGTGTGACAACAACACAAAACAAAGCATCTGGCTGCCAATGGTATTGGCCGGCTCAATGTTTTTTATCTTAGGGTGTATAACGTGGCTTAATGGTGCAATTACACCATTTTTGCAGCAAATGCTTGAGCTTTCGCCGTTACAAGCTTCGTTTATCATCTCTTCTTTTTATATTGCGGTAACAGTTGCCGGTATCCCATCGGCTATGCTGATCAAGCGCGTTGGTTATAAGAATGGTATGGCAATTGGCTGTGCGATTATGGCTTTATCGGCGCTGATGTATATTCCTGCTGCGAAACTGCAAATGATCGAAATCTTTTTGTTCGCACAGTTAATGATAGGTGTTGGACAAACCGTGCTACAAACCGCTGTTAACCCATACGTGGTGAAAATGGGCTCTGAAAAATCAGCCGCTGTGCGGGTGTGTATCATGGGCTTATTAAACAAATTTGCGGGTGTTATCGTGCCTGTGATTTTTGCAGCTGTAGTAGTAAGCGGTGTTGTTGATGGTGCAGGTAAATTATCACAAGAGCAAAAAGACATTATGGCAAATAGCCTTATCATGCCTTATGTGTTGATTGCCGCTTTAATTATGTTATTTGCAGCATTTGCGAAATTCGCACCATTACCTGATTTAGTATTTGATGAAGATGAAACATCAAACGGCAAAGGTGAAATTAAAGAAACCCTAGCACACCCTCACTTAGTTTTAGGTGTAGTGGGGATTGCGCTATATGTTGCTGTTGAAGTTATTGCAGCAGATACCATTGGCTCGTACGCTTTACAAATTGGCGTTGCTGATTACTCAGTTATGACCTCTTACACCATGGCGTGTATGTTGATTGGTTACGCGATAGGTATTTTGACTATTCCACGCTTTATGAGCCAACAAACAGCGTTATTAATGTCGGGTATTGCCGGTATTATTACCGTGTTGTTAGTGGTGCTTGGCAGTAATGACTCGTTCATTATTTCAAACCTATTATTAGTGCCATTTGGTGGCCCACAATTACCAGACCCATTGTTATGCATTGCGTTATTAGGTTTTGCTAATGCCATGGTTTGGCCTGCAATTTGGCCACTGGCTTTAGCTGGCTTAGGTCGGTTAACAGGCACTGCATCAGGCTTATTGATCATGGGTATTGCTGGTGGTGCACTTGGCCCATTATTAATCGGTTTAGGAAACGTAGCAGGCCTAGGCGCACAAGGCGCTTACATTGTGATGATCCCAAGTTATGTATTCATTTTATTCTACGCCTTAAAAGGCCATAAGATGAGAAGCTGGAAATAACCCAGCAAACTAATTTTCAAGTTAGGCAAAGCCGCGGTACGCCCATCACCGCGGCTTTTTTGATCTTAAACTAAAGCTAACAGCTTTCAGCCGTCAGCTATCAGATTCAAAGTTAGCGAGTTACAAGGGTAAAGAAGCTTGTAGGTTGGGTAGAGCGGAGCGAAACCCAACGCTTGGAGCCATCAGCTTTCAGCCGTCAGCTATCAGATTGAAAAAGTTAGCGAGTTAGAAAGAGTAAAGGGGAAAGTTTGCGAGATGCGAGTTGTAGGAGGCGTTTTAACGCCGAATTCGTAGCAGCGGGTTTACCCCGCGTTTTCAAATCAAATTATTCATGGTTAAAACCATTCCTACGCGATATAAAATCGCTGCTACAATCTTGCTAACTTGCTAACTTGCTAACTTGCTAACTTGCTAACTTGCTAACTTGCTAACTTGCTAACTTGCTAACTCGCTAACTCACACCCACAAAAAAGCCGTGTGACTTTCATCACACGGCTTTTGATATTTCGCTAAGTCGTTTTATTAGAACGAGTAGCTGTAACCTAGTTGTAGGGTACGTGGTTTACCTGGTTGAATACCGCCGTTTGCACGGTTTGCAACGTAGGTTTTGTCAAACAGGTTGTCTACTGTTAGGTATACTTTTTGTTTGTCGTCGATTAGGTATTTAGCTGCTAAATCCCACACAACTCGGCTGTCGATTGCATTGCGACCTGAGTCTGTTAAATCTGCGTGAGCATCAGATACATAACGCATTTGCGTATCGAGTACGAAGCTTGAGAACTCAGCACCTACAGAAAGAGCTAATTGATTTTCAGGTACGTATGGCATTGCATCGCCTTTTTCTACGCTACCCCAAAGATCCGATTCAAACGCGTTGTCGAACTCAGAATCAGTGTAAGTGTAAGTTAAGCGAACTGGGAACGAAGCTGCATTAGTAGCAAATACTTTACCTGCACTTAGCTCAAAGCCAGACACAGATACTTCACCGTAGTTGTATTGGTCGCCAATGTTGTCATCGCTACAACCTACAGCCGCAGTACAGTTACCGTGCATGTTTGTGTAGTCAGAGTTAAAGTAAATTACTTCACCTTGAATGCCCGCGTAATCGTAACGACCACCTAGCTCAATGTTAACACTCTCTTCTTCTTCTTGATCCGCATTACCTGGGGCTGCTGGTGCGTAACCTTTTTGAATACCAGCAAGAAGCGTTAGGTTATCGCTTACAGTGTAAGTAGCACCTAGTGATGGTACTAAGATCTCAGTGTCGTTGCTGATATCTTTTGTTAAGCCATTTTCACGGTTAGGATCAGACTTAGCCCATTCAACACGTTTGATTGTGATTTCTTCGTAGCGAAGACCTGCGCTAATGACTAATGCATCAAGTGACCACTCATCTTGAATGAAAAGGGAAGTCGCTTCTGCGCTATCTAAACGGTTGCTGTTTGAACCTGGAACGCCTTTTTCTGTAAGCGTCATTGATAGGTCTTGGTTAAGCGTGTACTTGTCTTCCCATTGGAAACGATCCATTTCATCTTCATGGTAACGTGCACCCACAGTGATGTAGTGGTTGCCCGCTGGGATATGGAATTCAGTTTGTAAGCCTTTCGCTTGGTAATCACGGTTATTCGCTTTTACGCCAACACCTTCAATACCTTCGCTCGTTGGGTTTGCTTCAAATTCGCTGTATTGCTCAAGGTAGCTGCTGCTTACTTTGCTTGCTTTGTACCAGTTACGGTGGAAATCGTTCAGGTAAGCTGTAGCAAGTAACTCGTAACCTTTACCAAAGCGGTATGCATAGTTGATTTGGTATGCATTGTGTTGTGTGTTCATTTCATCGTTTTGCGATGCAGCATAACGACGGTAAGGGTTTTCTTTGTAATCAGCGTCAGTTAAACCCATGTACGTTTCGTCAGAGCGCTCGTCTGAGTACTTTAACTTCATTTCTAGGCTGTGTGCTTCGTTATCACCAAAGTCAAAGCCAAACTTTAATAAGAAATCATTCTTTTCAAAGCCTGTGTTGTCGCTACCTACAGGTAAATCTTTAAAGCCATCTGCACCGTAAGTGAAAACTTCTACAAGGCCTGCAGCATTGTTTTTCTTTTTACCGAAGTAAGCATGACCTTTGTAGAAACCATCGCTACCAAGTTCAGCGTTAAGTAAACCTTTAGAACCTTCAGTTGGTAAGCTACGAGAAACTAAGTTTAAAACACCGCCTGTTGTACGCGGGCCATACTTTACAGAAGCTGCACCTTTAAGTACTTCGATAGACTCCATACGACCCATAGTAGGGAAGTAGTAAGCAGAAGGCGCTGAGTAAGGTGCTGGTGCTACAAGTACACCATCTTCCATTACTGAGATTTTGTCGTTACGACCTGTACCCGTACCACGCATACCTATGTTAGGGCGAAGGCCGTAGCCGTCTTCTTCTTGTACATATACACCCGGTACAGCACTTAAAACACGTGAGATATCAGTATATTCAAACTTTTCTAGTTCTTGCTCATCAATAAAAGTAGCAGAGCCAGGAATATCGTTAATTGCAGATGCAGAGCCAATTACAGTGATTTGCTCGAAGTTTTTCTCTTCTTTAGTTACATCTTTTGCAAAAGCATTAGCGCTTAAAGATAAAGCGACCGCAGTCGAAAGCGTAGAAACAATAAACTTAGGTGTCATTGTGTGTCCTGTATATGTTTAGATTTTTTTAACCGGCGCAATTAAAACATGTAAAATAATGCGAATCAATCCTATTTGTAATAAAACAAGTCTGAACTGTAAGTTTTTGAAATAAATCAAATATAATGAATATAGTAGTATTGTAATACTAGCCAGGGGTTTTGAGTGGTATTAAGTAAAACTTAACAGGTCGGAGCCATCAGCTCGTAGGTTGGGTAGAGCGAAGCGAAACCCAACGTTTGGAGCCATCAGCTATCAGATTGAAAGTTAGCAAGTTAGAAAGAGTAAAGGGGAAAGAAGCTTTAAGCTATAAGTCAGATCAGCCTGCACGCAGTCTCAGTGAAATGCATACCTGTAGGCGTGAAATTTATTTCGCGCGATGCTTATCTAAACCACAGAAGCAAGATGTAGGTCGGGCTTTAGCCCGTCAATTTTAACTATTATGTGTCGCCATAAATGACGACTTACAGTGCTTGATTCATTAACTCGTAGGTTGGGAAGAGCGGAGCGAAACCCAACGTTTGGAGCCATCAGCCGTCAGCTATCAGATTGAAAGTTAGCGAGTTAGCAAGAGTAAAGGGGAAAGTTTGCGAGATAAGAGGAACGAGATGCGAGTTGTAGGAGGCGTTTTAACGCCGAAAAAAGTCGATTGGGTAGGGAGCCCTCTTTACGAATCTAAAACTAGCACCTAGCACCGTAGGCGTGAAATTTATTTCGCGCGATGATCTATTTAAAACGTGTCATGTAAACAGAACGACTACATATTTCATTTACTACGCGATATAAAATCGCGGCTACAATCTTGCTAACTCGCTAACTCGCTAACTCGCTAACTCGCTAACTCGCTAACTCGCTAACTTGCTAACTTGCTAACTCGCAACTCGCAACTCAAACCTACGTCAAACGTAGGGCGATGAATTCGGCGAGTTTGTCTACGGCGGTGCCGGGGTCGTCGGTACGTTTAATTAAACTAATACCGATTTGACCAAGCTCGGGGAGGTCTTTGGTTTGTATTTGGTAATTAAGCTCATTCGGTACGGTGCTTTTTGCAAGCACTGTAATGCCTAAGCCTTCTTTTAACGCCGCAGTTAGGCCGGTTAAGTCGGCATTACTGTAAGCAATGCGGTATTTAATACCCGCACTTTGTAGTGCCTCGATTGCGCGGCGACGATATATACATCCCTCAGGGGCGGTTACAAGCGTTACCACATCGTTCTGTGCAAGGTTTAAATCACCCACCCATACTAGTTGGTCTTGCATAAAAATAGGGAACTTGGCTGATTCGAGCTCTTCGTTTAATGCCAATACTAAATCGAATTGATCTTGGCGCGAGACCGACAATAAATGTTTACTTAAACGAGAGCGCACTTCGAGCGATACATCAGGGTAGAGGGCCACGAAGTCACCTATGATCGAAGGTAGAATACGTGCGGCAAATTCACTGGGGATCCCCAAGCGCACTTTACCTGTCACGTTTTCGCTGGTGAACTGCTGCAAAATGGCATCGTTTTGTTGCAGCATTTGCTTAGCTAATGGCATAAGCAATTCGCCGTATTGATTAAGCACTTGGCGCTGGCCTTGCTTTTTAAACAGCTTATGGCCCAGCATGTCTTCAAGGCGCTTTATTTGTAAGCTCACAGCTGGTTGCGATAGCCCCAATAATTCACCTGCTTTGGCAAATCCGCCAACTTCAACAACAGTGACTAAAGTACGTAAACTATCGGTAGAAATGTTTTTCATTAAAAAATTCTATTTATAGGGCTATGTATATAAGCATTATTTATCAATTGATAAATAATTACAATTTGTTGTTGCCAGCACGGCGCAATATACTTCAAGCATTAACGATTGATAGGTGTCACATATGACTTTTACGCCAATAATGTTTGCTCGCCACAGCCAAGCTGAGACCCCAGCAGACAACGTGCTACAAGCTAATAGCGATACTGCCATTATGGATTTTAGTGGCACTGAAGCAATCCCATTTTTAACGGCTATTTTAGGTCTTGATATTAATAAGCTAACCGCCAGCGGTTTAGGCTTACGTAGTTCATTAGACGATGACCTAACAAGCAGCTACGCTTATGCCCTGTATTACTTTAACGAAACTGCATTTCGTTTTGTATTAGGTAAAGATGCCAGCGTGCAATTACAGTCGCTTATTAATGAGCAACAACTACGTTACGACATTGATTACGTAATGCGTGACGATTTAAGCGCGCTAACCCTAAGTGGTGAGCAAGCGTTTGATGCCTTGGTCGACAGCTTTAAGCTAACGCCGGGGCTGCGTTTATCAGACATGCGCAGCTGCTATGGTGCACAAAGCGGTGAGGTATTTATTACCGCCATAGATAACCAAGCAACACAGCAATTTCAGCTGGTGGCGCGCCAAGCTGAGCTTGATAAATGGCAAACGCACTTACAGCAGCTCGGCTTTGATTTAGCCTTAGCCAACGTTGCTTAAAACATAAAATTTTTAAAACAGCTACGCACTTGGGTGTTTAGCTGTTTTTTAGTTACAAAATCGCAATTTGGGTGTGACAACTGTGCAACTAATGTATAATCGCCGCCCATGTTATTCCCCCTCATTAAATTGAGGCCACGCCCCACAACTTGTGGGTTAATTTAAAAGTGAAGGAATATTATGACTTCTAAAACAGTTTTACATGCTAAGCACCTTGAAGCTGGCGCAAAAATGGTTGATTTCCACGGCTGGGAAATGCCAATCAACTACGGCTCACAAATCGAAGAGCATAATGCGGTTCGCACAGATGCAGGTATGTTTGACGTATCTCACATGACTATTGTCGATATTCAAGGCGAGCAAGCACAAGCGTTCTTACGTAAGCTAGTTGCAAACGACGTTGCTAAGTTAACTGTACCAGGTAAAGCACTTTACACAGGTATGCTTAACGAAGAAGGCGGCGTAATCGACGACCTAATCATCTACTTCTTCTCAGAAACGAACTACCGTTTAGTAGTTAACTCAGCAACACGTGAAAAAGATTTAGCGCATTTAGCTAAAGTTTCGGCTGATTTCGCCGTAACGGTTACTGAGCGTCCTGAGTTTGCAATGATTGCCGTTCAAGGCCCTAATGCACGTGCTAAAACAGCAACAGTACTTAACGCAGAGCAACAAGCTGCTGTTGAAGGTATGAAGCCTTTCTTTGGTGTGCAAGCAGGTGATTTATTTATTGCGACAACAGGCTATACTGGCGAAGATGGTTATGAAATCGTAGTACCTAACGATCAAGCTGCTGATTTATGGCAACAACTTCTAGATGCAGGCGTAGCGCCAGCAGGTCTAGGTGCTCGTGATACGTTACGTCTTGAAGCGGGTATGAACCTTTACGGCCTAGATATGGACGAAAGTGTTTCTCCACTTGCTGCAAACATGGCGTGGACAATTGCATGGGAGCCAGAAGATCGTAAGTTTATCGGTCGTGAAGTATTAGAACAGCAACGCGCTGACAAGAGCACAGACAAACTAGTTGGTTTAGTGCTTGAAGAAAAAGGCGTATTGCGTAGCGGTTTAAAAGTCATCGTTGAAGGTGGTGAAGGGGTGATTACCTCTGGTACATTCTCACCAACTCTTGGTCACAGTGTTGCGCTAGCACGCGTTCCGCGTTCAACTGGCGAAACAGCCCAAGTAGAGATGCGTAAAAAACTGGTTAACGTTAAGGTTGTTAAACCTTGCTTTGTACGTAACGGCAAATCAGTTATCTAAACTATAAAAAATTTGGTGTTATCACCTAATAATGCCAATCATGTTGAGTTGTTAGCATGATTGGTAACAGAACCAAAGGAACAAAAAGATGAGCAATATCCCAAGCGAATTAAAATATGCTACTTCACACGAGTGGGTTCGCGACGAAGGTGACGGTACGTTTACTGTAGGTATCACTGAGCACGCACAAGAACTTCTTGGCGACATGGTATTCGTTGAATTACCAGAAGTTGGTGATGAAGTTGACGCGGGTGAAGACTGCGCAGTAGCTGAGTCTGTAAAAGCAGCATCAGACATCTACGCACCAATCGGCGGTGAAATCGTTGCAATCAACGAAGAGCTTGAAGATTCGCCTGAAACAGTAAATAACGACCCGTACACTGACGGTTGGTTATTCCGTATCAAAGCATCTGACACATCAGAGCTTGATAACCTGTTAGACGCTGAAGGCTACGCTAACACAATCGACGAAGACTAATTAATTAGTCACGCCGACTAAAAGCCCCAGAGATACCCAAACCACTTGAATATACAAAATTCAGTGGGAATTTAAATTGCTTTTGGCAAGGCGACTGATTGAAGATCTAGTGGGCTAAATCGAAATCAGTTAACGCAGAATAAAGCAATTTAAAACCCACCGTTCCGGGGCGTGTGAGCAATATCACTTCATCGTTATATTGATTTAAAAGGGAATGCCATTCCTGCATCAATATGCCTTGAATTGAAAATGCTCACATCGCCCTGAATAAAGTATTATCAAGCGGTTTGGGTATCCAGTTGGGGCTTTTATGATTTTATAGCTTACTTTTCCATACGCTGTAAGTTACTGAATCAACCTGTTTTTAAGTTATTGCCAGTTACCCATTGGCAGTAACCACTTTTTTTTGGATCATAGGAATCTGGACAAATGTCAAACGCCAAATCTCTTGAACAATTAGAGCAAAAGCAAGATTTTATTCGCCGTCACATTGGGCCAAGCCCAGCGCAAGTAAGCGACATGCTGAGCGCTCTTGGAGTATCGAGTGTTGAAGAGCTGATCGGTCAAACGGTACCTGCAAGCATTCGCTTAGAGCAAGGTTTATCAATTGGCGAAAGCCGCACTGAAGTTGAAACACTAAGCTACTTAAAATCAGTAGCAAGCAAAAACAAAGTGTTCAAATCATACATCGGTCAAGGCTACCACCCAACTCACGTACCACACGTAATTTTACGTAACGTACTTGAGAACCCAGGCTGGTACACTGCGTATACACCATACCAACCAGAGATTGCACAAGGTCGTTTAGAATCATTATTAAACTTCCAGACTATGACCCTAGACCTAACTGGTCTTGATTTAGCAAGCGCGTCATTACTTGACGAGTCAACGGCTGCTGCAGAAGCAATGGGCCTTGCAAAGCGTGTTGCTAAAGCTAAAAAAGCTAACATCTTCTTCATTGCTGATGACGTACACACGCAAACTATCGACGTTGTTGCTACACGTGCAGACCAGTTTGGTTTTGAAGTAGTTGTTGGTCCTGCAAGCGAAGCGGCTAATCATGAGATTTTTGGTGCATTATTCCAATACCCATCAACAACCGGTGAAATCACTGACGTAACTGACCTAATCGCACAAGTACAAGACAAAAAAGCGATTGCCTGTGTTGCTGCAGACATCATGAGCTTATTAATGCTTAAAGCACCAGGTAAACTAGGTGCAGACGTAGTACTTGGTTCAGCACAGCGTTTTGGTGTACCTATGGGTTACGGTGGTCCACACGCTGCATTCTTCGCAACACGTGACAAGTACAAGCGTTCACTACCAGGTCGTATTATCGGTGTTTCAAAAGACCGTTTAGGTAACGACGCACTACGTATGGCTATGCAAACACGTGAACAACACATTCGTCGTGAAAAAGCCAACTCAAACATCTGTACAGCGCAAGTACTACTAGCGAACATGGCAGCGTTCTACGCGGTTTACCACGGTCCACAGGGCCTTAAAACTATCGCTGAGCGTATCCACCGTTTTGCAGATATCTTAGCGGCAGGCTTAAAAGCGAAAGGTGTAAACCTTAAGCACGACACGTGGTTCGATACATTGACTGTTGTTGCAGATAACAAAGACGAAATCATTGCACGTGCAGTAGAGCACGGTGTTAACTTTGCGTCTAACCGCGCAGGTGAATACTCAATTTCTGTATCAGAAACAACAACCCGTGCAGACGTAGCTGAGCTATTCGACATCATTTTAGGTGAAGATCACGGCCTAAGCGTTGATGCACTAGCAAACGAAATCGAAGTAAACGGCAGCAACTCAATTCCTGCAAGCCTAGTACGCGATGACGAAATTTTAACGCACCCTAACTTCAACTCGTACCACAGCGAGACTGAAATGTTGCGTTACATCAAGCGCCTAGAGAACAAAGACTTAGCGCTTAACCACTCAATGATCTCATTAGGTTCATGTACAATGAAACTTAATGCGACAGCTGAGATGATCCCAATCACTTGGCCTGAGTTTGCAAATTTACACCCATTCTGCCCACTTGATCAGGCAGCGGGTTACCAAATCATGATGACTGAGCTACATGATTGGTTAGTAAACATCACAGGTTACGATGCTGTTTCACTACAACCTAACTCAGGTGCACAAGGTGAATACGCAGGCTTAATCGCGATTCGTAAATACCACGAGTCACGCGGTGAAGGTCACCGTAACGTATGTTTGATCCCAAGTTCAGCGCACGGTACAAACCCAGCGTCTGCACAAATGGCAAGCATGAAAATCGTGGTTGTTGACTGTGATAAAAACGGTAACGTTGATATGGCAGACCTTAAAGCGAAAGCCGAAGAGGTATCTGAAAACCTATCTTGTATCATGATCACTTACCCATCTACACACGGTGTTTACGAAGAAACAATTCGTGAAATCTGTGACATCGTGCACCAGCACGGCGGTCAAGTGTACATGGACGGCGCAAACATGAACGCGCAAGTAGGTGTTACAAGCCCAGGTTCAATCGGTTCTGACGTATCGCACCTTAACCTACACAAAACATTCTGTATTCCACACGGTGGTGGTGGTCCAGGTGTTGGCCCAATCGGTGTTAAATCTCACCTAGCGCCATTTATGCCTAACCACAGCGTAATTAATGTTGCTGGCACAAACATCGGTAACGGTGCGGTTTCTGCTGCCCCTTACGGCTCAGCAGCTATTTTACCAATCTCGTGGGCATACATTGCCATGATGGGCTCTGAAGGCTTAAAACAAGCAACAGAAATGGCTATCGTGAACGCTAACTACTTATCAGAGAAGCTAAGCGAGCACTTCCCAATTTTATACCGTGGCCGTAACAACCGCGTTGCGCACGAGTGTATTGTTGACCTACGCCCAATCAAAGAGCAAACAGGCGTTACAGAAATGGACGTAGCTAAACGACTACAAGACTACGGTTTCCATTCACCAACTATGTCATTCCCAGTAGCTGGCACACTAATGATTGAGCCAACTGAGTCTGAGTCTAAAGTTGAGATCGACCGTTTCATCGAAGCAATGGTGTCAATCAAGTCAGAAATCGACCGTATCGCATCTGGCGAATGGTCAATTGAAAACAACCCGCTAGTGTTTGCACCGCACACACAAGCAGACGTACTAGGCAATGAGTGGGATCGTGCATACGACCGTTTCTACGCAGCATTCCCAGTACCAAGCGTAGCAAAAGACAAATTCTGGCCTACAGTAACCCGTATCGATGACGTATACGGCGACCGTAACCTAGTTTGTTCATGCCCAGCGGTTGAGACTTACCGTGATTAAGGTTTGATTAATGTGATCATGTAATTAAGTGGGTTAACGTTTTAATTAAGATGGTTAACTTATTTAAGTGGGTTAACACAACTTTCAAAAGGTGAGCATTTTGCTCACCTTTTTTGTTTTGACTATCAGATATATTATTCTCTACTTCAATTTAGTTGGTTCGCGTTCACGGCAAAGGTAAAAAAGAGCGTTTGGTGCCAATCAGTTTGAGAGGATGTGAGTGGTTAGCTTTCTACATTGGTAAGATCAGACCAATGTTTGCATTTATTGGTTCAGGAAAGGCTTTGTTTCTGGCTAATAATGGCAAACGCTATGTACCGGGTAAGTTGTCTGATATGGCATCACAGTATGTCAAATTAGCGGGGTTTGACCGAACTGGCGCGTGCCACCTTTACCGACACAATACAGCGACAACAATGTTAGACAATGGCGCTGATCTTCGACATATCCAAGAAATGCTGGGCCATGCCAGTATCCTTACTACACAACTCTATACTCACGTAAGTCGTAAAAAGTTATCTGAAGTTTATGAAGCAACTCACCCTTCGGCTGAAGGTGGTAGTGGGTTGTTTTAATTGGTATAAAACTAATTGAATTTGCAAAATTTGTCCTCATAAATAATAAGATAAAAGGCAGCGCTTAAAGGAATAACAATGGCAATAAACTGGCATAACATAAGACCACTAGAAAATTCACAAAACGAAGGTTTCGAAGAACTCGTTTGCCAATTAGCACGAAACGAAGAAATTACCAGTAAAAATAAGTTCATACGAAAAGGAAAACCCGATGCAGGAGTTGAATGCTATTGGATACTTGAAAACGGTGATGAATGGGCTTGGCAAGCAAAATATTTCACCTCAAGCCTTGATGACAACCAATGGGCGCAACTAGATAAATCTGTAAAAACTGTATTAGACAAACACCCAAACCTTACAAATTACTATATTGCTATACCTAATGACCCACCTGATGCTCGATTGCCCGATCAAAAGTCGATGTTAGATAAGTGGAATGACAGAGTTAAAAAATGGGAAAAATGGGCATCTGACAAAGGGCTAAGCATAACGTTCGAAGCTTGGTGGAGTTCAGACTTAATCAATAGACTTAGTAAACCTGAGAATCAAGGGTTAACTTACTTTTGGTTTAATCAAGAAGAGTTTGCTGATAGTTGGTTTGCTAGTAATACAGAACAATCAATCGCAGATTTAGGCAAGAGATATACACCAAACTTTTATGAAAACTTAAATGTAAATTTAGATATATCAAAGACTTTTGCAGGCTTAGCCAGAGGTGAGAAACTTAAAAGTGACGTTGAAGTTGTCATTGATGAACTACTTCAACTTGGAAAAAAGTCAGTTCCTACTGAACCTTTATTAAAAAGTGAAAAAAACAAGCTTGCTCAAGCTCTTGAAGATTTAGCTCAGCTTTTCCTATCGGTAGAGTTTGACGGTATAGAGCATATACCACAGGAAGGATTTCAATTATTAGTCCAAGAAATTAAGTCAATACTCGCGGCTATTAACGATTTTTATTACTCCGAAGAAGAAAAATTAAGAAAAAATAACCCTGATCATCACAGTAGATATCAAAAATTTGGCAACCAAATAAATGATGTATCTAAAGCAGAGCAAGCCACTTATAACGCTCTTGAGGTGATACTTAGTGACCAAATGGCGTTAGCTAACAATCCATATTTAATTCTAAAAGGTGACGCTGGTATTGGTAAGTCACACCTTCTCGCTGATGTAATTACATCACGAAACAAAGAGGGTTCTCATAGTTTATTTTTATTGGGCCAACATTTTGTTACCGAGGAAGATCCTTGGACTCAAATTAAGAAAAAACTTGATATTACTTGTTCTTCTCAGCAGTTTTTTGGCGCACTCAATGCGAAAGCAGAAGCTAGTAAACAGCGCATAATTCTTTTTATTGACGCTATTAATGAAGGCAAAGGCCGTTACTTTTGGCCTGATAATATACTCGGCTTTGCGCAGAATATTAAGAAGTATCCGTGGCTAGGTTTAGTGGTTTCAGTTCGCTCTTCATATTCAGGTTTACTTTTACCCGAAGAGCTTACATCAAAAGGTGAATTTATTTGCACCACTCATTACGGTTTTACTGATGTAGAATACGAAGCCACGAAAATATTTTTTGACAATTTCGGTATAGAGCAACCGTCAATTCCACTCCTTCATCCAGAGTTTCTAAACCCGCTTTTTCTTTTATTGTTTTGCGAAGGCTTGAGTAAAGCTGGCTATTCAAGAATCCCAAAAGTCCAAGGGCTAACAGATATTATTGGTTTCTTTATTAACAGTGTTAATCAAAGATTGTCAAAGCCCAATCAATTTGACTACCCCATTAGTATTAACGTTGTCGAAAAGGCTATTAGCGCCATAATGTCAAAAAAGTTTAACACACCAGATAAAGTAATTACCTATGAAGAAGCGCTCATCGAGCTAAATACTCTGTCACAAACATATGGCATTAAGTCAGGTTTATTAGATAGCTTGGTATCAGAAGGTGTATTTTCTAAAAACTTGTTTTGGGTTAGCGAATCTGAACGTTACCAAGAAGGAATTTACCTAGCTTACGAGCGATTTGAAGACCATATGATGGCAAAGTTCTTGTTAGATAAGCACCCTAATGTAAAAGACGAATTTATAGAAGGTGGGGTTTATTACAAACTGTTTAGTGATAACAACACCTGTTATCAAAATAAAGGACTACTCGAAGCTTTATCTATTCAAATACCAGAATCTACAGGCACTGAGCTATACGAATTTGCCCCACACGTTAAAGGTGAATATCCTGTAATAGAAAGCTTTGTTCAAAGTTTGTTATGGCGAAATATTAAAAGCGCTGATGAAAACTTGATCGACTATATCAATGAGGAGGTGTTGGCTTATGACGACACCCAAGATTTGTTTTGGGACACAATAATTTCGCTTAGCTCCAACCCTGAACACTTTTTTAATAGTAAATTTTTACATAAGAACCTTTACCAAAAGACCTTAGCAGAAAGAGATGGTTGGTGGACGATTTATCTTAAAGGTGTTTACGACGGAAATAGCGCAATAAAAAGGCTTATTGATTGGGCTTGGAACGACTGTGATAAATCTCATATATCGCCAGAATCTATTAAACTCACTGCTATCGCTCTCGCTTGGTTGTTTACAACTACTGACCGAAAATTAAGAGACGAAGCCACGAAAGCTCTAGTTTGTTTATTAAAGGACAATATCGATATATTAATTGAAGTTTTATCAGAGTTTGAAGGAGTAAACGACCCATACGTTTATGAACGGTTGTTTGCTACAGCCTACGGCAGTGCTTTGTTATGTACGGATAAAGTTTCTGTAAAACCATTAGCAAATTACGTTAATAGTACAATCTTTGATAAAGAAAGTGAGGTTTACCCGCATATATTACTTCGGGACTATGCGCGTGGCGTTATCGAATACGCACACTATTCGTGCGGAGACTTAGATTTTGATATTGATAAATGCCGTCCACCGTATAAAAGTGACTTTCCAACTAGATTTCCGACTAATGAAGAACTCGATAAAAAGTATGAAGTCGAGTTTGATAAATCCAAAAGATACCTATATTCCCAAAGTAATATTTTAAGCTCTATGACTACTGAATACGGGCGGGGGGTCTGTCGCTATGGTGACTTTGGTCGATATACCTTCCAGTCAGCTCTAAGCTCGTGGGATATAAACCCTGATGAGCTGAGTAACATAGCTGTCGAGTGGATATTTGATAAATATGGGTATGACGTTGAATTACACGGTGAGTTTGATAGCAGAATAGGTTCAGGTAGAGGCCGAACTTCAAGCAGCGAACGCATAGGTAAAAAGTATCAATGGATAGCTCTACATGAAGTATTAGCGCGAGTTTCTGATAACTGTGTCATGAAATCTGACCAAGGGTGGCAAAACCATGAAACCGAACCTTATCAAGGTACTTGGCAACCAAATGTTCGGGATATAGACCCTTCAATGCTTCTTAGATATTCCGAGTGGGAAGATGAAGAGACGACAGATGCTAAATGGTGGCTAACTGAACAGCACGAAAACTGGGCTACAAGCGATAAAGAGTGGATTCATGAGCAAAACGATCTGCCAAAGCCTGAAGCATTAATTTCGGTAGTCGATAGAGATAACGAAGAATGGCTTGTACTTGAGGGTTATCCAGAGTGGGCAGAACCCAAAGCACTAGGAAAAAAACAGTGGGATCACCCCCACAAAAGAATGTGGTATCACATTAGAAGCTACATTGTTTCAGAAGACGAATGTCAAAGTTTATATGATTGGGCAATTAAACAAGACTTTATGGGTAGATGGATGCCCGAAGCTGCTGATAGATACCAAGTTTTTGACCGTGAATACTACTGGTCTAAAGCTCACCAATATTTTAATAATTACTATTACGGTGGCTTGGAACAGCATGAAATAAATCTTAAAGACCATAGCAACACCAAAATTGAAGTGACTTTGACCACGACGAACTACTCGTGGGAAAAAGGTAACGATGGCTCTATAGAAGGCTCACTAAATATTCTCAAACCATCCACCTTTATCCATGATGGCATGGGCTTAAAACCTACAGAGAAAGTATCTGAGTTTGTGAATGGTAACAATGAACTGTGCTGTTTTAGCCCGTCTATTGCTAATAGAGATAAGGCTTATTTGTTAGTAAACAAAAGGCTATTTTTAGATTACTTAAAATCAAACAAGCTTAAAGTTATTTGGACCATTTTAGGTGAAAAGAACATCATCGGAGGTTCTAGTTCAAAAGAATATTTGGGTCGCCTTGAAATTAGTGGAGCTTATAAGCTGGGGCTAGGTGGACTAGAGGGTGTTGTAAATACCAAACTAACTTAGCTTACTAAGTAAATAAGAGATTTGATTGGGATCGTAGTTCGTACTAATTTATATGTAGGCACGACACTATGATCCAAAGATAGGTTGTTTCTATTCGAAATTCGTGATTGTGCAACCACTCACATGCTTGAGGGCAGTGCCGAGATTTGCCAAATCTAAGAATATTTAGGTCATGCCGACATCTCGACTAGGATGGTTTATACCCACGTAACCAACCGCAAACTTGAACGCGCTTGCGAGTAATCGACCCCTGCTGTTAGATAACATCAACGCAAATTTAATGCTTGTTTTAACGGTATATTTTTTAAGTGAAATATAGGAAGATAATAAACAGAATAATAATTTTAAATTTGGATGACTTATATATAGATGGAACTAGAAAACGAGATCCCATCCCCAAAAAGTGCCAATGCTCCCTTGTCGGCAGTATCAGCTTTAGCTGGCGAAGTCATATCGCCATTAAAGCGATTACAGCATATGGACGAAGACGATTGGGAAGAATTTACTTGTGAACTAGCAACTTATTGGAAAACACAATATTTGCGAGTCAATCGGGTTGGGGGAGCTGGTGATATGGGGCGTGATGTTATTGCTTACACTCCAGATGGAAGTTGGGAAAATTTTCAGTGTAAATATTACAGCTCACCATTGAATTTGACAGATGTTCTTTTAGAAATTGGTAAGCTTTGCTACCACTCTCATCAAGGGCATTTTTCTATGCCTGCAAAATATTACTTTGTTGCTAAGAGTGGCTTAAATGGTGCTAGCCTTAATGCTCTTAAAGATTCTAATAAGCTGAAAGCAGAACTTATTTCTGGTTGGGATAAAAAGTGTAAAGACAAAATCACCAAGAAAAATAGTGTAAGGCTAGAAGGTGATTTTCTTAAATTTGTTGAACATGATGTTGATTTTACAATATTTGATCAAATTCCACAGTTGAAGCTTATCGAATTACATAAAAATCATACTCCTTATTACATAAGGAGATTTGGAGCATCAGAGTTTGATCGACCAGCCCCTGCAACACCTCCAAATGATATTCAAAGTAATGAATTGAAATATATTGCAGAGTTATTAAAGGCAATAGAGTCTATAGAATCTCAGGTGAATTCTGTTGATGATTTAGAAGCCTTTCCTGAGTTTTTGACGGAACTAAAAAGTGCGCGTAAAAACTTCTATTCAGCAGAAAGCTTAGAAAAATTTTCCAGAGACTCAATGCCTCCTGATACATACGAAAATTTGCTTGAAGATTGTTATGAAGCAATTTCTAGCCTTGTTCTGATGGTTCACAACAATGGCTGGGATAAATATTTGGCTATATCGAGTCACGTAACACAAGTTTCATTTTCATCGCATCCATTAAATCTATACATGAGTATTCGTGATAAGAAAGGCGCTTGCCATCAATTAGTGAATAAAGGATCTTTAAAATGGAACAAGTAAAACTTAAAGTCCCTCAGATATTTAATAGCGATGTTGAATTGGCAACTAGAGCCGCACTAATACTGTCGAGTATGGAAGGTGAGAAATTCGACATAGATGAATTGGTCTTATTAGATTACGCGCTATTGTATTCAAGCGAATTTAATGGGCCATCAAACCTTCATCCTGCTGTCCCAAATCATTTGGCAGAAATTGCACAACGGAGAGAGCTGCTACCTAAGTCGCTTTTGTTTTTTATTAAAAAAGGGCTAATTGATGTTCACTATGATGAAAGTGGAAAATCTTTTTGTGCGAATGAAAATACAAATAGCTTTGTTAGCTGCTTAAATTCGAGCTATTTCATCAAAATTTGGGAACGATTAAGTTGGTTGTCTGAGCATTACAATCGGATTATCCAGATACCAATAATGGAGTTAAGAAAAGGAGTATCTAGTTCGGCATGATTATTAAAAGAATATCCGTAATAGGAAAAGGCAAACCGAAGGCTGAACTTTGCTTCGATAAAGGACTCAATGTTGTTGCTGGTGCATCTGATACTGGTAAGTCATATGTCATAAAGTGTTTTCAGTATATTTTTGGTGGTGAAGAACCTCCTAAAAATATTGACGAAGCTAAAGGCTACAATACCGTTGAAACAGAAATTCAAGTTGACGAAAATGAAAGCTTTATTCTTCGAAGGGAGATATCAGCTACCAAACCTAAAGTTACTCTAATTGAACTTGAGCCTGATGGTACAGAATCAGAAACAATCGTTTTAAACCCAAGCCACAAAGGAAAAAATAATCTATCGGCACATATACTCGGAAAATTGGGCTTAAACGACAAAGTATTAGTAAACGGTGTACAGAGTTTAAAAACCTCTTCTTTGACATTGCGCGTACTGAGTAAATTATTTTTGGTCGATGAAGGACGGATAATTACCGAATCTTCACCTCTGGGTGAAGGCCAGCGAGAGTATACTCAAGAAACATCACTACTTAAAACTTTACTCACTGGTGCAGATGATTCAGTGGTTAAAGAGTTGAAACAACAACAAGATACAGAAGGAGCTGTAGAATCGCGTGTCAAAGCTTTGGAGGAATATGTTGCCAAGAAATTTTCTAACCATGAAGAAGTAAAGTCCACAACAGAAAAGTTAGACTCAGAACTGAATGAGTTAGAGGGATCTTTATCTAAGGCTCAAGACGAACTAACCGCTCTGGTTGAAGCCAATAATGAACTTGATTCTAAAAGAAATAAATTCAGGGGTGAGCTAAGTAAATTACGTGAATCAGAAAAAGAAAACCTTCTACTTCAGGGGAGATTTAGCCTTTTAATTGAGAAATATAACTCAGACTTGGAAAGGTTAGAGGCAGGAGCAGAAGCCGCTTCTTTTGTTGAGCTATACGAGATGGCGAATTGCCCTACTTGTGGACAAGAGTTTGAACAAGAAAAAGATGTAAAAGAGCTAAAGCAATTAGTGCAAAGCACTGAGGCGGAAATTAATAAAAATAAATTTCAAGTCAAAGGGTTAACTGATTCAATTGAGGATCTAAAGCAAGAGTATCAAATTCTTGCAAAAGAGATAGTTCAAAAAGAAGCAGCAGTTAAAGAGCTATCGGAAATCATCGAAGGGAATATATCTTCGAAGTTTAAGGACTATAACGTAGCTATTCGGCTATTAAATAGTAAAAAGAATGAATTTTTAAAACAAAGAGCCATAGTGGATTCTCGTGAAAGCTTATTGAAAGAAATAGGTGAATTGCGTGTCCAGCTTGAGGACAGAACTGCAAAATACGTATTTCCTGATTTTAGTGCCGAGTTAACAGCCTTGTGTAAGAACATTAGTGCAATCTTACAGCGTTGGTCATTTCCCGGACATGAAGACGTTTCTTTTGATATGAAAACTAGGGATTTAGTAATTGGTGGTAAGCCAAGGTCCCATTTTGGTAAAGGATACCGAGCAATTTCGTATGCAGCTTTTTCACTAGGCTTAATGGAATATTTGTCTAATTTTGAACGCCATCCAAATTTTGTAATTCTGGATTCTCCTTTGACCACTTATCGAGCGGGTGACAATGATGTGAATGATGATGAGGTTCAACTACATAAAGATATGATTTTTGCTTTCTACATTGATCTTTGTGATTCGTTTAAAGATAAGCAAATAATCGTGTTTGAGAACCAAGAGCCAGATGAAGATTTGAAACCAAAAATGACTTACTACCACTTTTCTAAGAACAAGGAAATTGGTCGATATGGATTCTTTCCAGTAGTATAAGTTAAGGATCGTAAATCCGCTGTATCAATATGAACAGTCGGATTTATGATCCAACGCTAGGTAGGTTCTTACAGGCTCCGACTAACTGCTTATCATCCATAACAGCAACAATGTACCAATTTTTTAACGTGGTGTTCATAAGCTACCCTCGCTTTTTGCTTGATTACTTATGGTAGATAAATATGGATATGAAAACATATCTAATGCGTGCGTCTCATCTTGAACTTTTTCAGGTTAAATTCGCCACTATGATACGCGGCATGAGAAGATCATGATACGAAATGTATTTATTTAATCAATATTTGATCTTTAATCGATAACTACGAGAAATATGCATATTTGTATACTCAAAAAATATCACAAAATATTTAATGCTTTTTCAATTGTTTATGAGGTCAAAATAATTAATAGAAAATTATAATATTTAATTTTATAAATATTAATTCCTTGTTTTTCAGTGTGTTATACATATATGTAAGTTGAGTTGATCAAAATTTAGATCTACGATCACATTCGTGTTTAAACGAATTTGAGTAGACAAAATGAAAAACATCAAACTTCCAACTCTAAGTTATTTCATTCGCCAAATTTATATTTCCCAAGCTATCAGATGCGCGTGGGTAAGGCGGAATGAATGCTTTTAAAATTTAATAAGGCCCTTAAAACGCTTGATAAATGGCATGATGCGCTAGAGAAGAAGCAATACGAGCCTCTAATCAAAGTGTGGAGCGGTCCTAAAGGGACAAGAAGGCATTTGTACAAAGGTGCCAAGAGCAAACGCAATCACCATTTCTTGAGTGATGGTGAAAGACGCTTAGGCATCATAAGAGATTCCTTGCCTGAAACCGTTAATTACTTTGAGCAATATCCATTGTGGGACTTGGAGCTATGTGTTCGTATCGCAATCGATATGGGTATCAAGTATCCGTGCGATGAAGAAGGCGAAGCCTATGTGCTCAGTACTGACTTCTATTGTCTAGAGACGGATTTAGCTGACAACAACCTCGCAACAAAAGAGGTCGCCAGAACATATAAAACGCTGGATTCGCTGGATAGAGAAATCAAGCACCCTGTATCTGTTACGCGTACTCTGCAAAAACTTGAGTTGGAAAGACGATACTATGAAGACAAACAGATACCGTTTGTTTTGGAAACTGACCACAACGTCAGCGTTAACTGTGCATACAATTTAAAGTGGTCCAAGGGGTGCTTGAAATACATTCACGAGATTAAGCACCATCAACAGCCATTTTTTATGGTGTTTGTTGAGATGGCAAGCCTGTACTTTGAAACACCGTTACAAGAGGTTATTCAGCGAGTCAGTCATCGATTGGGACTCAGTTATGACGATGGCTTCGGCCTGTTCCAGTGGGGCATATGGTCTCATCAATTACCGATTGATTTAGATATAAAAATTGATGTGTTTAAGCCTGTTCCTTTATTGGAGGTCGCTTAATCATGTTCCGTAAACATACAGAAATCATCACGCCAACAGGCTCACTACACCTGCGTATAGTCCATGCAACCCGCGATAAGGTCGCTTATTACGATTTGAACAAATCAGTGGTTAAACGCAAACCGAGAGCGGATAAACCCTTACAAAAAAGACGCTCACGCCTTCAAAGCAAACCACTAACAATGGATGCACAAAAGTTAGCCGATATGTTGTCGCATTACCAATATGAAATCCGTGGGATTGAATATGACAACGGCCTTTACGTACCGCGTAGCAAGTCTCCAAATGAGCAGCTAGAAATCAAACTAAAAAGGCGGGATAACGCTCGATTTAACTATGACCTGATAAAGCCTATTGTTGAGGATTCAGAAAAAACCTATGAATTCCTGTATACCGACAGAGGTACTGAACTTATCAAGGAAATCAGCGCTGAAAGTGGCGTAAATGCAGCGCAAATATCCAGATTACTTGCACAGTACTTTTATCGTGGTAGCTGTTTCAACGCGATGTATCCGGATTATCGAAAATGTGGCAGCAACTTTGTGCTACCGCTTGTCCCGACTGAGGGAATGTCTAAGCGTGGCAGAAAATCATCCGATACCTATTTTCGTGGGCGCACCAAGCTAGACGAAGACAACATTCTCAAGCACTTGGAAAGATTAGGTAAAAAGAAATTCATGCGAATGCCTCATACCAAACAGTATGAGGTATATGACTTCTATTTTCAGTCAACAAAAGAGAAGTACATTGACGAAGATGGTAAGGAAATAGTCGAGCGTAAACCGCTGGAAGAGTCTGAGTGTATTAGCTACAACACTTACTACACTTTTGTTAAAGCAGCTGAAAATGAAGGGCGATTAAAGTGGCAACAAAAAGGTGATAAGCGTTATTTATCTGAATATCGTTCTAAGCTAAAACGTGCCCGTTCAGATGTACCGGGTCCAGCATTTCGTTATGAGGTAGATGCCACGATTGAAGATGTTTATCTTATATACCCGTACAACAAAAAAGAGCGCTTATCATCTGGCAGACCCACTGTATACCGTGTGATGGATGTGGACTCAGGGATGACGGTAGGCTTTCACGTTGGGATTGGTGGCCCCAACTGGCGCGGAGTCATGCAGGCACTTTACAATGCTTTCACAGATAAAGTGGAATTCTGCAAACAGTTTGGTGTCGATATCACGCATAAAGATTGGCCCTGTAACCTGCTGTGTACGGAACTTGCCATTGATAATGGTGTGGAATATCCCAAGAAAAACATGATGCAGTTGCTTGATGAGAAAATGGGCATTGACTGTATCAACTATTTGCAAATTTATGCTGGTTACACCAAAGGTACTGTGGAAGGTGAGTTTCAGCATACCAAAAACGACATCATCCAATTCATGCCGGGACTGGTTGAACGCATACCTGAAAAAGGCGATACGCACGCTTCGAACCTCGCAGTGTATGACTACGACAAGTTTGTGCAATTGCTGATCATAAACACCATCATCAGAAATAACTTTGTGCCAAAACCGAGAGTATCCAACAAAGCAATGGAAGTGGAAGGTGTGCGTGCAACTTCCAGAGCTAGGTGGAACTTTGGGCTACGCCATTACATGAACAATGGACGGGGCATGACAATGAAAAAAGAAGATGTCATGTTCAAACTACTACCCCAGAGTCGGGCAGCAACTACCGCAAAAGGGATTAAGTATCGCAACGTTTACTACCATTGCGAATATGCGGCACGACAAGGTTGGCTTAGTGCAAACCCCAAACGTGCAGTGAAGAAATTAAACATCCGTTACTTTGATGGTTCTACTGACAAGATTTGGTACAAGCATGATGGCGTTGTTTATGAAGCAACACTCAACACCGAGCAGGACGATACCTTTGAAGGTGTTACTTGGTTCGATGTGTCACATAAACAATCTCAGAAGAAATCGGCTCTAGTTGAACAACAACGCGAACTCAGGCAAGCCCGCTTCATACAGAAGAATAATACGCAACGGATCACTAAAGAAGCGTTGGATGCGCTTAAAGATTTGACAAGACCTAAGGCCAAGTCATCGCAATCTACGGTTAAAGCATTGAAGGAAATTACTAAGGCGAATATGGATAGGCAGACTGCCTCCATGATTAGCACGTTGATGGTAGGTGAGTCTAAATCCAAAGAAGAAACAGTATCGATGGAGACGTTGCAGTCTTCAATGATGCGCCAAATGCAGCAGATGTATCCCTCATCTGGGCAAAATCAATAGGAAAAATTAACCATGAAGGAGACAACATTAAATATAAATAAGGTAAAAACATGCAAATTTTAGAAGCACAACCAGTGGCTGTAAAAGCGGAATATATTCCCCATAACATCACAGCCTATAACAACAATCCGCTGATTGAAGCGATTCGACCAGCAAAGAGTTTGGAGGCGTTCACTCAGTCGATATTAGTTAACCATGAGGTTGATGCATGCGTTACTCAGATGAGTGACTTTGATAGGGAGTTAATGATTGAATTAATTCCACTTACCTTTGTGCCATCGCCTAAGACATACAAAATCTATCGGCACATTGTCAAAGCAATCATGGTGGGGTATTTACATAGAAGACCTTTCACTATCGATTACAACATCATGCAAAGTGAAGTTGGGAAAGGTAAAGACTATGAAATGCCAAGCGCGATTAATTTATCAACCTGCATCTCGCATATTGGCATTAGTGGTGGGGGCAAAACTAAGACGATTGATAAGTGTTTGAGCTTACTGCCACAGGTTATCGAACACAATGAATATAAAGGTAACCTGTTTCGTAAGGAACAGGTTGTTTACGTCAAGTTTGAGGCACCTGCGACTAAAACCAAAAAGGGTTTTATCCTCAATTTTTTCTACGCCATCGACCAGCTATTAGGCACGCATCATTATGATATTTGGAAAGACTCCAAGGCGAATAATTCAGTCTTTGTGATTGAAGCAAAGAAAGTTGCGTTGAAGTACAACATTGGCATAGTGTTCATCGATGAAATACAGCGCTGCGTCTATGACAGTAATGATGCTAAAGGTGAAAACCGCTCAACGCTAAGTTTTATAGATGCGTTTTTTAACAGTGTGGGTATCCCAATGATTGTAGCTGGGACCTATGCAGCATGGCCTTTATTCCAAACCACCATGTCTACCTCTAGACGGATATCTTCAGGCATATCAGAGCGCTGCGATGGTATCGAGCTAACCATTATAGATCCCGTTACTGGGCAAGAAATTGCTAATCCGTATTGGGAATACTACGTGCAGTGCTATTACAAGCCACACTTGCTACGGAATCCGTTCACGTTTACTAATGAGATAACGTCTGCGTTGAATTTTTACAGTTGCGGTATTCCCGCGTTATTCATTCGCCTGATAAAGCTTTGCTATGAAGAGGCGATTTATTCTGGATTAGAGACTATTACAGTGGCACTAATTCGCGATGTATATGCCGATCAATTTTACCTACTGGCAGACGCGCTTCACGCGTTGAGGGAAGGTGAAGTAAGTACATTTGAGGATTTAATAAAACCACATATCGAGTTACTTAACCCTGCAAAAGCGGGTGAGGATATGAGTACAGTCGATCTTGTTGAGCAGTATTGCGTTGAAGGGGACGTACTTAATCCACCGGGCATGAGTGATGAAGGCGTAGTGATTGATATGCCAGCGGCTAAGAGTACGTTGATACCTGCTGATGATTTTAGAAATTTATCAGGATTAAGTCGGCAGGAAATTGCTGCCAAGCTGGGTGAAGTGAAATCATGAGCAGTGTAGTACGCAAACCACAAATCAATGCCTATCCGTTTGAGGGCGAGCATGTCATCAGCTTGATGGTGAGGCATCACTTGTATTCAGGAATAAGGGACTATGGTAATGCGATGAGCTGCCTAACAGATGATTACAAGCAACCAGTCCCATATGACTTCAGTAGGCCCTTATATCGAGATATTTATGAAGCCTTTGCGCCTTCTATGAACTACGAAACGTTTTTAGGGAAATATACCCCTTATTACTACTACGCACCGTTTCTACCTGCATCCTTATCAAACCAATCAAGCGATAAGCGTCAGTCTGCTAAAAATATTAATCGCGTTAAGTGTGCGACACAGTGGAGACATTGTGGTGAATGTGTAAAGGACGATATCAAGAACATTGGTGAAGCTTACTATCACGTTGCACATCAAATACCGGGCATGAGTCATTGCGTTAAGCATGGCACACCTTTATTTGTGCCCTGTAATTGCTGCTATCGTGATTTGCGGTTATTGCATTGGATTGGACTGCCACATGAAAGTCACTGCCCTAAATGTCATACAACATATAACAATCTTGACGGTTATATGGATGACGATATCGAGTGGATTTTAAGGACATCATTGCGCTTTCTAAACAATGAATTTCCGGGGCTTAATTTGTCAATATTACAACAGGCGTATCGTGATTATATTGGGGTTGATGAGATAGAGAAGTACTCTTCAATGATTGACAAAAAAAGATTGACTAAAGCGCAGCGAGAACTGGATAACTACTTTGCTCCAGCACTTTATGAAAGATTATTTGATCGTACATCGTTTAATGGGAATCGTAAGTTTGTTGAGTTATGGATTTCGCAAATGACATATAGTGAAAAGATCACCGTTCCCATATGCCATTTGTTGATGATAAGGATGTTATTTGGTGAGATTGAAAACATCCCGAATTTGATGAGCTAATAAACCATGCGCTACCCAGTGTATTACCCCACACCAATTAAAGGTGAAACGGTCTTTAGCTGGGTAGCGCGTGCACATAGTTACTCTGGATATCCGAGTTTTCGCAATCAATCTTTAAAAGCTCTTCAGATAAACACCGAATTAGCCAGCACCGAATTTCCTTCATATATCGCACAACTGGCAAAAAGCTCAGGTGTAGATAAACAATGGATTGTTCAGTATATGACAGGAATTAACTATTACCGACCTTTTCAAACCCAAGCCCAATACCAGCATCTTCAAACCGATTTACTCAGTGGAAATACTGCTTCCATGCAATCCTGTTATGGCATGGTAGCGAACCGCTTGTTAACGGAGCCTGTTCTTAAATCGTGTCCTGCTTGTGTGGCGTATGATGAAGCACAGCATGGATTTGCGTATTGGCATGTAATTCATCAACTGACTGGCATGACTTGCTGCCCTTTGCATGGCGTAATGCTTCACTCTGAAAAACGTATACGTTCCTTTGCTGCGCAACCAGAGACTAGTGAGGTTGTTGAAGCCAGTGCAAATGAGTTCAATCTTTCTACCTGCATCGCCTTGGCGTTTATCGATGAGCCGATTTCTTTTGAAAAAGATGACTTACTGCGCGTGCTTAAGAACCGATTATTGGAAATGGGCATGGTGACGGCCTGTGGCAATATCCGAAAGCGATTGCTGGTGCCAATGATGATTGAAGAGATAGGAAAGCTTTCAGATTGTGTCCATTTTAAACGACTAGCGTGCGGCTTAATGCGCGGTAGCTATCCTGCGAATCTATTTTATCAACCGCATCACCAATACCATCCACTGAAATACTACTTTTTAATTCACTGCTTATTTGGCTCGTGGGAAAGATTTAAAATTGCGATGGAGGCGCAACCTGAGAAAGAGCCTAAAACGCCCATAGAGCCAACTCAGTGTCTCACCTCACTCATTGATAACTCACTCATCATCAAATACCTAAAAGATGGTGATAGCATGAGAAAAATCGCAGCACAAACAGGCAAAAGTATTGCTTACATTAAAAAAGTTGCAGCTAACAATCAGATTGCAGTGGATAAGCGCCCTTCAAAGATATTTTCTGTAGATGAGCGAGATATTTGGCGTAAGCTGATGGTTGGTATCCCAACAGAGGTAATTGCTAAGGAGCATGGTATTTCACAAGGTGCAGTTGAGCTAATATTAGGTAAATTCAGTGAGTTGGTAACGTTGCGAAAAGCTATCCGATTTAACAATAAGAGGCAGCAGTGCAGACAAGAGATAGACTCGTTTTGTCAGTGTCATCCTCAATGTCGGCAAAAAGAGGTAAGAGCGAATTGTGGAGCTTCTTATATGTGGTTGTATAAGCATGATAAGTGTTGGTTGGAACAGAACCTACCTTCACCGATCCCGCGTGCTTTGCGTTACTTAGGTAAGTAGCAGATTTACTTGATCTATCACCCCACGAATTTAATGCAGTTGATTGGGGCGAGCTTGATTCAATTTTTCAATTTGTTGTGGGCTAAAGCCATGCCGGAGCAACTCAAAGTCTTTTAATAAAATCTGACATCTAGTGCCTTCACCTAGAGTTTGGTAGATACTGCCGCTAGCGGTTTTAATTAACTGCTCATTTGTTTTTACGATCCGAGATGTACAGACATAACATCCTTTAGAGAATCGATAGGTCGAATCATCAACACAAATTCCCCAGAGCACTTCTCCAACAAGCTCGCCTTTGTTTAAAACAGAAACTATTTGCCAGTCTTTCACAATCGTGTTCATGAGTATCCCCTTATAGGTAGTCATAAATCATGGTAGTTAAAAATGGTTTAAAACAATACTAAAAGCATGGAGGTAATCCTGAGTTTTTGTATTCATTGTCTTAATAGTTCACGAATGCTATCTAACTTGTTATATATTGCTAATAAATTTAGGATGGGGAATCGGATGTCTTTTAGATTAAAAAAATTCAAATTGGATGATAAAAACTTACAACTACCATTAGTTAAATTAACTAATGGTAATGATAGTGAGGATAACTATTTTACTGTTGTAATTGGTAATAATGGAACGGGAAAGAGCCGCTTTCTAAGAGGTATTGTTGATTCGTATAGGAAGCGAAATGTCGGACATGAAAACTTTTCTTTGCAAGATAAAATTAACAATCCACAGAAACTAATAGCTATTACGACCAGCTTATCTGATAAATTCCCCTCGGATTCCAGTTTTAGTAGACAAGCGAATCCTAATATCATTCGTGAACAATACTGTTATTTAGGTCCTAGAGGGCGTGTTGGTGGTTCTTCAAATAGAGCTTTAATGGATAAGGCTATTTCGTTTCTCATGTCAGGTTTTGAAGAAAAAAGTAATTTTTATCAATACAACGAAATATTTAATTATTTGAAGTATGAACCCGTCTTAAAACTGGCTTATAAGGTACGAGTGCCAGTTGAATTGAAGGATAGTATTGAGTCAATTGATGGTGAAAACTTAAAGAGCTTCATTGCTATGCGGAGTGAAAACCGAAGTGGTATCAGGCAAGGGACATATAGCAGGTTTTTATCTTCACCTGAGTATTACTGGGATGAGCTTGCTGATGCTTATCGATATGCTTTTGAACAGCAAAATTTTAATCGCGGTGGTGAATTCAATTTTGTAATCAACTTTTCTGAAGAAAATATTAGTCGTTCGGATCACGTAATATCTCACCGTGAGATATCTAGATATCGGGTGTTTGATGATCTACGAAAGCTAGACTTAATAAAAAGTATGCAGGTAAAACTCTACAAGAAGCATGGTGGTGAGTTTAACTACACAGACGCAAGTTCAGGAGAAGCAAGTATATTATCGACCTTAATCGGATTAGTACCCAACTTAAAGAACGATAGCTTGATTCTTATTGATGAACCTGAAATTAGTTTACATCCATCATGGCAATATCGTTACATTGAGTTAATTGATAAGTTGCTACAATCAGTAAAAGGTTGCCATGTCATAGTAGCGACACACTCACATTTTTTAATTTCAGACTTACCTAATGGTCGTTCAAATATAGTTCATTTTAAAAGCTCTAAGGGTAATCGGATTGATGTTGATTACTATGATGAAAATACCAACGGTATGTCTGCTGAAGATGTTTTGTTAAACATCTTCGATATGCCTTCTACAAGAAATTATTACCTTAGCGCTATTGTGACTGAATTATTGCAATTGCTGGCAGAAGGTCAAAAGCACTCCGATAGATATCATGACTTATGTCTCAAAGTTAAGAAGGTATTACCTAATTTAAAACCAGTAGACCCGCTTTATGATGTTATTTCTAAACTTACAAAGTTAAGGTTGCGTAATGACTGATAGAATTCTTTCACCATATTCTTTCAAAGCGCAAGAGCTTCAACTGATTTCTGATCGGTTTGTAACTCATACCGATTGGAGTAAGTCATGTTTTGACGGAATTAAACAGGCGGTTAAAAATGATTTGCGACCCAAACAAGGAAACCTTTGTTGCTATTGTAAATGGGAGTTAGGCTTCGACATAAAGGAAGTCGATATAGAGCATATAGTGCCTAAAAGTGAATATTCAGAGTACACTTTTCATCCGAATAACCTTTCTTTGTCATGTCCGGGATGTAATACCAATAAAGGGACTAAGCCTGTTTTAAGTGTACCTATTACAGCTTATCCTACAGATGGTATTAATGTGAGCATTGTTCATGCTCACTTTGATGATTATAGCCAGCATATTGAGAGGCATGCAGATGCAATATATGAGGGGCTTTCACCAAAAGGACGTAGAACAATCAAATTATGCAAATTGGATAGGTTGAAAGATGTACTCAAAAAAATGAAAGATGCAAAATCGAAAGATACTCAAATTGCCCAATTGGTTGCAGAGTTAGTACAAACAAAAGATACTCAACGCTCTGACGAAATTATGCTTGAATTATCACAGTTAACTGAACAATTTCTATAATTGAAGTTAACCAACTTAATTAAAAACTTTATATTATAAATGATGATTAAATTCTAAGAGTTAACCATCTTAATTACAAAATATGGTTTCACAAGCTTTAGTAGGTATCTATGGAGTTAACCCACTTAATTCCGAGATCACAATTAAATTCAAATGCCAAAAAGCCGTTGCAGCAATGCAACGGCTTTTTTGTGTTTTGGAGAAAGTTAGCGAGGGGAAAGTTAGCGAGAGTAAAGGGGAAGGGAGCTATCAGCTTGTAGGTTGGGTAGAGCGGAGCGAAACCCAACAAGTTAGCGAGTTACAAGGGGAAAGTTATGAGGAACGAGTTTCGAGTTGTAGGAGGCGTTTTAACGCTGAAAAAAGAGTTATTAGATATCAGTTAATAGAAGTTAGGTTAAAAATACTCAAGCTAGCGAGTTTAGAGTGGAAAGAGTAAAGGAGCTTTAAGCTATAAGTTTTAAGTTAGATTGTGCCCGCACATAGTTAAAGATAAAACTGCTACTGTAGGCGTGAAATTCATTTCGCGCGAAAGAAAATAATTAGGTAATAACAAATGAAAGGCATGATCCTGCTGATTTTATGAAACTTTAATTGAAATCAAAAAAGAAATTGTTTATTTTTTGTTCTTGATGACTGACTGGTGTTAAATGGATTTCAGGTATGGAAAACATGGATGAAGGTAAATTAATTTGGCATATTGCTTGTGATGAGTCTGGTGTTGATGGTCAAGTTTACTATGGATTTGGTTCATTATGGATGAAATATCAAAGAAGAGGGGACTTTGCTAGGATTATTAGGCAATTACGAGAAAAGCATAATTATCATTATGAAATTAAGTGGCAAAGAGCTCATAAGAAAAGTTATTCTGCTTTCTATAAAGAACTAACTGAAATATTTTTTAAGCATGCTTGGCTTGCATTTCATTGTATTATCGTCCGTAAGGGAATGGTTGATAAGACTTTTCATAATGGTGACTATGATTTAGCAATGAGGAAGCATTTTACAAAACTTATATCTACAAAAATAAAGACAGTGATCAAAGCGCACCCAAACAGAAACTGTGAGTTCAGAATTGAGGTTGACCCGCTCCCATCTAGATATAAAAAAGCAGATGAAGCATTTCATAAGATAGCTAATAGCACACTTAAGAAAGAAGACTTTAAAATATATGAGCCTATTAAGTCAGTAATTACTAAAGATTCTAAAGAGTCTGAGCAAATACAATTAGCAGACTTTCTCTTAGGGGCTGTGATGAGTGCATTTCAAGGGAAAGTTACTTCTGAAGCCAAAAAAGCAATAGCAGATAATGTAGCTTCTTATTTAGGTTGGGAAACATTAAAGCATGATACTTGGCATACTGAACGTAAATTCAATATTTGGTATTTTTTCGATCCACGCTATACAAACAGAGAAATAAGTACTCAGAATGTTGTTCTGAAGTATCCCCTCCCTTCAAAGAGTATTAAATAAAACAGAGTATCTAACGGTTAATTATTGAGAATATAAACTTACCTGATGGTAATTATTTGTAAATAATTTTCATGTTAAGGAGTCTACAGAGATTTCTTTAGTATAAATTCTCTTGTTGAGCAATTAAATAGGAAAGAGAAATGAACAATTGATTGGGTATGTGAACAATTAAACACAAGTTCTTTAGCTGAAGCTACTGTCATAAATACATTAAATGGAGCTATTTGATGAAAGTACCATCAATAATAACAAATGATGAAATAGAACAACTGTATGAAAAAATTGGCGATGAAGTAATAAATCTTCCTCAACACTTTAAAATGCTACGATTAGGTTTATTACCTCGAATTTGCCAGCTATTTATTACGGCACTTAAATACAACCCAAATAAGAAAGTTAAGTTTTTTCAATTTGAATCATCAAAAGAAAATGCAGTCTGTGAACTTCTTAGTTCGCCTCATTGCTTAACTTCGACGTTAATGTCTGATGAGGTTTATGAAAAAGATGTTGTTATAAATGAGCAAAAAAAACCTGTAGAACTCAAATCTAAAATTAACGCTGATTTACAAGCGCGCTTAAATGAATCTATATACAGAACGGGCCAAAGAGTTCAACTATTCGCTGTAGATCACTCAATAAAAAAATACGCTTTTCCAAGTTGTTTTTATTCATCTGCAGCAAGTGACTCTTTAAAGCAAAGCAAGTTTTATACGAAATTGCTTGAGCGTATCGTTGAGCTTAGCCCAACTAAGTCTAACGTAACTGAAGGTCAACTCAGTGATTTGGGACACGCTATTTATGAACTAATAGAAAATACAGAGCAGCACGGAAAGCTAGAGATTAACACAGGTAAGGTGAGCAAGTCTGTTAGAGGACTGGTAATAGATTACAAGCTTATTACCAAAGAACAATCTTCAGAAAGTATTGGCGGAGAGAACACAGCGATAACTGATTACTTAGAAGGTATTAGAACAGATGATAGAACTGTACATATTTTAGAGGTATCAGTCTTTGACAGCGGAGAAGGAATTTTTAAAACCCTTCAATCAACGAATAGTGAAAACGTAAGTGTTGAAGATGAAGTAGATGTGGTTAAACAATCTTTTGCTAAAGGTATTACTTCTAAGTCTGATTCTCGTGGCGTTGGGCGTGGTTTAAATAACGTGAAGAATGTATTGGCACAAAGAAATGGTTTTATTTCATTTCGGACTGGCCGAATTGGCGTATACCGCGATTTTAATTTGCAGCCTTTGACAGAAGCTGAGTCAGAGCCTCTTTCGCTATTTGACGAAAACAATAAATCAGAAAATAACTTTAATAAGCTTGCTTCAGCGGAAGGATTAGCTTGCAGCATTTTGGTGCCTTTAAGATGAAAAATTTTTATTTTTACAAAACGGATATTAGTTCAAATAAGCCCAATGTAATGGTTTGTTTTTATGCGGGAGGAGCATTCAACTTTGAAGCATTTTCCGATGAAGTAGTAACTCAATTTAAATCATCAATCTTTACACGTGATATTGTTTTTATTACACCTGAGTTTAATAAAGCAGATATTTCTACTCAGTTATTAATTGATGATGCTCAATCAACACTAAAAGAGCGAATCAATAGCTTTCAAGAATTAAATTTTCATACTTGTTTTATAAAGCGGGATGGCGGCTGTGATATATCTATTTTTAGTAAAACTAAATCGCCATTATCTAATGCCAATATTGAGCGATTGATAGAATTTGGTATTTATAACATTATAACTAGCCGTAATTTGATAATTGAAGCTCATTCAAATATTCACTTCATTAAGCCCTCTGGAAAGCACACAAATAAATTTATAGATGTAAAAAATTTACTGGAATCGTCGGCTGAAATTACCTTTATTGCTGCTAGTTTATTAAAAATGATACCTGCTAATGTCAATAAAATTTATGTGGATACCTCTGGTATTTTTCCGCTAGCATATGAGTTAGGTAACCTTATTAGAACCTTTAAAAATACTACAGAAACTATATTGATAGATTCTTTTGGGAGTTATGGCGGTATTGATGAATACGAATTTAGCTCAGATGCAAACACACTGGTTTTAATTTCAGCTTCTACCAGCAATAACTTATTTGAAAAATTAAAGAAAAATACGTCATTAGAGCAAGCTTCGCTGGTTACGGTGATCATGACACAGGTGAATGATGGTGAGCAAAAGGTTCTTGTCGAGTTTGAGCAATTTAAAGATAAATTCTGTAAATCTTACTTCCAACACTTTGAATCTTACGATGAAAATGAATGCCAGATGTGTTTAAAGGAGCATTCTATTCCTATTGCACTTAATAAAAGTCGATTTGTCTTTGAGGCACCACACACACAGAGTTATTTACCTTTAGCTGTAGATTCAGACAAAAACTTAAGGGAGCTTATCCATCAATATAAAAACCTTGATGCATTTAGGTGTTTATATGATGGTGTAGACGGTACCAAGAAACCTACGCCAGAGTATTTTATAGACGTTAGTAAGATTATCGAACAAGATGAATTTAAGGAAAAAGTTAAAAATAACATCCATCGTTTCTTTCCTTTAAACACCGATTGCATAGTCCACTGTAAAGATGAAGGAGCAAAAGAGTTATCATACCTTATCAAAAATAATGTATCAGAGTTAAATTTAAATGTTGAAGTATACGATGGCGAAATTCCCGAAACAGTGACTCCAAGAAAAGGAATTGTCGTTGTTGCAGGCTCGCTAGAGTCAGGTAAGTCTCTTCTCAATATTAGTAGAGCTCTCCGTAAATATAATGAGTTACCTATTACTTATATTGTTGGGTTCGCAAAATACAACAGTGAACCAGAGTTTAAAAAACTTCAAATGGATTTAAAGTTTTCTGAAGGTCCTTGTGGTTTTCATCAATTCCATGTTATTGAAAAGATTCTTTTACCAATAAATGAGCATAAAGAAAATAGCTGGGAAAAAGAGATAGAGCTTTTGAAGCGACTGAAAGTGAAACATTTAACCGATGAGAAATTATTGAGTGAACTTGATGCAAGGGACAAGCTATTAAGAGGTGCTTCATCAGTTGATAATCAGGGGTTAGGAGAAGAGCTATTTCTTAAGTCACCTAAAAATCAACCACTGGTATTGGGGCCGACATTTGCTTTTTGGAACAAAGGTGATAATGACGAGTACTTTAAACACCAAGCAACAGTGTATTTCACTATATCTTCAGTGTTGCAACGGTTAAGAACTGTAGCAAAAGATAGTGGAGCAGCCCCATTAGGTAAAGGGTACATAATTCGACAACTTGATCCTTTACTATTTGATAGGTTCAATGAAGGGATTATCCAAGCAAGTATTTTAAGGACAGCAAAATCAAGAGAGCTTGATTATAGCGCAGCAGATGATAAGAGTAGAATCGTTGGTTCTTTGATTGAAAGGATGCTCAATACACCGGAAGCAGATGAATCTAAAGGGCTACCTGAAATATTGCTTGCGTTGTGTACAAAGAAGTTGCAAGTCAAAAAAGATCATTTGACCGGTTTTGATACTCATAAAGTTGATAAAGATCTGCACCCAATGACTTGGGCTCTAGTTGAGCATGCGAGGCAGGTACTATTTAATCAAGATAGTGAATCAGAAAAGCTTATACCTCTGTAAGGGAGGTGTGAAAATCAAAGGGAGCCCCCATTAGTAAGTTCCGGTCAAGCAGCCTGCTGTTTGACCTTTGAACTAAAAAAACAATTTTTCTTATTTTTTAATTCAATTTAAATATAGTTAAACATCCAGTAATGTTATTGATTGGGGTTAATAAAATCAATGGGGTTAAACTTAGCGTGAAAGATCAAGGAACTAGATTTATTGCTACTAGATTAAAGATAAACTTTAGTAAATAAAAATATTTTTAGTACGGATATGGAGTAGTAATTCATGAAAAGTGAAGATAAGAAAAATGAAAAATTTACGATTGAATGGTTTGCAAAGTTAATCGGTCTAATTGCAATAGTTGCTGGAATTTTTGGGGTTTCGTTTCAAAAGGGCATGATCATGTCTATGAACTTAGGTAATCTTTCAGGTAATTATGAAATACGAGAAGTTTTCAATTCGGCAATATTAGGCTTTTTCTTTGCACTCAGTAGATTTACAGATATGGATTTTTGGCAACTTTTACCAAAGACGTTATGGATTGCCATTGTTTTCTTGGTCCTAGGTCTTTTGGCCTGTTACCTATTCAAGAACGAAAAAGCTGTCAAAGAGAAACTCAATAGAATAGATTTTTCCCCCACTTCCATTCGTTATCGTATATTGAAGTCTTATTGGTTTTCCTCAATTGCAGGAGGTGTGTTTGGGATTATAATTACATTTATTGGTGCGGCAGCGTGGTATTTGGTGTTCACTGCGATTGCGGTATTGCTGTTACCTTCTGTAATGGGATACTTGCTCGGCGCTGCCTATATTGATAGAAAAATGGATAACCCACCATGTAGGGTTCTTACTGAAAAAATGATGGAGCAAAAACTTATACGTCAATGTACTCAAGTTACCATAAAAGGCAAAAAGATTATGGGCGAAATTGTTCTTGAAAACAAGGATGCCTACTTTATTCAACAAAATAGCTCTTTCCTATATATCACAAAAAATGGTAACAACTGTGTTTATTCAATTCATTCGAAAACTAAGGATATTGAAAATAGAGAAAAGTTTTCTTTCGACGATAGCAGTATTAAACAGCTTTGTTTAGGTAGTGATAATAAAAATGAACTGTCCCCTGAGGAGTGAATAAATAAGCATAATTAAGGAAAGTTTACAGGGACAGGTCTTTCTTTTTGCCTAAGCCCTTTACAAGCCCAAACCAACACTATGCTGTTAGCACCTAGCACCTAGCACCTAGCACCTAGCACCTAGCACCTAGCACCTAGCACCTAGTACTTCATCACACAAGTTCTGACTAGTTGAGGGCACCATAAGCCCTCTCAAGTTTTTCACGAGCTGATTCAACATTAAATAGCCAGTTTATACTTGTTCTTTCTTTATTCCTGCTCCATTCCCAGGCCGCGAGTTCTGTCTTTAGTTCTTCCATACTTGCTATACGTCTA
>NZ_JABVXE010000023.1:0-43308 GCF_013350085.1 Pseudoalteromonas sp. 0802 | reverse complement strand
TACCTTGTTGTAATAACTCTAATACGGTGTGAGAACCGATGTATCCGGCTCCGCCGGTGACTAAAATGGTCATAAAACTTCCATCTTTGTAATATTTTCTTATACGCACGCAGCAAAAAAGGGCCAGAAAATTAGTATTCTCTAGACCTTAATTAATTTTTAATCTATACGGTTCAATAACCTAATTAAATTAGACTGCCTTCAAGTGTCTTTCAGAAGGGATAACCATTTGCGTTACGAAATCAGTAAATTCTTCACCCAAGTTTTCGTCACCCATGCTGTATTCAACTATCGCTTTTAAATAGCCTAGTTTATCGCCACAGTCGTGGGCACGGCCGCTCATGTGGAATGCTTCAACAATTTCGTGCTTCATTAGCTCATCGATAGCATCAGTAAGCTGAATTTCGCCGCCTGCACCCGCTGGTGTTTTAGCAAGTAATGGCCAAATCGCTTTAGATAACACATAACGACCTACAACTGCAAGGTTAGATGGTGCTTCTTCAGCTTTTGGCTTTTCGACCATAGTTTTAATTGGTGCACTTTCGCCCGCTTTAATTTTAACGCCGCCGATATCAGCAATACCATATTTATGTACATTCTCTTCTGGGACTGGCTCTAGCATGATTTGGCTTGCTTTAACTTCATTAAAACGCTTGATCATAGCAGCAATGTTTTCGGTTTTTTGATCTGCAGTGTAGCTATCTAAAATTACATCGGGCAATACAACAACAAAGTCGTCATCACCCACGATTGGTTTTGCACACAAAACAGCATGGCCTAATCCTTTAGCCTCGCCTTGGCGTACGTGCATAATGGTTACATCGGGTGGACAGATAGAGCGTACTTCTTCAAGCAGAGTACGTTTTACACGTTTTTCGAGGGTTGCTTCAAGCTCAAAGCTGGTATCAAAGTGGTTTTCTATGGCATTTTTAGAGCTATGGGTAACTAATACAATCTCTTTAACACCTGCCGCTACACACTCGTTTACTATGTATTGAATAAGCGGTTTATCAACTAAAGGCAGCATTTCTTTAGGAATTGCCTTTGTCATCGGTAACATGCGAGTACCAAGGCCCGCAACAGGAATAACAGCTTTCATAACTAGTCCCTTATTTAATAATTTAATCTACAATAACATCAAACTAACAGTACCAAAGTAGATACAAGCTGAATGGTTTTTCATATATTTTCGTTAAAACCAATAATTAAAAAGAGTAAATCAAACCAAAGTTTATTCTGGCTTTCTCTTTTATTTCTCATTCACTTCTCTTAGTGCAAATACTATCGCGCGAAATAAATTTCACGCCTACGGTGCCATCTATCACCTCAGCGGCGAATATGCACACTCGGCTTACCACTTAAAGCTAGTTTAGCTTAATCACTACCAAACAAATCGCGGGTATAAACCTTATCTGCTACATCTTGCAGCTCTTCGGCCATCCGGTTCGATACAATTACATCAGAGATAGTTTTAAGCTCATCAAGGTTTTTGATCACACGCGAATTAAAGAACGCTTCGCCTTCAAAGGTTGGTTCGTAAACTACCACCTCAATACCTTTAGCCTTAATGCGTTTCATAATGCCTTGAATAGCCGACGCCCTAAAATTATCAGAGCCTGACTTCATCACTAAACGGTAAATCCCCACCACTTTAGGGTTGCGTTTAATTATCGATTTAGCAATAAAATCTTTACGGGTTGTATTGGCATCAACAATCGCGCGGATCATATTGTTCGGTACATTTTGGTAGTTAGCCAAAAGCTGCTTGGTATCTTTTGGTAAACAGTAACCACCATAGCCAAACGATGGGTTGTTATAATGTTTACCAATACGTGGGTCTAGGCCTACACCTTCAATAATCTGTTTTGCATCTAAACCATGGCTTTCAGCGTAGCTGTCTAGCTCGTTAAAATAAGCTACACGCATTGCAAGGTAAGTGTTCGAAAATAACTTAATCGCCTCAGCTTCGGTTGAGTCAGTAAATAATACTTCGATATCGGTTTTTACAGCGCCTTCTGCCAATAAATTTGCAAAAACTTTTGCGCGCTCACTTTGTTCACCCACAATAATGCGTGATGGGTGTAAGTTATCGTATAGCGCTTTACCTTCACGTAAAAACTCAGGCGAAAAAATAACATTATCAGTGCCAAACTGTTCTTTAACCGCCTTGGTATAACCCACAGGCACTGTCGATTTAATAATCATAGTTGCGGTTGGGTTTATTGCTAACACATCAGAAATTACCGACTCTACCGAGCGAGTATTAAAATAGTTGGTTTCTGGGTCATAATCAGTTGGGGTGGCAATAACTACAAACTCTGCATTCAAAAGCGCAGACTCTTTATTAGTTGTAGCAGTAAAATTAAGTGGCTTATTTTGTAAAAAATCGCTAATTTCCGTATCAACGATTGGCGATTGTTTACTTTGTAATAGAGCAACCTTTTGCTCATCAATATCCAAAGCAACGACCTTGTTATGCTGCGCTAAAAGCATTGCGTTAGATAAACCAACATAACCAGTACCCACAACACATATCCGAAATGTTTTCATACAATAATACCTAAAAAACTACGTTAAATTTTGTAATTTAGAGCTGCTTTTAAAATCTCTTTCGTGAATGAAAAAAAAGATATTGAGTTCATGTACTTAGGAAACTTTTTCAAACTAAACAAAAGAGCGAGGAAGAACCCACAAGGGGTACCATAAACAGCAGATAACATAGCACCTTTAGCTTGTACTCTAGATTTTGTAGTAAAAAAATCAGTGCCGCTTGAAACTGGAGGGTGCTTGCAAACTACAATAGGGAAAAAGAAACCTCTTCCACCTGCTTTGAGTAAATCGTTACAAAAAATAAACTCTTCACCTGAAGGGTACCTAGCACCTAATCCAAACATTTCATTAAACCGAATCGAATTTTCTGATAAAAATTCAACAGATACAATAATCTCTATACTACTTATTTTGCCACATGACAGTGATGATATATTGAAACTATCATTTTTATAACACTTAAACTCCTCACCATCAAAAGTTTCGACCTTTCCTACAGCAAATTCTAAATTTTTATCTTCCATTAGAGAGGTAAGCTTTTTAAGTCCTCGAAAGTTAATCTCAACATCATCATCACAAATATATATATAATCTTTATTATCGGCAATTTTGAGTGCTTGAAAAATAGCATTATTCCTATTGATTGATAGGCCAAAGCCATCGATAAAAGAAATTAAAACATTATTACCAAAAATCTCCAAAGTCTTTTTTCTATATTCATCTGTTGGAATTACTCTGTTCCCTTGACACGAGACTATGTAAGATACATGCTCATTATTATCTATATTTATAAAAGGGCTTAAAGTCATTAACCTATCATAGGTTGTAGATACGCATATATACACCATAATTAACTCAACTTACCTTTTTTAATAAATATAATAGGAATAATTAGAAAGAACAAAAAATAGAAAAAATACTTTTGATACAAAATAAACTGTAAAGATTGATTTATTGGAATAGTAGCAAAAAAAACCAATGAAGCTGGCCACCAAATATAGTGATTCTTTATAATGAGAAACCTAAAGAAATATAAGTAAAACGATAGTATTAGTACAACAATCCAAGGAACAATAAACACACCTTCCCAAGAAAAAAAGGCCCATGCTTCCCCAATAAAAAAAGTATTTGAATTCACTAAGTTTGTAAGATCTTTATAGATGTAAGGAAGTATTAATTCATCTGGTTTAGGCTCCCTAACACCAAGAAGTTCAGAAAATGGCAAATCTGAAAAAACCCCCTGTAGACTTGGTGGATAGTACTGGTAGAAATAATACATCCCTTGGTTTTGCCCAACCAACAACCTATCCATAATACTAATGACAACCTCGTTAAGCCCCCCCTCTTTCCCCATAAAAAAACCATAAAATAAGATAAGAAAAAGCATTAACAATGAGAGTTTAAATATCATTGAAACTGAAGCTCTATAAAACTGAATGTAAGCGAAAAAAAATCCCATAACCAGAATAAGCATAGGTGCTTTTTGTATATCAAACATCAAATTTGGCACTGAAATAATTAATGAAATAATGAAGTATTTTATAAAAACTTTATTTTTAGTTCCCAAATAAGTATATAGGGATGCAATTGGTAAATAAAAGCAGAATAAATACGCTATCTTTCCAATGTAAGCTAAATCAACAGAAAGTTCTCTTTTTTGAATAGCAGCGCGTAGTAACGCAGCATTAACGAAATCACCTTTTATTAATGACACCAAAGGTGAAACAGAATAATTTAGAACAAACTTAAAAAGAGTGTAAAAACCAATAAAAAAGATCCCCACCCTTATCAAAGATTTAATTTCATCCACATTTATATCATACCTTAAAAGTGCTGAGTTAATGCTAAAGAACTTTATAAATAAGCAATACCCTATTAAAATAATCATCACTGAGTAAAAAACAAAAACAAAAACAGTCTCTTTAGTATCATCACTAATAGACTCCAATCTAATGGGCTCTAAAAAAGATAAATACACTAAAAGCACACCTATAAAAGTGGAAAATATTAGCTGATAAAATATTAATGGAGCAGAAAATAAAAAACCGTCACTTATAGTACTTTTTACAAGATAAAACACCAGAAGAAATAGCAAAGGCGTTAAAAACAGAGCTACATCAGCCATTTAAAACTCTTCTTAAACCACTGAAATAAATCCTTAAAATTTTATTCATACAACCATTTCCAAAACTTTTTAAGTAATACCTTAAGAAGTTAAAAGTTAATAAATATAACGCCCTAACTTTAAACTGCCTGTAGTCCACAAGTATATCAACTATCCCGCTATACATTTTAACATAGTTTGAAGTAGTGCTGTTATGTATCCTGTATTTAGTTAAGACCTCCCCAAGTAAGTACATTACACACCCCGACTGTGATAATTTAAGCCAAGCTCCCCAATCTTCAATTGATTTATTTTCGTCGAAACATCCTATGTTAATTAATGATTTTTTCCTATACATTACACTTGGTGCAGGAAAATAGAAACAGGTACTAAAAAAATATCCAAAATCAACAAAAGCTTGTGGAGCTGGATTATTTTGATCAAGAAAACGCCCTTTACTATCAATCCTTTGCACATATGTTGCGCAGGCATCAATTTTCAAGCTCTCCATAATATTGAATTGCTTTTCCAATCTATCCGAGTACATTAAGTCATCAGAGCCAATAATAGCTATATACTTACCTTTTGACTCAAGTATCCCACGGTTTATTGCTGCAGATACCCCAGAATTTTTTTGGTAAATATATTTAAACCCTCTTTCTAAACTGTAGTTTTCAAGCAATTGGTGCATACCACAAGGTGAACCATCATTTATCACTATCAATTCAAAAGAGCTAAAGGTTTGACACAATACAGAATCTATTGTAGAAATTATAAAATCAGCATGCTGATAATATGGTATAATAACAGATATTTTACAAGACATTATTACCTCTTCGATTAAAAAAGAAGTGCCTTACAGTTAAAAGTAAAGTAAGAAAATATATAAAATAATTCAATGAATAAGCAAATACAACCCCTTCAATACCCATAATATTTGTACACAATTTGACTAAGAAAACAAATGTGATTGTTGTAAATATTTCTAGAAAAACAAATACCTTCACTATTGATTTAGATAATAGTAAAAATGAGAGTAACCAAGAACATATTTTTATAAAATCACCAACAAGCTGCCAAAAGAAAAGTTCTACCATAGGTGAGAAGTCACTTGAAAAAAGTAACTCGACTAAACTTTCCCTCATAAAGTAAATAAGCAGCGTTACCGCTAATAGTATTGGAGTAATAAATTTATATGCATTAAACAACTCTTTCTTTAACTCTTCTCTACAATTAATCTCAGAATAGCGTGGTAAGAAATATGTTGAAAGCACCGTAGTTGCAGAAAATAGATACATCGAAGAAATATACCATACACCTTGCCAATACCCAGCAAAATCCTCTCCAAATTTTAAAGTAATCTCGCTTCGAATTAACATCAAAGCTATTGGCATACACAAGGCGGAAGTCAATGTCATTATAGAGAATTTGGACAAATTAATTGCATGTTCTTTATTGAATTTAGCTGTAAAAAAACAAAATCTTGCAACAAAATGGTTTCTCAATTTAAATATTAAGAATAAAAACACTATAGATTGATTGAGAACTATAGCTAGCAGCACTCCGTCGAGTGAGTAATTATATATAAGAATCAAACTCAAAAACAAGCCGATTAAACTTTGACTTATATTAATTGCTATATACTTTTTTATTTCTTTAAGCCCATTTAAAACAGCTAAAGCAAGACTATTTAACACGTATAAGAAAAGACTAACGCTCAATATTTTGAATATATAGCTTAATTCCTTTTTACCAAGAAGGCTAGAAGATAAATACTCTGATATAGAAAAAATAACCACACTAATAATGAGTGTAACTGACAAAGTAATTTTTAACGATGTAGAAAAGAGCTCATATAGAACAGCCGGTTGACTCTTAAACTCAGCAGTATACTTTGTAACACCGGGTACAATACCGCACTGCGATAGTGACATTACAGACTGAAAAAAATTCTGAAATTGGCCTACAGTTGCTACACCTGCCGGACCAACAAATAAAGCTAGTGCCTTGTTAATTACCAAGGCACTCAAAAGTTTCACTAATGTTGATGCAAGACTCAATAAAGAGGTTCTAGCTAGATTCATTTGAAAGAATTAACCGTATCAATAATATAAGCTAGATCTTTATCAGTTAGTACAGGACTTATTGGCAAACTTAACACCTGCTCATGAATTCTTTCAGTTACAGGTAGCTGCATGTTATTATATTCTTCATAAGCTTCCTGCTTATGTGGAGGTGTAGGATAATGAACAAGCGTTTGTATTCCATTTTTTGCTAAAAAATTAACTAACTTTTCTCTATTCTTAATTTTTATGACAAATAAGTGCCAAACATGGTTTTTTAAATCACCAACTTGTGGTAGCCCAATTAACGAATTATTTATTCCTTCCAAGTAACTTTTTGCCACCTTTTGGCGTGCTTTAATTTCACTGTTAAGGTGCTTTAATTTTACACGTAACATAGCCGCTTGGATTTCATCCATTCTACTATTTACACCTTTAAACTGATGTACATACCTTTCTGACGTTCCGTAATTACCAAGAGCTTTAATAGTTTTAAATAATTCATTGTCATTTGTAATAACAGCTCCTGCATCACCTAGAGCGCCTAAATTTTTACCAGGATAAAAACTAAATGCAGCTGCATCCCCCCAACTTCCGGCCTTTTTACTATCAAGCTCCGCGCCATGAGCCTGTGCGCAATCTTCAAGTACTAGTAGTTTGTGCTTTTTAGAAATTTCTAGGATTTCTTTCATTGGTGATATTTGCCCGTACAAATGAACAGGTAATATAACCTTTGTTTTAGAAGTAATAGCTTTTTCAATATTACTTGCATCTAAATTAAATGTTTTTTCATCGGGCTCTACAAGAACAGGCACTAAGTTATTCTCAGTAATAGCAAGTATTGAAGCTATATAAGTGTTGGCTTGAACAATTACCTCGTCACCATCGCTAAGTTGTCCGAGCTCCTTCCAAGCTCGTAAAGTTAGAGAAAGTGCGTCTAAACCATTAGCAACCCCCGCACAATAGTTTGTTTGGCAGTATTGTGAAAACTCACTTTCAAATGCGTTTAATTCATTACCATTTAAATACCAACCAGAATCAATAACGCGTGAGCAAGCATCTTTAAGCTCCTGTTGGTATTGTGTATTTACTTTCTTTAAATCTAAAAATGGGATCATTTACTTATCTCTTTTGCAGGGTTCCCTACTACTATAGTATTTGCTCGGACATCTTTAGTAACAACAGAACCTGCACCTACCATCGCGTACTCACCAATCTTGATACCAGGTAAAATAGTTGCATTTGCGCCGATAGACGCACCTTTACAAACTACAGTATTCAAAAACTTATCTGGATAATGCTTTGATCTAGGTCGTATATCATTTGTGAAGGTCACATTTGGGCCAATGAATACATCATCCTCTATAGTCACACCATCCCATAGTTGAACGCCACTTTTCACGGTTACCCTGTGACCTATAATTACATCATTTTCAATTAAACAGTGTGAACAGATATTACATTCATTACCTACTTTTGCATTGGGCAATACAACACAAAACTGCCAAATGTTTGTACCTTCCCCAACGTCCTTAGATTGAACATCACTCATCGAGTGAATCATAAGCTTACTTCCTTTAAAAACTGATCATAATCACGGATATAATCACTCTCATCATAGAGTTCACTAGCAATTACCATTAATACGCAGTCATAAGTAAATTCTGACATCTCTCGCCACAGGTTATTACCAATATACAACCCAACAGTCGGGTCATCTAACTTAACTTTTTCGCGTTTAGTACCATCATCTAAAGTAAACAAGCAACTACCTTTTACACAAATAGCTACTTGTTGTAATGCTTTATGGGCGTGAAACCCCCGAGTTACATCTTTGTCTGTATTAAATAAGTAATAAACTCTTTTTATCTCAAATGGTACATTCTTATTTTGCTCAAGGGATATTAAGTTTCCTCGCTCATCGCCTAACGATTTAAAGCTTAATAGTTTTACTAAACTCATCCTTAATCCTTAAAAATCTCTAACAAGTACCTTCCATAACCATTTTTTGCTAAAGGTTTAGCTAAGTTTGTAATTTCTTGCTTTGACAACCAACCATTATTAAAGGCAATTTCTTCTAAACAAGCAACTTTATAACCCTGACGCTTTTCAAGCGTTTCAACAAACTGAGCTGCTTCAAGTAAACTTTCGTGAGTCCCGGTGTCTAACCAAGCAAAACCACGACCAAGAATTTCCACATTAAGCTTATTCTGCTTTAAATACATTTCGTTAAGGCAGGTAATCTCTAATTCACCACGATGTGAAGGTTCAACTTCTTTTGCCAATTTAACAACTGAATTGTCGTAAAAATAAAGTCCTGTTACAGCAAGGTTTGACTTTGGATTGTTGGGTTTTTCTTCAATCGAAATAGCTTTTTGATTTTCATCAAATTCAACTACGCCAAAACGTTCAGGGTCTTTTACTTGATAACCGAATACAGTTGCACCTTGACCTTCTTTTGCATTTTGTACTGCATGCTTTAATTTTGGAGTAAAGCCTTGACCGTAAAAAATGTTATCACCTAATACAAGGCATGCATCGTCATTACCAATGAACTCTTCACCTAATATAAAAGCTTGCGCTAGCCCATCAGGGCGAGGCTGTACAGTGTAACTTAGCTCAATACCAAACTGCGAACCATCACCCAGTAAACGTTTAAAAGAATCGCTGTCTTCAGGAGTTGTAATAATTAGTATTTCACGAATACCCGCTAACATTAAAACTGATAGCGGATAATAAATCATTGGTTTATCGTAAATAGGTAATAACTGCTTTGATACACCCATAGTGATAGGGTACAGGCGAGTTCCCGAGCCGCCAGCGAGTATAATTCCCTTCATTTTATTTACCTTGAGTTACTTTGTTTATTTCGCCAAGACGTTCGCGCTGGTATGTACCATCTTGTACATTTTGAGACCAGTGTACGTTATCTAAATACCATTGAACTGTTTTACGTAAACCTGTCTCAAAAGTCTCAATAGGTGTCCAGTTGAGGTCTTTATTCATTTTTGAAGAGTCTATTGCATACCGGCGGTCATGCCCTGGTCGGTCATTCACAAATTTAATTTGCTCTGCATATTTAGTAACTTTAGGCACTAACTCATCTAAAATGCTGCAAATTGCCTGAACAACTTCAATATTTTGTTTTTCGTTATGACCGCCTATGTTATATGTCTCACCTACTTCGCCTTCTGTCACTACTTTATACAACGCTCTGGCATGGTCTTCTACATATAACCAATCACGAATTTGATCACCTCTACCATAAATAGGCAAATCTTTACCATCAAGCGCATTTAAAATAACAAGCGGAATTAGTTTCTCTGGAAAATGATATGGCCCATAGTTATTAGAGCAATTAGTGAGTATCGTTGGTAAACCATATGTGCGTTGCCAGGCTCGAACCAAATGATCGCTTGATGCCTTACTTGCAGAATAAGGACTACTTGGTGCGTAAGGTGTTTGTTCGGTAAATAATGGTAGCTCTTGTTTGTAGTCTTTAACTTCATTTGGATGTGGTAAATCACCATATACTTCATCTGTAGAAATATGATGAAACCTAAATGCAGACTTTTTATTTGCCTCGAGATCATTCCAATATTCCCTTGCAACTTCCAGCAAGGTATAAGTACCTAGAATATTCGTTTGAATAAAGTCACTTGGACCTGTGATAGAACGATCAACATGACTTTCTGCTGCTAAGTGCATAACAGCATCAGGCTTAAACTTAAATAAAACCTCTTCTAATGCTTGTGCATCACATATATCAACTTTTGCAAAACTGTATCGTTCACTCTGCTCAATCGATTTAAGTGACTCAAGATTACCTGCATATGTCAATTTATCAACATTTAAAACACTATCTTTTGTATTGTTTATTATATGACGTATTAGCGCCGAGCCTATAAATCCGGCCCCACCAGTTACAAGTATTTTCATACAGAATGTTTTATAAAACCTTTAATTGAGTAAATACTAAAATGATAACATGCTTTTAATAAGTTAAGCTTTACCACCTCTCGATAGAAACGCCATTGCCACTTAAGTACTGAAAACTTATTCTGAGTCATGCCTGAATCTATACGATAATAAGCAAGTGTTTCACGAATACAATAAGCTTTAGGTGTTATCTTTAAAACCTTCAACCATAGCCCCATATCTTGCCTTTTACGTATGAGCGGCATAAATTGCTTTCCAACAATTTCAGTATCGTAAATAGCCGTTAAACAACCAATCACATTACTACTGAGTAATTTACTATAGTTTGTACTTAAAGGTGGAGTTACTACCCCTAAATAAGAGTTCCCAGTAAACTTTTGATACGAAGTATAAGTTAGGCCGTAGTTGTGCTCGAGCATAAACGTAATTTGCTTCTCAAGCTTTGCTGGGTGCCAAAGATCATCAGAATCTAAAAAAGCAATGTAGCGCCCTTTCGCATGCGTAATCGAGTTGTTTCTTGCAGCTCCCGCCCCACCGTTTTCTTTATTTACATATAACTTAATGCGACTATCCTTTGCACAATATTGTTCAACAACATTTTGAGTATTGTCAGATGATCTATCGTCTGTAATTAATAACTCCCAGTTTTTAAAAGTTTGCAGTATAACTGACTCGATACTTTCAGAAATATACTTTTCTGAATTATACGCAGGCATAATAATGGAAACTAAAGGCTCATTCATATTAACGACCCATTCCAAATAGTACCGTTTTAACAGTCAACAAAAGTATTTTTATATCTAAATACAACGTATGATGTTTAATATAATGAATGTCATACTTATGTTTCCAAACAGCATCTTCAACTGACGCGCCATAAGGGTATTTAACTTGAGCTAAGCCTGTCACCCCAGGTTTTACTGCATGTCTAAAACGGTAATATGGTATCTCTTGTTCTAAGTCCTCAATAAATACCTCTCGCTCAGGTCGAGGGCCAATAATTGACATTTCACCTTTTATGACGTTTATTAACTGTGGTATTTCATCGATTCGAGTTTTTCTAATAAATTTACCGACCCTTGTAACTCGCGCGTCATTTTTTGAAGCCCATTGAGCCCCATTTTTTTCAGCATCATTGCGCATAGAGCGGAATTTAAATACTTCAAACTCGATATTATACTGACCTGTTCTTTTTTGCTTAAATAAAATAGGCCCAGGGCTTTCAAGCTTAATTAATAACATCGTAAGCATGGAAAATGGCAAAGTGACTATCAGCAATAATACCGCGCTTACTATATCTACGAAGCGCTTAGTTACTTGTGTTTTTTTGTGGGACAGTATTGAAAAAGCTTTTTGGTGTAAGAAATAACTACTATGGAGCAATCGCACTTCTGTATAACCTAACCTATCATCTAAATAGCTGACCAAAGGCTCAACCCAAGCACCATATTCTGTAGCTTTTACTAAAAATTTACGCTGTGCTTTAGTTAAATCACTGCTTTGATAGTGACATATCACTTTTTTTGTAAAATCAGTTACAGTGTAATCGTTGACTACTATATCAAATGAATAATCTTCAACAATAATGCCTATGCTGTTTGCAAGTTCAGGTGGGCAATATACATAAATTCTATCCTGCGATAGCACTTCTTTTTTTGATTTAAAATGCTCTTTCAATTGAAATGATCCTAAGTCAAAAGAATCATCCATGTTATTTTGATCATCATTAAGTGAAATTACTTTTAGGCTCATTGCCCACTCCATTTTGTAATTTTGTATAAACACTTCTCAATACTTAAGTATGTATTTTACTCTAATTTTATTACATTTGTAACAATAAAAAATTCAATATCTCCAAGTTCTGCTACCTTAGTATTAAACAGAAAACAACCAAGAAAATACATTTGAAAGAAGCATAACTTCTACTTTGTTTATCATCACTAATATCAGCCACTTTTGTGTTAATGGATTATCCAACTGATAGTCTTAAAAATAATGGGATCTTTTTAAACCTCACAATAAACTTTGCTCCTACAAGCAAAGCCAGTAATTAATTGCCCGATTTGTACTCGTAATTGTAATACCCATAGTAGCCATAGGCATTACTCGCTTTACGTAATACACCGTTAAATACCACACCTTTTACATCAATGCCATTTTGTTCAAAGCGGTTACGGGTAAGCTCTACTTCACGGGCATGGTTTTGACCAAAACGTGCTACCAGTAAGGTAGTACCAGTGTGGGCACTCACAATTGCAGGGTCTGTTACTGCTAAAATTGGTGGTGTATCTATTATTACAATGTCGTATTTTTCTTTAACTTGCTCTACCAACTTAGTAAAGTTACTGTGCATTAGCAGCTCAGATGGGTTTGGTGGTATTTGACCACGGGTGATAACATCTAAGTCTTTCACTTGTGATGTTTTAGTTACTTGCTCAAGGTTAAGCCTGCCCGATAATAAATCACTTAAGCCATCGTCCCACTTCATACCAAACTGAGTTTGCAAGTAACCTTTACGCATATCGGCATCGATGATAAGTACTTTTTTGCCGCTTTGTGCTAGCACTGTTGCCAAGTTAACCGATATAAACGACTTACCAACACCTGGGCTTGGGCCAGAGATTGCAATAATGTTGTTTTTTGCCTCCATCATCGCAAAGTGCAGGCTTGTACGTAAGCTACGTAGCGCCTCTATCGATAAATCAGCGGGGTTATCGACTGCTAGAATCGATTTAGGTTTATCTTTACCCTTACGGGCACGACTAAAGCCGGTTAATTTATCTTGATAATCAGAATAAGGTACGCTTGCGTATACTGGTAAGCCAAGGGCTTCTATCTCGTTAGGGTCTTCTACCCCTTTATGGATTGCTTTTTGAATTAGCACTATGGCTACTGCTAGCATGCCACCTAGCATAGTTGCCATTACAACAATGAGCGCTTTTTTAGGTTTAACTGGCTTTGAGGTATTTACCTCAGCGTGGTCAATTATGCGTACATTACCTACAGTACCAGCGCGTACAATATCAAGCTCTTGAGTTTTACTTAGAAGTAGCGTGTAAATTTGGTTGCTAACTTCAACGTCGCGTTTTAAGCGTAACAGCTCTTGTTGAGTTTCTGGTAGGTTACCTACCTCACCAACTAGGTTTTGTTTTTGTTTTTCTACCGCTTCAATTTGTTCAAGTACACCTTGGTAGGTTGGGTGGCTCTCTTTAAATTTACGGCTTAGCTCTAAGCGCTTTAACTCTAGCTCTTGTAGTTTGGTTTCGAGCTCCACTACTTGCTCAAGTACACCTTGCGTCTCTAAGGTGATATCTATTGATTGGCGTTTAATTTGGTAGTCGTTAAAGCGCTGCTCAGCATACTCAAGCTGCTTTTTAACCTCGGGTAATTGCACTTCTAAAAATTCAAGTGACTTTTGCGCCTCTGCACTATTACGCTCTACATTACGGCGCACATAGATTGCTGCTACTTTATCAAGTACTTTTTCTGCAAGTTCAGCACTTTCGCTCTGTAAACTTAAATCAATAATACCAGAGTCTTTACCTTTTTCACCTGCACCAATATCTTTTTGTAAATCTAAAACTGTGTTTAAACGGTCTTTACGTACAATTGTAAATTCAGTATCTGGGTGAGCAATTAAGCTACGTATCGTTAAGCTAAATTTACCATTAGTAAGCTCTTCGCCCACTTTCCCCTTTAATACAACTTCATCTTCACCATTTATAAGAGTAAAGTTTTTATTTTTGCCTGTACCCTCACCTGCGATCAGTGTAAAACCTTCACCAATCGCTGAGCTCGGCACATCAAACCTGAATACATCAATACTTTCGCCACCCCATGCATAACTTGATGCACCAAAGCTTGGCTCTGCTACTTCACCAGCTTGCATAGGTGTAAACTTACGAAACGCTCGATTACCAATCACTGGAAATAACTTAGGCTGCGCCACTATATCGAGTTTTAACGTGTCGACAGCTTCGCCAATAACAGAGCGCGACTTAAGTAGCTCTATTTCGGTTACTGCAGCAGAGGTACTTTCGAACATACCTGCCATATCGTCAAAACCAGGGACCGATGCGCCGCCATCTTCAACTTGAATCATAGCTGTTGCTTGGTAAACAGGTGTTGCAAATACCGCATAAAACACACCAATAGCCATAAAAACTGCGGTGACGGTTGCAATAAAATACTTACGATCAATTAATGCACCTAGTAGCGCCATTAAATCGATTTCTTGCGCTGTTTGGTCTTGCGTTGTTCTATTTTGCTTATTATTTGCTGCAATAGCAGTGGGCTGAGCATTCATGTACTAGCCTTTCCTTATAAATACTTTTGCCAAGCGCTACATGCGCTATCGATTAATGCGTAAACGTGCTCAAAGGCTTCTTGACTCTGGCGATAAGGATCAGGGATTTCTTTATCGCCAATCCATTTTCCTAGTAAAAATGTTTTACCGCGAGCTTGTGGGTAGCGTGCGCACAAATCGTTAACATGGCGCTGCTCCATCACTAAAATAACACTATTATTTGCCACCAAATTTGGGGTTATTTGCCTACCTTGGTGCTCGCTCATATCAATATTATGAGCTGTGGCTATGTGCTGCGCTTGCGCATCGGCAGGCTTGCCCTCAAGGGCGGTCAACCCAGCTGACGAAACAGCAACGTTTTTACCTTGTAGTTTACTTTTTAATACATATTCGGCAGTAGGGCTTCGGCATATATTACCTGCACAAACTACTAATACAGAATCAAACATACTTAACCCTTAGTTTGTGTTTGCTACGTCGTTGAGTGAATCAACTGTACTTACCGAAGGTAGTAATAAGCTAATTACGCGGTTCCAACGGGCAAGTGGTGCAGAAGTTACATACACAATATCGTGCGGTTCAAGCTCAAATTGTTCTGCTAGTACTAGGGCTGCTACATTTTTAGCATGCAGTTGATATACATCGGCAATTACGCCGTCTGTGTTTAAATTACGTTTTCGCAGAACAAATACACCATTCGCATCTGCTGTGTTTTCATTTAAACCACCAGCATCACTTAATGCTTGCGCTAAATTTAAACCATAGCGATTAACCCCCACTGTACCAGCGCGTTTTACATCGCCAAGTACAAACACTTTTTGCATATCGTTTCTGCTTACGTGCACTATATCTCCATGCTGTAACAAACGGTTTTGCGAGATATCGCCTTTAGCATAAAAATCATCTAGTTTAATAACCTCGGTTTTATCACCGCGAGTAAAAGTAACTGTTCGCCAATCTGCACTCTCGGTTAGGCCGCCAGCTTGGTTTAATGCATCGATTAATGTGAGTGGCACTTCTGTTACTGGCAGTACACCGGGTTTATTTACTTCACCTGTTACATAGGCTTTTTGGCTTCTAAAACCGACTATTTTAATATCTATTTGCGGGTCTTCAATTACGCGGCTTAAGCGCTTTACTAGCTCAGCATGTACTTGTTGTACTGTTTTACCAGCAGCTTGAATATTAGGTGCATATGCATAGGTAATTGTGCCATCTGCTTGAACACGAAAGCCATCGAACTCAGCAGTACGCTGTACAGCTGCAGGAATGGTTAATTCTGGGTGATCCCAAACACCGATCGTAAGTACATCACCTACGCCCAGTTTGTACTGGTAATTAGATGTATCTATGCCATCTAAACTGGAAGGTGTGAAGTTTTTAACTTGAGATTGCTTTTGTTGATTGATTAAAGAGGAATCAATGATTTGAATATTAACCTTTTCGAGTTCCTTCTCTACATTATCAATTTGTTCACCCGACTCGATTCCTTCGAAATGGCTGCCGGGGATGATTGTACAGCCTGTCATTGCTAGTAACGCAAATGACGTCACAATTGTTTTACAGCTAAGCGCCATTGTTATTTCCCAAATAATATTCTTTAAAACGTCCAGTTTAAATAAAACCATTACTGTTTATTTTTTTGCTGCCTAATTAAAGCATGGCATCTAGATGTTCGCAAGACTGAGTGTTTAGTAAACGCTCACTTGTGACAGTTTTTTGCAAAATAGTTAATGAGAACATCTAAGTTCTTCAAAATTAGAAATCATTGCTTGTGTATGCTTGCAAGCGGTATCGCGTTATAAATAAAAGAACATACACTTAGGACGTGTTTTAATGCCGAACATTTTTCAACCATTCACGGCTAAAGCCGTTCCTACGGACTTCGGGCACGCTTCCGTTCCAGTTCGTCGCAGAGCTCCTCTCGCTCCATCTTGAAAGCAAAACTCTTTGCTTGTCTAGCCCTCCGGGCACGCTTCCGCCCCTAGGTTGCAGTTCCTACGTTCTGATTTTATTATTATTTTTTGTTTTTCACGTGTAAAAGCTTAATGCTTACACCGTAGGAGGTGTTTTAACACCGAATATTCTTCCCCATTCACGGCTATAAAGCCGTTCCCACGTTAATGTCGTTTTGAATCGCGACTTATAAACTGATTTCTTTGTTATCTACACTTACGGTGACTTGTTTGTTCAATAAATTAACTAACAAAATGCTACGCATGTCACCATCTGACTCTTGGTAAATAGCTTGAACATTTTTAAATGACTCTGTGTTTAGATAAACAACATCACCGGCTTTTGGTAGCGAAGATGTTACCTCACTCATATCACTCATAGATTTGAGTTGAGCAATTAACTGCTCAGGTACGATTTGAAATTTATGACCATAAGCAACAAAGCCACTTACCCCACGGGTATTTTTTACTGCAGAAAAGTTACAGTTTTGCGAGTCTAGCTTTATGAATAAATAACTAGGGAAAAGAGGAGACGTACGAATTGAACGGCGACCCTTTACGATTCGTTCAATTTTATGCTCGGGAAAGAATACTTCAAAACCTTGGTTTTGAAGGTTAGTTTGAGCTCTTAGCTCTTGTTTTGATTTACAAAAAAGTAAGTACCAACTTTCCATAGTCACACCTGAAATGCTCATTTTCCCTAAAACCAACCCTAAAGGATTGGTTTTTATGAGCGAGCGATTATACGCAGAGAATTTAAGCGTGTCTATTACAAAATTGCTATTACCCTTAGTGAGAACTAATCACTACCAAACAAACCTCTTGTGTACACTTCTTCAGCAACGTTGTCGAGTGTGGTAACTATTCTGCTGGCTATAATTACATAAGCCAAAGATTTTAACTCAGCCAAATCATGAGTAACTTCAGAACCGAAGAAAGTTGCTTCATGTAATTAAGATTCAAAAAATATTAATTCAACATCCTTAGCTTTAATACATTGCATAATGCCTTGAATAGCAGATGCTCTAAAGTTGTCTGAATTTGCTTTCATGATTAAACCATGAATACCCACTACCTTTGGCTTCTGGCTAGGACTGACTCTGCGATAGAGTCTTTTCGAGTAGTATTCGTATAAATAATCGTGTGAACTAAATTACCAAGCATATTTTGTCCAGTTAGCTAGTCATTACCTAATAACTTTAAGTAAATAGTAACAAGCATAACTTAGGGGGGTAGTATTCACAAAGATAATAGCCTAAACGTACCACTCATGTTAGTTGTTCAAAATTCGAAGCACACCTCAACATGCCTAAATAAAGTACGCAAAAATAACTTATGTGCAAATAATAATGAAGAACAGAAATAACTTTTTTGCATCAGTTAGGATACTTTCTTATTCGTCTAAACCGTCACTCAAACTAATAAATCAACGTTCAGCCAATCATTGACAATATATTTAACTTGCAATATTTTCTATAAGCCAACGCATATATAGCAAGGATACTTTAAACTTTTTAATCTAAGATAAGTGACTTCGCTCATTAAACTATGAATCTCTTCTTGAAGAAGATCACAAAATAAGACTTTGCCATCTAAAGACCAATTAAATGATACTTGTCAAAAAATCTAGTAGCCTAATTGTTGTAAGTTTATACTTAGTAGGATCATTTTTTAGGCGCCTTACTTATCAATCTATTTCTCAAATGTGCTGCGATATACTTTATTACAAAGCGAGGATAATCTTTTATTAGGCGCTGCCTTACATGACTATGCATTACCGCACGTTGCAACCACCTTAAACCAAGCTTTTTTATAAGCGGATGGTAATAATCCGCTTTAATAGCAGATTGTTCAATGAATCCCCCACATGTATATAATTGACAATAGTTACTTGCAATTTGGCTATATTTCACTAAAAAGTACTCTTGATGAGGAGTTCCCATTCCAACAATTACGATGTCGGGGTCACAACTGTCTGCCAATTTTATTATTGCTTCTTGTTCTGCTTCATCTTTAAAGTAACCATGGTGAGTAAGTACAATATTTAAACTAGGGTACATTTCTTTAAAATTAGACTTAGCTATGTCGACCAAGCCAGGCTTTGCACCAATCAGCACTACTTTTGAATTATTTTCCTCAGCATTTGAAAAAACATCACCTGCAAGAGAAGAGAAGTCAAAGCTAGTTCTATCGACTTTATTCGGGTTAAATAAATTATGTAATGTTTTATGCAAAGAGCCATCCGATAAAATTACATCCATTTTACCCACTAGTTCAGGTTTTGCTAACAAAACATTATAAGAGAAAGGATTTACAAATGTCGTCAATATAAACTCATTGCCCTGACCCTTACTTAATAGCTCATTGAGCTGGTACTTAGATTTTATTTTTAAATCTAACAAATTGACTGATTTAGTCACTGCTAACCTCTTGAATATCTATTTTTTTAAATATCGTGTAAAGCTGTGCAAGGGGCTCATTATCATGAGTATCTGACAATGTTAATGAACTAGTACAGTTTAAGTTTTCTCGCAAAACTTTTAAAGTTATCAATGCTGTGCTGTACACAGATAATACGTTTTTAAAAGGTGTACTTATTGATTGATCAGCAAGAAGTTCTATTGGCCATTCACCCATACTATTAAATTCAACAACCGTTGCTTTTGTGTTATTTTTTATCAAAGATAACCGCTCTGACTTTCTCAGCTCCGACTCTCCCGGATGGGGTTTTATTAACAGTGTCTTCAATCGTAATTTATCTGCATGATTAGCAAGCTTAATCAAGTGACTATCCTCCTTAGTTAAGGACATAGCACTATACTCAGTTATTGGCTGTGTCAACAATATACCTACTGGCCCAGCAAAATTTTGTTTATTAAGCTCTTCCTTTACTTGATTAATAACGCTTTTAGGGAAGCCTAAGCTTATATTTCTAAACTCTTTATTGTTACTTGTGTTCGATAATTTTTCGTTTAAACAATATCTGGCGTGATGTGTGTAGCAACCTATTCCTGAGTAGTTTTTTAGTGCCCCTGCTAAAAAAAAAGTTGAGAAAACTTGCATAGCAAAGCGCTTAAGCTTACTGACTTCTCTTATATTATCAATATAACTTGCTATCCCATCATCAAATAAAAATATTTTTTGTGGATTAATTAATTTAACGATGACCTGATTTTCAACTTGATAGTCATTTCCCCAAAAAACAACTGTATTTTGCAATGCCTTTAAACAAGAAAGTTGCTTTTTGTATTTAAAAGGCAACTTTTTGTTTAACTTTGGCAATTCATATACATCACTCCAAAGTTCAACTTCTAACAAAGGTGAGCTTTTTAACCTTTCAGATTCAAAGCCTATCAAAACGCAATCCACTAATTTTTCTGCTTTTATAATGGATTGCGTAATCACTAAATGAAGCGGCGTGTTAACGATGAATACATGCTTAGCCATTTGATATAAAACCTTTAAAAAGGGGCTCTTTTAATGCGAAGTAACTAGTTAGCAAGAAATGAACCAACCAAGAAAACACAAAACAAAGAGCTACGTTGTTAGCATTAAACAGCCCTAGCTTAAAAATACTTAATAATGACAGGAGAAGTACTAAGAAAGAGAAAATTGATAGCGCAGAAATTAAGTAATTTCTTCTTTCGTAGAACAGTACAGCACCAAAAATAGACACCAAAACTTGCAATAAATATCCAACGCTAACTAACTGGGCAATATAAACAGAGTCTATGTAGTCATCATTAAAGAACCATTCAACAACATAGGGAACCAAAGCAATATATATAAGTGTAATTAGGATAAAAGCAATTAACATTAACAGGGTGACTTTTTTTGCTTTTTGAGTTTGTTGGCTTTTAAAGGATGAAAACAAAATTGGATTTAAAATTTTAATAAGTATCGTATTTAACAACCCAATAACAGCACCTAATTGGAAACCAAGCGAGTATGTAGCTAACGCTGCGTTTCCTATAATACTTAAAACAAAGTACTTATCGACATTAACCCTTGCCCAGCCGAAGATTGAGTTTGCTAGTAATCCTCTAAAATGCTTTACGTATTCACTCAAAGAGCGATTTCGTGAAATTATAATAGCCCTCACAACCCTTTTTTCGTAAAAAAATAAAAAGGTAGTTTGAATCGCATGACTAAGAAAAATCAAAAGGGCAAACTCATACCAGTTAGATAAGCCAACAATAAATGCAAACACCGCTAGGGCTGCATAACAAACTATGTAAACCAAGCTAAATTTAGCGTAGCTAGAGTATTCCTGTCTACATTGCTTGATCGTTAAATAAATTTGAGCTGGCTGAGAGATCAAACATGAAAAACTTGATATTATGAAAATTAAAAAATAATTCCAAAGATTAAAAAAGATAGAAAAAGGCAAAAATATTAATGACAGAAAAAGAAAAAATAAAATATTAAAAAAAATAGCCCCTCGACTTTCAAAGACAACTCTACCTCCTCTATTAAAGTATCGCACTAAAACAAAATTATTAAGGATTGCTACATACAAAGCCATAAAAAAAATATAATTAACTAGAAATAGTGCATACACGCCAAACTCCTCTAAAGATAAAGAAGCTGTAATCAAAGGGAGTAGTATTAAACCAATTAGCTTTGTCACCCCTTCGCTTAACGCAAGTGCAATCGGCCCTTTAAACTTTTCCATAGACTTGTTCAGTTTTTGAAGTTAAAACAACTAATGATAATGCAAATAAAAACAACATGGTTGGTGCCTGAAAGATGTTATGCAATGAAAAGAGAACATACTGCACAAAAAAGTATAAAAAGATTAATAATGAATTCTTATTAGTTGATTTTATCATATAGAAAAATAGAAGTAGTTGAACTAAGATAAAGCCTAAGCTGTAATCATACCAAAAGCGCAACAAATCAAAGTGTGTTATATGACCGGTTAACTTTTCTGCGGCGCCTGCACCAAAACCACCTATAAAAGAATCGTTGTATAAATCTGAAAAAATCATTAAATACCAAGTTAGACGCGTACCAAGCGATCCCCCTTCAAGATCCTCTGTTGAAGCAAATCTAATTGAGGACAGTGCAGACATAGCAGCCAAAATTTCATCTAACTTAATAATTATTAAGCCTACAATAGTAAGTAAGATAGAAATTATAACAAACTGTAAAAGCTTGTTTTTTGCAAATTTACGATAAAAGGAAAAGGAAAAATAAACAATCAGAGATAAAACAGCTCCCCGAGTCCCCGACAACAATAAAAAAGGAAAACCAACTAAAAAATAAAAGTATTTAAAAAACTTACTTAAGTCACTTTCTAATAATATTATTAAAAACAAACAGACACAGCCCCCATAAATAGAAGCGGCCATTTGCATGCCAGTAAAGCGGCCTTCATGATCAAAATTACCAAGAACCAACCCTATTATGTTAAATACAATAAAGTAGATAAAGAATGACAGCTTTAAAACACTAGTAAAACTATTATTATGACTTTCTTTAAAATACAAAATAAAATAGAACAATATGATAAAGAAAAATGTATAGAAAACATCTCTAATCACTTTACCTAATTCAATATACCCCAAACTATTTCCTAAAAGAATAGTCAGAAGCAAAAACCCTATAAATACACTCCAAACTTCTTCTTTTTTTATTCTATTTGATTTAAACCTATAGTGGTATATAAAATAAAAAAAGGCATGCAAACCCAATATGACAAAACCGATTATAAAATTAAAACTCCCCGTTTCTTTATAACTTGGCTTTACTAACTTGAGAAAAGCATCAAAACCAAACAATACAGACATCAAAGCCAAATAAAATAGGTTTAATATGTTTAACTTTTTATTTAAAATACTATCAATTAGAGGATGAGGTTTGTTCATATACTAACATTTATTTTTTAATAAAGTATCTGCAACTATAAAATCAACCTGTGTATCAATATCTACTGAATTTTCTGCTGGCATGATGTAAGGGTAATAATCTTGCTCTAGAAATAACTTTCTTTGACTAAATAGAGTATGTTTATCTACTAAGTAAATTGCACCATTCAGTTGATAATAGTTTGGTAAATCTTGTGAGCGCGTATTTTGCAGCTGACTTATAAAATTTTTAAAGTCACTCTTATTCCCTAATGGTGTTGACCATAAAGGTGAATGCTCACATTGAGTCATAGACACAACACCTTTCGCTTTTTTATCTATATAAAGCTCAATGGCATTATCAATATCTGATGCCGTTCTTAGAGGTGATGTTGGCTGTAATAAGCATATAATATCAAAACTACCAAACTGCTCCGCGTATTCAACAGCATGCAGCAATACATCTACTGAAGATGCTGTATCTGACGCTAATTCTTCTGGCCGCAGAAGTGAGTATGTATTCGCATATTGCTCACTAATTTGTATTACTTTAGAGCAATCTGAAGTTGCTACAGTTGTCGTAATATATTTTGACTTTTGAATTTCATCGAACGTATAAGCTATTAAAGGTTTGCCATTTAATAACTTTATATTCTTTTGTGGCAACCTTTTACTGCCCGCTCTTGCAGGTACAACTGCTAATACTTTTGGTCTCATATGCCTAGCTCATGAATGTCTGTTTGTGCTTTGTTAAAGTCATCATGGCGGCCAACATCAAGCCAATACTCATGGATTGGAAATTTGAGCACTTTATGACCTAAACGCTGCTTTTGCTCAAAAAGTGTTGGCATATCTAAATGCTCATTACTTGGAAGAGACTTTATAATATTATTTGAGATGACATATATCCCGGCATTGACGAAATACCTATAGGTAGGCTTCTCAACTATATCGGTGATCTCATGCCCTTCACCTTCAATGACACCAAACGGAACTTTTATTTCATAGTCTCGCACACACATTGTCGCATCACTTAGTTGTTTGACATGAAAATCAAGTACTTTGCCAAAATCTACATTCGTTAATATATCACCATTAATCATAATTAAAGGCTCTTTAGGTAAAGACTTAGGTAATAACGATAAAGCTCCCCCTGTACCTAAAGGCTCTTTTTCATAGACGTATGTAATCTCAATACCCAGCGCGCTACCATCACCAAAATAATTTTCGATTACTTCAGGCAAATAATGCGTTGATATATAAAATTTATAAAAACCGTGGCTTTTGAAATTATTAATTAGCGTCTCTAACATTGGCTTACCCCCAACCTTTAACATAGGTTTTGGACAGTTATCAGTTAGTGGCCTTAGACGAGTACCAAACCCTCCAGCCATTATAAATACTGGGTTTTGACGCTTCTCAACTTCTAGTGTGTCATATAGAGTTTTTAGACCAACTAATTTACCCTCATCATCGACCAAAGGTAATGACAAGATTTTACAATCTTGCATTATAGCCATAAGCTCACAGCTGCTAAGTGCAACATTTGCGCTAGTGGGCTCTTTATTCATTATTGTACTCACTGGCGCTGATAGCTCTATGCCTTTTAAAATTCCGCGACGAATATCACCATCGGTCACAACACCAACAAGCGTATCGCAACCAAGCACAACAACAGCTACACGTAATGCTTCTTTGTCAATAACTTCAAGTGCTTCTCTAATACTTGCTGTTGGCGGAATAATCACCTTTTGCCAATTAGCTGTCATAACTTTGTCCTTTCACTACCGCTCTTGCTCCAAAAACAACAGAACTTTTTCTAATCGGCTTAGTCACATTCGCGCCAACAGAAATAATCGCACTTTGTCCTATCTCGACATTATTTATAATATTAGCGCCAGTTCCAATGTGTACGTTATTTTCAACAGTGACTTGGCCACTCATAGTTACACCAGGAGCAATATGGCACTGGCCACCAATAGTACAATCATGATCAATCGTTGAAGACGTATTTATAATACTGTTTTCGCCAATTCGAGTGCCTATATTTATAACTGCATTATTCATTACTTGTACACCATCAGCTAATAGTGCAAATTCGGATACCAGTGCTGACTCTGCAATAACTGTTGCAAACTGATAGCCTTGCTGTGTGTAATAATGGTAAAGCCTTTCCCTTAAATTTTGTCTAGGCATAGCACCTATGCCATTTACTAACATGACCTCTTGCTTATCAAATCTCAAAACGTCATCGTCATTCTTAAAATGCGGGATTGTTTTAAAAACAACCTGCCCTGCAATAATCTCTGGTGCTACTATGCCTACAAGCTTTTTTCCTTGTTTCAATAATATCTCGGCAAGAGCTGCTGCGTGTCCTCCGCCACCAATAATTAAGTAACCTAAGGGTTTACTCATTTATTAAATCACCTGCTTTATAACTCTGCTTACTTTGACTGCCTAAATAACGCCAAAAATGTATTGGATTGATTCCACTTCCTGGCCTTTTTACTGCTAAGTTACTTTCGCTAAAGGCTTCACCGACTGCAATATCTTTTGCAGCGACTAAGCTTTTACGAGCAACGGCTTTATTTTTTACTTCTGATGCTCTTGGGCCTTTGATGCCATCACCTAGCACTTGCTCTACTGTGCGAATTCCCTCTACCATGGCCTTTAGTTCAGCAGGGTCTAATGAAGCTTTATGATCAGGTCCTGGCAGACTTTTATCTACCGTGAAGTGCTTTTCTATTAATACAGCGCCTTTCGCTACAGCTGCAATTGGCACGGTGATCCCTTCACTATGATCTGAGTAACCCACTGCAAGTTTAAAACTGTCTGCCATGGTATCCATTGCATTAAGGTTTATATCACTATAGGGAGCAGGATATTCTGTTGTACAATGCAGCAAAGTTACTTTTTGCTTTAATAAACGCTTACCTTCGTCACTAAAGTAAGCAGCTTGTAAAAGCTCATCAGTCGGGGAGTCTGATTTATTTAAATAACCAAATGCAATAACTGATAGCACCTGCTCAATTTCAGAAAGAGTTGCCATCCCAGTTGATACGATTAAATCGCAATCCGTTCTTGCATGCTCTAATACTAGAGGGGCATTGGTAATTTCGCCCGATGGCAGTTTTAATCGTGTTATACCAAGGTCATTAACTAAAAAGTTTAAGCTTTCTGAATCGAAAGCTGTAGAAAGAAACTCGATTCCTAAATCATGACAATACTTCACAAGCTTGTGGTGAGTGTCATAGCTTAACTCTAAACGCTTAAGCATTGAAAATTGCGATTCTTTTTGCCCGCTATTTGTTACTTGATATTCAGCCTGCTCAGCCTCTTCAGTTACAATATTTTTTGCTTTAAATGTTTGAAACTTAACAATGTCAGCTCCAGCTTGATAAGCTGCATCTACTAATGCATAAGCCAGCTCGTCGCTACCATTGTGGTTTACACCAGCTTCAGCAATAATCAAAGTCATAAAATTCTCACTTTAAATCATAAAAAGATTTACTTGGTTCAAACTGCATATTTTTGAGCATAGCGATTACTTGTCCACTTGCATTCCCTGCACCATAAGGGTTCTGTATATGCTCATTAGACGTTTTATACTCTCGTTTTATTGCCGATTTTATACTCTCCATGATCGACTGTTTGTTAGGGTCACAATTAAGAACGCTTTTAGCAGCTAATCTGCCTTGTTGTCTAACCCCAACATTCACTGTAGGAACATTAAATGATGGCACTTCTATTATGCCACTCGATGAGTTACCAATGACTACAGCCGCATTCTTTACTGTGCTTAAATAGCGTTTTTGACCAAGTGAAGGAATAGCACATACACGTTGTGGATTTGATTTTGCGTACTGCTCAAGTAAAGGAATAATACGTCGCCCACCATCATCTGCATTAGGGTAAGTTATAATAACTTGATGATCTTTGAATTCATCTAAAGCATCGAGAAGGGCATTAAAGCTTTGTTCGGGCTTTTCGTCAGCAAGAGTCACTGGGTGGTATGTTACTAAAAAGTAAGGTTGGTTTAGTGGAAAGTCTAATGAGCGTGCAATTTCTGCAACATCCATAAACTCTGCACGCTTTAAGTGATCAAGCCCTATTGCACCAACATTTTTAACTCGTTCAGGTTGTTCTCCTAATTGAATTACACGCTGACGATACTCTTCAGTTGAAGTACCATGTAAATAACTTAACTTGCTAATAGCATGTCGTATTGCATCATCATATGCACCTTCAGTTATTTCACCACCGTGTAAATGTAAGATAGGGACTCTTAAAATCATCGCGGTTTGAGCAGCAGCAAGCGCTTCGAATCGGTCACCTAGTATTACTAATACATCTGGCTTCAAACGATTTAAAGCATCTGCAAAGCCTAGAACTCCTAGCCCCATGCTTTTCGCAGTACCAACAGCGCTATCAGAAGAAAGCAATATTTCTATTTTTTCGTCAATGAAAAAACCATCTTGCTCTATTTGTTGATACGTTTCGCCAAACTCGGGAGATAAATGCATACCCGAAACTAATAATTGAAGAACTAACTCAGGGTCGTCTTGAATATCTTTTAACAGCCAATACAACAAGCCATACTCTGCACGAGTACCTGTAAATACAGCAACTTTCATACGCTATACCTCAGCTAAACTTTTGACAGGTGAGCTTGGAATGTTAACTAAATGGCTTTCAATATACTCTGAGTATGTAAGATCGCCTTTAAGGGCATTTTTATACATTGGTAAACGATGCATTAGCTGCCAGATAGGTCTTGTCATTACACCTTTTTCATTCGTTTCTTTTAATAAGGCTTCACGCACTTGAGGAGCTGGACAGATAATCGCGTTAAGCCAGTAATTTGAATGCGCATAATCAGGTTCAGTCACAAACTTGAACTCTGAACCACTAAAGAAATCACTGTATAAATGTGCTAACTTACGTTTATTCTTTACAAACTCAGACAATACTTCCATTTGAGCACACCCTAGTGCGGCATTCAAATTAGGCATTCGGTAATTAAACCCTGCTTCATCATGATAAAACTCGTAAGGATGTGGAACTTTTGCCGTTGTCGTTACATGCTTGGTACGTGCGCCTGAATCTAACGTTTTACATAACACTATACCGCCACCGCCTGTAGTAATTATCTTGTTACCATTAAAGCTTATAGCGCCAAAGTCACCTAATGTCCCTGTATGCTGCCCCTTATAAAAAGACCCTAAACTTTCTGCAGCATCCTCAATCAAACTAATTCCCCAATTATGGCAAATAAGCATAAGCTCATCTAGCTCAACTGGATGACCAAAGGTATGCATGGGTACAATTGCTTTAATGCGTTGCTTAGTCATTTTAAGTACTGCGCCATGCTCGGTTAAAGTAGCGTGTTCATCTAAAAAAACAGCTAATGCTTTGGGGCACAACCCTAAGCTTACTGGTGACACGTCTACAAAAGCTGGTTCAGCCCCCATGTGATGCAATGCATTACATGTTGCAACAAATGTTAGGGCTTGCGTTATTACAATATCATTTGCTCTAACACCTGCCATATAAAGAGCCGCGTGTAGTGCCGCTGTGCCATTAACTGTCGCTACTGCTTTTGGACTTTTAGTATATGCTTCAATATGCCTTTCAAAATCATCAACATACTTACCAACACTCGATACAAAAGTACTTTTTATTGTTTCTGAAACATAGATCTGTTCATTGCCATTAAAGCTTGGTGCATGAAGCGGAATAAACTCATCTGTCTGATAAAGTTCTTTTATAAATGAAACTAGTTTATTTGTCATAATCAAAAGCTCATTTACATTTTGCTATCTAAGTATTTGCCAGTTTCTTTATGACCAAAATCTGGGAGCATTTTAAAAAACAGGTCAACTATTTGTGATTTTGACCATGATTTTTGTTGTTTAAATTGGCTGATTGTATCTTCAAATAAAGCTAATAATTCTGCATCATATTCTGGCATATTTTTAATAATGCCAAGGTTTTCAAAACGCTCCATATCGAGAGTTTCTTTATCTGTGAAAAACTCTTCAAAATCTTTTTCTCCAGTTGTATCACTTGTCGTGAATAAGCAAGGCCATTTACCTTGTGCTGGTAGAGTTTTAATTAGCTCGCGAGCCTCATCTTCACTTTTACACAAATATGCTTCATAGCCTTTTTCAGCTAAGTACTTTTCAGCAATCTCAGCAAACGTGATTAAATGTAATGACTCACTAAGTTTTGGAAAGAAAATATCTCGATTATCACCAAAGATACACGACATTAAACATAACTCCCCTGACTCTTGAGGGATCACGAAATAGCGTTTAATATCACTTGGCGCAACGATTGGTTGTTTTTTTTCGATACGTTGATTAAAGCCATGTAGTAAAGAACCATCAGAAAAAGCAACATTTGCAAAACGCGCTGTAGATATATCAATTTGTTCACTTCGGCGCATTAAAAACATTTCCATAATACGCTTTGAAGCGCCCATCATATTTACAGGGTTTGCTGCTTTATCAGTTGATACACAAAAATACTTCTTAACGCCGTTGTCAATTGACTGCTGAATAGTCTTGTCTGTATTGAATACGTTCACATCGATCATACGCATCAGTGTGTATGGATCTTTTTCACTACGTACATGTTTTAAAGCAGATAAGTTCAGAACAAAATCATATTGGCCATCAGCCTCAATAAAGGCATCGTATTCAATTGAGCCAATATCTAATGCAAAGGTCTGAAAATCTCCATCAATATAACCGAACGAACTACGAATATCTCGTACTAGCTCAACCATATTATTTTCGCTAATATCAACTACGTGTAATTTTTTAGGGTTACGCTTAAAGATTTCTTTTGTGACAGCTTGTCCAATAGAACCAGCTCCACCTAGGACAAGGAAACGTGAACTTGACACTTCTTTTTTCAGGATTTCTTCAGCGTTCTTTACATCTTCACTGAATAACACTTTTTTACGACCAATCAGGTTTAAAATTTCCACTGTCTAATCCCCTTCAGAATGCCCTTAAAAATTTTAGTTACTTTCCAAGCATGTTTAATTGCAAAAATATAAATAACAAACAAACTTATAATTATTAATAATAGATATAGTTCTTTTATTTGATTTAGTTCACCATAGATACCTATTGATAATATCAATAAAGCCGAAGAAACAATAAACGCTAACGCTTGTTTGGAACTAAACCCCGACCGCATGAAAATATGATGAATATGGTCACGGTCTGGTTTAAAAGGCGATTGTCCCTTACTGAGCCTTCTAAACATAATTGCAATCATATCCATTAAAGGGATCGCTACCACATAAAGAGCAAATATAGGCCTAAATATTGGTTCACCAATTGCTGTCACTTGTGAACCATAAACTAAGGCCCATATAACAGCCAACCCAATTAACATAGAACCAGCATCCCCCATAAAGATCTTCACTTTTTTAAAAGGTGATATGCCTAAATTTGCCAAAAAAAATGGAATTAATGCAGTTATAAAAATGACAGACAAGTAACTAGAAAAATGATGTGAGCTAATCCCTAAAAATGCAATTCCAGTAAAAGAAACAATAGCTAATCCACCAAGTAACCCATCTATACCATCGATCATGTTGTATGCATTTATCGCAGCTAATATAGCTATAAATGTAAAAGTGATTCCAAACTTACCAATATCGATATTACCTAACAAAAATAGGTTCCCAAGATCACTTATGTAATCGCCCAATCCAAATATTAGTAAAGAACTAACCAAAAGCTGCCCTATAATACGTGAGCGAACACTTAAATCGTACTTATCATCTAATACCCCAATAAAGACAATAACTGCTGAAGAAATAAGAAATAAAATACTTATTTGCTGTAACTCAGAACAAATAATAAAAGCAGCAGCAATACCAAAGAATATGGATATACCACCAACTAGCGGTACTTCTCCTTGATGTAACTTACGACTACATGGCCTATCAATTAAGCCTAGCTTATTAGAAAGTGAATTCAAAAGAAGAATACTTACATAGGTGGATAGTAAAGAAACAAAAATAGAATAGTACATTACTCTTGTTCCTTCGGTCTTTTTAAAGCTTTAATAAACACAATAAATAAACTAAAACACACCCCTAAAATAAAGCCAAAAATACATAGAAGAGCTCTTTTTGGTGAGTATTTATCTTCAGCAACCACCGCATTATCAATAACTTTAAATGCATAAGTTTCTCTAACATTAGTAAGCATTTTTTTCTGAAACTCTTGCTCTACTAATGTATACAACAACGACTTTAAATCAGCATTTTTTGCTTTTAAAATTGCTCCCTGAAGATATTCAATACTTTTTTCAGCTTCAATTTCAGCATCTTGACGCAACTTATTGTCTAGACGTTGGATCAACTTCTTAACCATTTCTTCAGCAAACACAGATGAAATATGTTTAATAGTAACTCTTACAAACCCTGTTTCTTTATCTTCTTCTACTTCTAAAAGATTCTCTACAAAATATACGTAGGCTTCTAACAGACTAGGTTCAGCTTGCTTTGGAGGCGAAACATCCCGAATCCATTGTTTGGTATTTGGGTCATAAACATCTTCATCATATGTATAACCACCAGTAACAACGTCCCACTTTCTTACAGCTAAAAGCTCAACCTTGATATCAGTATCCGCTATAAACTCCATTAGAAATGTGCGACTTTTTAAGGTTGCTATTGCTAAGTCCGTTTTATTCGATTGATCACCAAGGTTAATACCAGCCATAGAAGCTAGCCCTCCGAGTTGAGAACTTAACCCTGCTAGGTTACTTTCTTGCTCAGTTACTGGCATCAGCAAAATATCAGACTTATATTTATTTGGTAAATATAAAGCCAAAACTAAGAATACGATCGAAAAAGCCGTAGTCAGAAATAGGATTAACCACTTATCTTTCATGATACTCGCTATAAAGTCTCCGACCGTAAGCTCATATGGGTTGTTATTCATCTTAAACCTTTAAATACTACTTATAGCAGCAACAGCTACACCTAACTGATAAACGATCTGTGTTGCAGTGCTCCACAGAGTGAGATTGTCCATGTAATCTGCATTCATTGGTACAACAATGGTGTCACCTGCTTCAAGCGTGTTTGCGTCATTTACTGCAAACCAGCTACCTGTACTTGGGATTTTAACAGAGCCGTTTGCTTTGATGATATAAATACGTTCATCTGCTGCACGCTCCTTCAGGCCGCCACTTAGATCAATATAGTCATCAACCGTGATTCCTTTTTTAAATAAGTGCGAGGTTGCGTAGTTAACTTCACCTATTACACTAATTGAATCACGCTTACTTGGTACATAAAGCGCATCACCATTTTGCAGAACAAGCCTTTGCTTATCTTCAACGATAAGTGGTAAATCAATGACTAAACGACCAACGGCTTCTACACTCGCGAGATCGTTCAATAACTTGTTCATTTCATCATATGAAAGGCTGTTACTACTTACAGAATTCTCAAAGCTTTTCGATGCAATGTCACGACGCAAATCTTCCGAAAGTTTTGCTAATTGCTGTTGTTCTTGTTTGCGAATTGCTTCGCGAGTGAAAATAGCTGCATTTGGCGCGGCAAATTCAGAAAAACCGCCAGCACGTTCTAGTAAGTTGCTTAATGTTTCGCCACGACGAATTGTATAGATCCCTGGGAATTTAACTTCACCTTTCAGCTCTACTTTTACGTTTTCTTGCCAGTTAGGAATAGAGAAAATGTTAATACTATCTTTACTACGTAGTGCGATATTTTCACCATTACTACCCAACAATGCGGCTTGTAAATTAAACTTTATATGTTTAACCTTTGACGCATCACCATCCATTACACGGGTTATTTCAGCTTGCTCGGTATAAGCAGACTCAAGCAAACCACCTGCGGCGGCTATCAAATCATTTACTTCGCCATTAACTGTAAGCGGATATACACCTGGGTAAGTTACATGGCCATTTATTTCTACAAGTTGCATAGCCAAAGCGACTGAAGCCTGTTGCTTTAGTTTAGAGATAATTGGCTTTAATAGATTAAACCGACTGAAAACTGCGTAATCTTTTGGGTCAAGCAACTCTTTATCTTTATTTAAATTGTGCTTAGCAATATCAGCAATCGATTTAGCACTGTCTTCATTTAACTTTAAATCTTCTATAGTACCTGTGACACCAATATATTTTTCAAATTCTCTTTGCTGGTATTCGTGCCATTGCTTGACTTTATATTGCTGCTGTTGCTGCTCTTCGGTAAGCGCCATATTCGCAAGAGCACTTTCTTCAGCTTGCTTTTCTTGATAACGGCTAAATACAAACAGCTTATCGTTTGCTTTAAGCTCTAGATCATGCTCAGCAGCTTTAACAATCGCTTGCGCTATATCAAATTGAAAAACTTGAATATCGCCTGCTACATTAACTTCACGAACAAGTAATCCGTACCCTAAGTCAGCCTGAGGCAGCAAGTCACCACGCACTGAAGTTAGAACGTCAGAGATGTGTTTACCTTGATGCCACTGATAATGACCCGGACGTGCAACAGCACCAATTAAACTAATGCTGTTTTGATATTGGAAGCTTACTGGATTAAAACGAATACGATCGCCATCACGAGGGGTATAATTAATTTGATTACCGCTAAAGTCAATTGATAATACTTCTTTCATATTATTGTTATTGAAGCGTTCAACAATTGCTTTTTTAGCGTAAGCTTGCGGCTTTAAACCACCCGCCATTTTTAATAACTGTGCTGCTGTTTCACCTTTTTTTAGCTCAAAAATAGCAGGACGCTTTACCAACCCTTCAACAGCGACTTGTGAGCCAACTGATGGGATAAACACCACATCGCCAGGCTTTAAAATAATATCGTTGCTGCTATCACCGTTGATTAATAGATCATACAAGTCAAAGTTTGCAACAACCTTCCCCGCACGTTTAACTTGAATATTACGTAGTGAAGCAATATCAGATACCCCACCACTAACAAATAGTGCATGCGATACGGTAGTCAGTGATGAAACAGAATAACTACCCGGTTTGTACGCTTCACCAAGCACTAGCACACGAATGCTACGAAGTTTACCTACTGAAACAAATGCTTTAATACCAATTACTTCTTGTTCAACTTTTGCTTTGATTAACTCTTTGACTTCTGCAAAAGTCAGACCCGCCACTTGAACAGGACTTAAGTTTGGAATGCTGATACGCCCTTCGCGGTCAACAACAACTTCATAGCTCTCGCTTTCTTTACCGTAAAAGTTGATGTTAAGTGTATCTCCACGACCAATTAAGTAGGTATCAGGAACTGCCGCATTTTCACTTGGCATAAATGATGTTGGCTCACCAGCAAACAAGTCATAACCAAAAGGCTTTACTTCATCAACTTTCGGAGCAAAGCGCTCTTCATCTGTTAATTGTTCTTTTTCTTGTTCTAAACGAGGTTGTATTGTTGATTCTTGTTCAATTTGCTCGGTTGAAGATTTCTTACCTGTAATCGTCGATAAATCTACACCATACTGCCTTGCTAGTGCCTCTTGCTGCGCTCTAGGAAGCTTTTTAAATTGTTCGATTTGTGCGGCTGTAGGAGTAAAAGCCAATACTGATGCGGAAGTTAACAGCAAAAAAGTAATGAAGAGTCTTTTAAATAACATCACAAGTAGGGATATCCATAGTTCTACAGTCAAAAAGATTGTCTATTCTACCTGAAATACAGGGAAATAAAAAAGGGACTTTCGTCCCTTTTTGTCATTAAATTGTCAACAAAACGATTTATTTAGTTAAAAACTGTAAACTAGCGTTAGTGACGTTTCTGTATCTGTGTTTTCTTTATCATCGGCAACATCTGAGTTGTGAGTGATGTTGTAAGCTACTTTCATTTGTAGTGAGCCGTTGATCTTAGCAAGGATTGCAGACTCTGAACGTGTTTTAGTATTGGTATCACCATATTCAACTGATACTAACTGAGTAAAACGTGCGCTGTCTGAAATTTGCCAGTTGTAATCAACTTTACCTAAGGCGATTGCTTCACCCTCACGCTCACCTGCAAGTGAATTACCGTTGTCATCAACTTCTGTGCTGTCATCAGGGTATTGGAAATACTTATAACCTGGACCGATTTCAGCATTTAGCCACATGTCAGAACGGTCGATTAAGCGTAAACCGTAACCCGCTGAGATAACTGATTCGTTACGGTATGCACCAAAGTAATCAGATACGTGCGAACCGTAGATGAATAAGTGTGAGTGCTTTTCGTTTAATTTATAGTTACCTTGCGCTGAAATTGAGTACTTTTCGTTGGTACGCTGTGTTTCTTTTACACCTTGGTCGTTTTCGATCTCATCTTCTTTGTAGATGCCGTCTAACTTGTACTCGTTATTCCAGTTTTCTAGGTTATGTAATACCTTGATACCACCTTTAAGTGTGGTTGTTTCAGTGTTACCGCTTGTTACGATAGCACCTAATTCACTGGTTACATCCCAAGTTTTGGCTTCATCTGCTGCGAATGCGCTAGTTGCAGCGCTTGCTGCAACTAGAATTGATAATGCTTTTAATTTCATTAAAAAATAACCTTTACTACTTGTACGTTAGACTTAATTAGTCTTCTTTGTGCAAATGAACATCCATTTGCGGGAATGGGATTGTGATGTTGGCATCGTCTAATGCGATCTTAATGTTTTCCATTAAATCGAAATACGTTGGCCAGTAATCAGCTGAGTTAACCCAAGGGCGAACCACAAAGTTTACGCTTGAATCTGCAAGCTCAGATACTGCTACTGTGTATGCAGGGTCTTTTAGTAAGCGCTCTTCTTTATCTAAAACTGATTTAAGAACTGCTTTTGCTTCTTTAAGATCTGCATCGTAACCAACACCGATAACTAAATCGATACGGCGAGTTGATTCACGAGAGAAGTTTGTAATTGGGCTGCCCATAATTGATGAGTTAGGCATGATAATTACTTTGTTGTCTGGTGTACGTAATTCTGTAGAGAAGATTTCAATTTTCTTAACCGTACCCGCTTTACCGCCAGCTTCTACATAGTCACCTGATTTGAAAGGGCGAAGTAAGATGATTAAAACACCTGATGCAAAGTTAGATAATGAACCTTGAAGTGCTAAACCTACTGCTAAACCTGCCGCACCTAAAATAGCAATGAATGAAGTAGTTTCAATACCTAATTGAGATAGTGCCATTAAGATTGTTGCAGCAAATACAATTGCATAGACAATGCTAGCAACAAATGAACCTACAGCTTTATCGACTTTCTTTTTATCAAATGCTTTTTCAGTTAAGCCTTCGCAGAATTTAGCGATGCGACCACCGATGAAGAAAATGATTAGCGCTAGAACCGCCTGAACGGCGTAATGTATGATTAAACCTGAATTCTCGTTGATCCAGTTCATTATTGTATCCATGTTCTCTCCTGAAGTTCATTTGTAGCATCACGCTGTACAAATTATATATGATCTTTGGTTAAAAAATCATTAAATTACGCATAAAACTACGAAATGAGTATTTGCTCAATTACAAAAGCCGCAAGTCTAATCTGCGAAACTGAACGCGAGCTGACCAGTGGTGGTTTTCTGAATTTTCTGAGGCAAATAAGTTTTTTCTACTTTTTTCAATTTAGGGCTTCACAAGCCAACCTTAATTATGTAATATGCGCGCCACACCAAACGAGGTGTATCTCAGTGGCGGCTGTAGCTCAGTTGGTAGAGCCCCGGATTGTGATTCCGGTTGTCGTGGGTTCAAGCCCCATCAGTCGCCCCACTTCTCCCCCTTTGTAAATCCCTATATTTTCTTAAATATTTTTTATTTTGAATTTCAAGATTTTTCTTTAACACCTATTTTCAATTCAAAAAGCCGTCAGCTTTCAGCTGTCAGTTTTGAGCCGAACTGTGTTGTTTGATCGCAATACATTCCCCCTTCAGATAGGTGTTGAATGTAAGACGCGCCAAGCAAGCGTGACGCCTACGATGTAGGAAGTACTTTAGTGCCGAAGTCTCTAAGATAATTCACGGCTAAAGACGTTCCCACGAGATGCGAGATGCGAGATGCGGGGGAATGTAGGCGTGAAATTTATTTCGCGCGAAATGTTAGCAGCAGTGCCGTGTTTGAGGCGCGCCAAGCAAGCGTGACGCCTACGATGTAGGAGGTACTTTAGTGCCGAAGTCTTTAAGGATAATTCACGGCTAAAGCCGTTCCCACGAGATGAGAGATGCGACATATCGTAGGCGTGAAATTTATTTCACGCGAAAGCCTAGACCCTATCCCCTAATACCTAGCGCCTAATTTTTCAAACCCCAAACAAAAAAATGCCACCTTTCGGTGGCATTACACACGGGATTATTTCTATTTACTAGAAATGCTTTTCAAAGTTCAAGGCAGTGCGCTTTTCACCCAGCCTCAAACTCATAATTACTTCCAACTTTTCATCTTGTGGCCTTTAACAGCATAGAAAAGTATGAATAAATAACAAGGCAACATCACAATATAAGCCATTTGTTGTGCTTCTGCGCTTTTTACGCCGCCACTTGCCAGGCCCCAAAATAATGGACCAAACGCTCCACCGGCAATACCCATAACGAGCAAACCAGAGCCTACACTAGTTAGCTTACCTAAACCAGATAATGCTAACGGCCAAACTGCAGGCCATACAATAGCATTAGCAAAGCCTAGCACAGCAATGAGCAATAATGTATCAGGTAGTACCGATTTTAATCCAAATAATGTTGATATAAATACAGTTTCATTGCTACCTGTAACAATCGCTAGAGTTAACACACAACCCAATACCGCTGAAATTGTCAGCGCTGTTTGCTGCGATAACACTCTTGGGATAAGTAAAATCCCTAAAAAGTAACCTAGCACCATACAACCCATGGTGTATGACGTCATAACACTGTATTTTTCAACACCTAAAGACAACGCAAAGCTACCAATGGTGTCACCAGCGATAACTTCAACAGCTACATAAACAAAAAGTGCCACAATTCCTAATGCAAGACTCGGATGGCTCAGCGCTTCTTTTACCTGCCCCGGTTTTTGTTCATCAACGTCGTCATCAATTAACTCTGGTAATGGCATTTTAGTAACTGCAAAGCCGAGTATACCAATAAAAATAGCCATCCCTAAATACGGTAATATTAAGCCATTGGCCATGGCATCAATATCAGTTTGGCTAAGCTCTTTACCTACAAAGCCTTTAAAATCGCTGAGTATCAGAGCAGTAAATACAATCGGTGCCACAACACCCGCACCTTTATTCAATATACCCATAATACTAACGCGAGCCGCAGCTGATTCTTCGGGGCCAATTCTTACTACGTATGGGTTAACCGCTGTTTGTAATAACGTTTGCCCAGCCCCCATAACAAGCTGCGCGAATAAAAACAGTGCAAAAATTTGCGTTTTTGCAGCAGGAATAAACAGTAAACCTGCCACCATCATGGTTGCCATACCCAGCGCCATACCGTTTTTATAACCTACCTTTCTGATGATCATCGCCGAAGGTAGGGCCGTAAAAGTCACGGCGATATAAAACGAGAAAATAATCAGCGATGCCTGAAACGGTGAAAGCTGCAAAATTTGCTGTAAAAATGGCATCAGTGAACCATTCAACCATGTAGCAAAACCTAGTATAAAAAACAGCGTGGCAACAATCGCCATAGGCACAACACTGCTTTGTTTATTCATTTCAGACATAACATTTCCCATAACAGCACAGTTCGACTCTACAGCGCTGCTGATTCAGATGATTATATAAAAGAGATATTAAATATTTATAACACTATCGCAACAAAAATGACAGCGCTGACATATTTCTTTTAGATACCGTAGGCGTGAAATTTATTTCGCGCGAAGTTTTGGGATTAGCCGTCAGCTTTCAGCTATCAGTTTTGAGCCGAACGGTGTTGAATTTAAGACGCGCCAAGCAAGCGTGACGCCTACGAGGTGCGAGGTGCGAGGTGCGAGGTGCGAGTTATTGTAGGCGTGAAATTTATTTCGCGCGCAGTTTTTAGGCCGCCAGATTTTAGTCAAACGCGCAAGCAAAAATGACGCCTACGCTTTGCTGTAGGCATCATATTTATTTATCGCAGAAACATTACTCACCAACAACGGTCACGCGACTGGTTTGTTTTGCATTTAAACGGGTGCGTAGCGCAACTTTTGCATTACTATCAACTTTTACAGGCTCGGCATAAGTTTGCCAGCTTTGGCCGTTGTCTAGGCTGTATTCAATGCTCAAATAAGCAAATGCACTGTTGGTAAATAACTTACCATTTTCAATCACACCGCCTGGTACTGGTAAATGCAGATTGATGCCATCTTTGGCTAACTTATCAAGCTCTTTTAAGCCTACAGCACTTGAGAACTCAGCCCAGTCTTTTACTTGTTTTTTACTATCGACGTTTTCGCCTTCCCAATCGGCTTTATGCCATGCGCGCTCTGCAACAGACAAAATACGCGGGAAGATCATTGCTAATACTTGCTCTTCAGTACGGATTGTTTCTGACCATACCTGACCTTGCATGCCCAGAATGTTCTCTGGCTTTTCAAGTTTAGGTAATGGGCGACCCACCAACGCTTCTAAATTAACAATTGGCTCACGAGTGCGGGTGTAATCGGCATTGGCATACACGTCATCAGGCATGTAATTAAAGGCTTTTTTAGTATCTGTGTAACGAGTGGCCCAGTAATAACCACGCTCTTCAGGGCTTGCTTCGTATGGGTGGTCAAAGTACAAATGCGTACCGTGTGATAACACCACTTGATAACCGGCATTTGCTAGGCGGTATGCTCTATCGGCAACACCCCATTCCCAAATGTTATCCCAAGTATTAACGGTAAAGGTTTTGTTAGGGAACTCATCACGTTTAAACGAGTTTTCACGGTCATACATGATGCCATCTTCCCAAATCCCCGGAGAAATACCGCGCTTTTCAAGTAAGGTTGCAACACGTTGTGTGAAATAAGGTTTTAAATCAGCCGGGCCAGCTACACCGTTATTAGGATCAGCAAATAACGCCTGACAGATTGGCGAGCCTATCCACGAACCAGCACCGACTTCATCACCACCAATATGCAGGTTCTTTAACTGCACACCTGCTTCGCGATACATCTGCTGAAGTTCATAAGTTACTTTATCTAAAAATGCGTAGGTTGAGTCCATACACACATTCATTGAGTTATCTTTGTAGTTTTGTACGGTCATGTACACAGAGGTATCTTTTGGATCAGTAAGCAAATATTGCGTTGCTGGCCCCATATCTATGTGTTGAATTTCTTTGTTTGCCGAGCGCGTTTTTATGTTGTTTTTAGCGGCTTTCTCAGCTTCTTCTAACATGTTGTGATAACGCGCTTCCATCGCTTTGATTGAGGCACGCGCATGGCCTGGCCCTTCAACTTCTGGGATGATTTGAATGTGGCGGTCTTTCGCAAACTTTAATAGCTCAACAAACTCATCACGTTTCAGATAACCATTACCTGAGCCTGATTTAAACGGTCCAGTGCCAAGCTGAGTTAATAAGCACTCGCGCTCTTCTAAATCAAAGCAGCGATAGCCACCAACGTCGGTAAGCTCTGGTAGGCCTGGGATCTCAAGTCGCCAGCCTTCATCTTCTGAAAAGTGCCAGTGTAGCTTATTCATTTTATAGCGAGCCATTTGCTCAACCAGCTTGAACATTGCCTCTTTGCCATGATAGTTACGACCATTATCGTAATGCATACCACGCCAACCATAACGCGGTGAGTCTTCAATTTCTAACTGCGGTAAGCTGGCACTGCCTTGGCTATTTGCAGGAATGAGGTTCAATAAGCTTTGCATCGCATAAAACACACCTGCGTTATCGCTACCTACGATATTGATCACTTCATCATCAATCTCTAGGGTGTAGCTTTCTGCTTTTGCATTATTGAGTTTAGGGTCAACTTTTAAGCGAATTACTTTGTCTTTGCCAACATTGATATGATCAGGCTGTGCTTTAAGGCTAATGCCATAGTCATCTTGCAAGTCTTGCATAAACACCATAACTTCGTGCTTAAGCTGACCTTGATAACTGATTTGCCAATTATTGTTTAACGTTGCGCTGCCACGGTTAAAATCAACTTTACGAGGCTTAGGGATAATACGCTTTAAAGCATCCTCTTTACTAACCGACAACTTATCAGCGCTATTACGCTCGAAACGTACTTTTGCCGTTGCTAAAACCGATAAATCTTTTGGCTCATTGTAACGGCGTAACTGATTTTCACGGGTAAATGGCGTCACAAACTGTTTAAAGTCTTCAGTGTCAGTGTTGGCAAATACGGCTGGTTTATTCTTACCTGAAACAAAAAATGCCCGAGGCATAAAGTCACTGTAAGCTACAATCCATACTTGCGCATCAAACGGCAACGCTAAACTTTCACCTGCACCTAAACCTTTAAACGAGCTCGTTGGTACGATGCGATGAAGGTCACCATTAACGTGTTCAATGTTTAGGCCAGCAACATGCTCGGTTGAGATTTTACGAACAGAGTGAATATAAAGCTGCCAGTCGCTCTCGCCTGCAGGTAACGCCACATCAGAGCCATTGTTGAGGGTAATTTTTCCTAAAAAGCCCGCATCTTTATTACGAAAGTTATCTTCTACCGAAAACAGCAGTTCGGTACCTTTCGCAAACTGATCAACTTGCGATTGAGTTAATGCTGCACTAGCCATTAAAGGCGCAGTCGCTAGCATTACCGCGAATAGTGACTTCTTAAAATCCATTACTTTCTCCTCGTTTAAGCCCTGAGTGTACGGTATTTCTGCGTACTATTTTTCATTTTTGTTAATAATTCGTTCCTATCATATAAAAACTAAAATGACAGCGCTATCATTTTATGAAAAATAAAGGTGAGGAGTTAGCTATCAGCTATCAGCTATCAGCTATCAGCTATCAGCTATCAGCTATCAGCTATCAGTCTGACGGCTGACGGCTGACGGCTGACGGCTGACGGCTGACGGCTGACGGCTGACGGCTCAAACCTTAACACAAAGATACTTCTCTTCTAGATACTCATCTAACCCTTGGTGGCCGCCTTCTCGGCCTAAGCCTGACTGTTTAACGCCGCCAAATGGCGCTACTGGGTTTGAGATAAGACCTTCGTTAATACCTATCATGCCGTATTCAAGTGCTTCGCTTACGCGATAAACTTGCTTGATGTTTTCACTATAAAAGTACGCAGCTAAACCATAAGGTACGTCGTTCGCAAGTTGAAGTACTTCTTCTTCATCATCAAAAGCGATTATGCTGACTACAGGGCCAAACACTTCATCATGATAGATATCCATCTCTGGGGTCACATCGGTTAAAATTAATGGCGCTTGAAAGCTACCTTCAAGCTCGCTGTTGTCACCGATTAACGACGCCCCTTTATCAACCGCATCTTGCACAAGCGTTTGAACTTTCTCTTTTGCTTTAGGGTAAATTAATGGGCCGATATCTACCCCGTCATCTAGACCATTACCTACCTTTAACTCAGCTACTTTGTCTGTGAGTTTCTCAAGCACAGTTTCAAGCACTGAGCGCTGAACAAAAATTCGGTTAGCGGCAACACAGGTTTGTCCTGCGTTTCTAAATTTAGCCCCCATAAGGCCAGCAACAGCCTCATCTAAATCGGCATTATCAAAGATAATGAACGGGGCATTGCCGCCGAGCTCCATTGACGTTTGTTTAATTGTTGAGGCACACTGCGATAGTAACTGCTTACCTACACCGGTTGAGCCAGTGAATGTGAACTTACGAACACGCTCCGACTCGGTCATGATCTCACCCACCATTTTTGCGTTTTCAGAGACCACCACGTTCAGCGCACCTTTTACAAATCCGGCTTTATCAGCAAGATAGGCTAAGGCAATAGCGCACAATGGCGTATGCTCCGAAGGTTTAATCACAAAACTACAACCCGCGGCATAAGCGGGTGCCACTTTACGGGTGATCATGGCAATCGGGAAATTCCAAGGTGTAATACCAGCCACTACACCAATTGGTTGCTTTATCGTTGTTAAACGATGCTTGCTGTCGGTAGCAGGAATTGTGTCGCCATAACTACGCTTTGCTTCTTCACTAAACCATTTAATAAAGCCTGCACCGTATTCCACTTCGCCCAAGGCTTCTTTTAAAGGCTTACCCTGCTCTTTAGTCATTAACTCAGCAAGCTGTTGCTTGTGCTCAATAACCAACTCATACCATCGGCGCAGCGTTTCACTACGTTCGGTTGCAGTTGTTTGCTTTAGTTTGCTAAATGCCTCGTCAGCACTTTTTAAAGCCTGCTCAACACCAGCTTCATCAATATCAGAAACCTGAGTAATCGACTCTGCGGTTGCGGGGTTATCTACACTAAAACGCTGGCTCGTAGAGTAAAAGTCACCGTCGATAAACGAATCAGAAAAAACCAAATCAGACATAGAACCTCCAAAATCAGCTATCAGCCATCAGCCATCAGCTATCAGCTATCAGCTATCAGCTATCAGCTATCAGCTATCAGCTATCAGCTATCAGCTATCAGCTATCAGCT
>NZ_JABVXE010000022.1:0-46987 GCF_013350085.1 Pseudoalteromonas sp. 0802 | reverse complement strand
GTTTTACCGTGGTCAACGTGGCCGATTGTACCAACGTTTACGTGCGGTTTTACGCGTTCAAACTTTTCTTTTGCCATGACGGAACCTATCAGTTTTGTGTATCTAGATTACATATGAAAATAATCCACCGAGGGTAGATTAATTTAATTTTTTCAAATTTCAAATAGTTTTTTCTGACAGATAAAGGAAGAAATTAAGATGAGTTCTCGATACTGGTGCTGATAGGCAGATTTGAACTGCCGACCTCACCCTTACCAAGGGTGCGCTCTACCAACTGAGCTATATCAGCAACACCAGAAGTCTGGAGCGGGCAGCGGGAATCGAACCCGCATCATCAGCTTGGAAGGCTGAGGTAATAGCCATTATACGATGCCCGCATAGGAACCTGTTCTTAAACTACCTCTAACCGTCAAGAATAAAGTGGTGGAGGGAGCTGGATTCGAACCAGCGAAGGCTGAGCCGTCAGATTTACAGTCTGATCCCTTTGGCCGCTCGGGAACCCCTCCACGAAAATTCTTTACTAAGTCACTTCCGGTAAAAGGAAAGTGGTGCCGACTATCCGAGTTGAACGGATGACCTACTGATTACAAGTCAGTTGCTCTACCAACTGAGCTAAGTCGGCACTGCTTTAGTACGGGGCGAGATTCTAAGGTAAGGTTTATTGTGATGCAACCATAAAATTAAAAAAAATGTGAATTTATGTGTTAAACGCTCACTATTCAGGCAAAAACCCGTATTTTTACTGCTTTATAGCTAATTCACGCCAATAATTCAGTCCTTTAAACACGAGCAAGCTGTCAAACTTAGCATCTATATATGTGTCTGCTAACAATTTGCCATAACCACCAGCAAATAATAACTGACAACCTTGTTGGTTAAGATGTTGTTTTGCTTGCTCGATTGCACCGAGAGTAGCAACCATAGCACCATTTTTTAGGCCGTTTGGCGTATTACGCCCTAACTCAGTAGTGAATGGAGTTTGCTCATCATCAAACACACGTTGCGTATTTTGGGTAAGTGATGAGGTCATTAAATCAAGGCCAGGTAAGATCCAGCCTCCTAGATGCGCGCCTTCTTTATTAAGCACATCAATTGTCGTTGCTGTACCGGCATCGATAATAATGCAGTTTTGCTCGGGATATTCTACATACGCAGCGATCACAGCGAGCCAGCGATCAATTCCTAGGTTTTTAAACTGCTGATAGGCACAAGTTAACGTAGCGAGTTTAGCGGTCACCTCTGCTTCAAAGTAAGGAACAGCATGTTGCTGCGCCTGTGCTAATAACGGTTTAAGTAGCTCTGTGCTACCTACGCAGGCATAGACCAGCTCTGTTATTTGTGACCAAGGTAAAGTGCTGAGTTCACAGGTTTGGTAATCCTTGCCATCAAATAAAACGGCTTTAATTGCGGTATTGCCAACATCCACTAATAGTTTCATAGCTCAGCCTTACGTAATGAAATTTCACCACCATAATAACTTTTCACTTCGCCATCTTGACGAATACGTACGCCACCTTGGTTATCAATCCCTTCGCAAATACCACGCCAGCTACGATGACCCGTATTGAGCTCAACACACTCGCCAGCAAATGCATTTAATTGATTCCACTGTAGATACATATCGTTTAAACCTGATTGCTGATACTGAGCTAAACGTTTTTCTAAATAAAAGCATAAATAGGCCACCAGCTTGTTTTTATCTAACCCCTGCACATGCTGACTTAAGTCAGTCCATGCTTGATCTATGTGCTGGCTAACACTTTCTGGCATATGTAAATTGATACCTATACCTATTACAAGCTGACAAGGACCTTGTGGTTGGCCGTCAAGTTCAACTAATACGCCCGCTAATTTTTCACGGTTTAAGTAGATATCATTTGGCCACTTAAGCTCTACATCTAATTGATATAAGGCTTTAAGCGTATCGTAAACAGCAAGCCCAACTGCAATAGATACCCCCATAGCAGCTTGCAAACCATCATCCAAACGCCAAAAGTAACTAAAGTATAAGTTTGCACCAAACGGAGATTGCCAAACGCGCCCACGGCGCCCTCTTCCCGCTTGCTGCATTTCTGCAACTAATACGCTTCCAGATGGCAGTGATACTCCTGTTTGCAAACGGCGCATTAACTCACTGTTGGTTGAGTCAATAATAGGCTGCACTTCAACATTAGCGGTGCTGCCACCTAACTCATTATAATGCAGACCGATCTTTTCTTTGTTCAGTAAGCCTGCACTATTATTTAGACAATACCCTTTACCCGTAACCTTAAATATATCGAGCCCCATCTCCTGCAAAGAGTGAATATGTTTACCCACTGCTGCACGGCTAATACCGAGCTGCTCGCCCAATTGCTGACCAGAAATAAAACCACCGGTATTTAGAGCTTGTAGAATAGCGAGCTTATTTCCATCTGGCGCTTTCATTATGAAGCTCCCAATTCAATGTGGCATTCATGTTCAGCATTTATCAGGCGTACTTCATGCTGTAAAGCAATCTGATATTTATGCCAAACCTGTTGTTGTACATGCTTTACCATGGCAATTAAGTCATCACCTGTACTATTACCGTGGTTTACTAGCACTAAAGCTTGCTGCTGATGCACTTCAATACCTGCGACCTTAAAGCCTTTTAACCCAGCTTGCTCAATCAACCACCCCGCCGCAACTTTATGATGCTCAGCATCCACAAAGTAATGAGGTAGTTCTGGGTACTGTTTTAAAAGTAACGCAAGTTGCTCATTACTGATCACTGGGTTTTTGAAAAAACTGCCCGCATTAGCAAGTTCACTGGGGTTTGGTAGTTTGCTATTTCTGGTTGTGATGATTTGCTCAAACACCTGTTGTGGAGAGGGTTCTGAAAGCTGTTGCAATGGTCCATAACTCAGTAATGGCTGCCATTTTTTAGGTAGCAGTAACCCTACTTGGGTGATTACAGCTTTATTCTTCAGTGCATGCTTGAAGATAGAGTCACGATAGCCAAATTGGCATTCGCCTTTAGTTAAGCGCTTTATGGTTTTGGTGGCAATATCAAAGTATTCGACATAACTCATAAACTTTTCAAGCTCTACACCGTAAGCACCTATATTTTGCACTGGTGCAGCACCAACAGTCCCAGGTATTAAAGCAAGGTTTTCAAGCCCAGGCATGTCATTAGCAATAGTCATAGCAACTAATTGGTGCCAGTTTTCTCCGGCTGCAATGTGCAATAAAAAGCCATCGCTTTGCTGCTCTATATCTATGCCCTTCGTATTCATGTGGATCACAGAACCTTGGTAGTCAGATAAAAACACCGTATTACTGCCTTCACCTAAAATACAAAATGGCCCAGAAAAGTCTGTGCTTAAAAGCTGATTCACTTCATCAATTTGATAAAAATGCTGGCATTGGCTTGGCAAAGAAAAGGTATGAAAAGATTGCAGGGACTGAGCCACAAAACGCCTCAAAGGTTACCGGTAACTAATCGCATTAGTGTAACCTATCGTCGCAAAATACGCATTAGATTGTAAAAATCACTCAACCCACTGCACTAATCATGTTATAAAACGGGCTCTTTTTCATTTCCGTTCCAGGGTTATTATGAAGTTTAAACCATTACTTTTAAGTCTTGCTATGGCCGGTGCTTGCTCTCAAGCAACTGCAGATGCAATCAGCCAGCACACTTACGCAAACTTAGATGACGTAACAACCACTCACCTACTACTAGATTTAGATGTTGATTTTGATGACAAACAACTAGAAGGTTTTGTTGAGCACACGCTAGATTGGCACAATGCAACAAGCAAAACACTGGTGCTTGATACTCGCGATTTAGATATCGACAAAGTAATGTATCAAGATCAAAAAGGCAGCTGGCACAAAGCTGACTTCACCCTTGCTGCACGTGATGACGTGAAGGGCTCAAAATTAACAATTAAATTTAAAAGCCAAGCGGTTAAAGCACGTATTTACTACAACAGCCGCCCAGAAGCTTCAGGTTTACAGTGGTTAACGCCAGAGCAAACAGCCAGTAAATCACACCCATTTATGTACAGCCAATCACAAGCAATTCATGCTCGTAGTTGGATCCCAGTACAAGATACGCCAGCAATGCGCGTAACCTACTCGGCACGTATTCACACTCCTAAAGACATTCGTGCGGTAATGAGTGCTGATAACAAAGATGCACTTTATAAAGATGGCGATTATCTATTTAATATGCCACAACCAATTTCGCCATACTTAATCGCAATTGGTGCAGGTAATTTAGAATTTAAAGCCATGTCTAAGCAAACGGGTATCTTTGCTGAGCCAACAATTTTAGATGCATCAGTTGCTGAGTTTAACGACACACAAGCGATGATCGATAAAACTAACGCGATGTATGGCGAATACGCATGGGGTCGTTATGACTTATTAATGCTACCGCCAAGCTTCCCATTTGGTGGCATGGAAAACCCACGTTTATCATTCATCACACCAACGGTTGTTGCTGGCGATAAAAGCTTAGTAAACCTAATTGCTCACGAGCTTGCTCACTCTTGGTCTGGTAACTTAGTAACCAATGCGACTTGGGAAGACTTATGGCTAAACGAAGGTTTCACGTCTTACGTTGAAAACCGCATTATGGAAGAAGTGTTTGGCCGTGACCGTGCAGTTATGGAGCAAGCGCTTGATGCAGCCGGCTTACGTGCATTACTTAAAACTCTGCCAGCACCAGATACGCGTCTTAACTTAAAACTTAATGGCCGCGATCCTGATGATGCATTTAGCTCGGTGCCTTACACTAAAGGTCAACTTTTCTTAATTTATTTAGAAAACAAATTTGGTCGTGATAAGTTTGACCCATTCGTAAAAGCTTACTTTGACCAATTTGCGTTTAAGTCTCTTACAACAGCGCAATTTGTTACTTACTTAAAAGCTAACTTGATCGAAAAATATCCAGGCGTTGTGAGCATGGATAAAGTTAATGAGTGGATCTTTGAACCTGGTTTACCAAGCGATGCTCCTAACCCAACGTCTGATGCCTTCGATAAAGTTGATGCTGTAACCAAAACATGGTTAAACGGTGAGATCAGTGCAGCCCAGTTACCAACAGCGGATTGGTCAGTTCACGAGTGGCTACACTTTTTGAATAACCTACCTCGCGATTTAAGCATCGAAAAAATGACTGAGCTTGATAATCAATTCAACCTAACACAGTCAACTAATGCAGAGCGTGCTTTCGCATGGTTTATGCTAGCGGTAGGTAATGGTTATCAACCAATTTACCCAGCGCTTGATGAACACCTATCAGGCATCGGTCGTCGTAAATTAATTGTGCCACTCTATAAAGCACTTATTAAAAACGGTAAAAAAGACTGGGCGCATGATGTGTACTTAAAAGCACGTCCGGGTTACCACCCACTTGCACAAGGTACTGTTGACGACTTATTTGCAAAGTAAGTCATCAAACACAAAAAAGGCGCTGCAATCAGCGCCTTTTTTAATTATTTTATTAGTTACTTACTTTTTGTAAGAACGCACGGCGCTCTTCAGGGCTTGCTTGTTGCCACCAAAACTCAAGCATCGCAGCCGCACTTGGCGTATTTTTCAAACCCGCTTGTCCGCCGGGTACTTTTGCAGGCAATGTGACAGGGATTGCAGTCGCAGGCTTGTTGCTTGTACTTGTAGCAGCAACTGGGGCACTGGCTACAGCTTGTACAGGCGCGCTAGCTGCACGATAGCTCACTATCGATAGCGGCACAGCAAGTTCACTGCCCTTGGCTTTTAAGCTCACTTGCGGTGATTCAGCAAACACTTCTGCCGCAACAGCATTACTGGCACGATTAAACACTAGGTCATAGTCTTTGCCACTCTCTACCGTAAGCTCAACCCAAAATGGCTCTGACTCAACAACTTGATGGTCATCATAACCTTGCTCGTAAAGATCGGTATATTTCATCTTCACTTGGTAAGTACCAGGGGCAAGCTCAACATCGTCAACACGACTGAAAAACGACTGTTCAATTAGGCGCTCTCCAACTTGTAAGGGTACAAACTCTTCGGGAAAGTGAATAGTCTCAGCTACACTGCTGAAACTATTAAATAGCATTAACGCACTACTCAGTAATACTAACTTACGCATGTTCACTCCTTGGTTGTTCAACTTGCGGCAGTTTCAGTTTGACACTGCAAATAAAGTTTGTCATTAGTGGGCGGTCATTTAACCACATTTATAAGAGAGCTAAGTATGAGCCAAGAGACTATTTTTACAAAGATTATTAACCGAGAGATCCCAGCTGATATTGTTTATGAGGACGATCTATCTTTAGCTTTTAAAGATATTAACCCACAAGCCCCATTTCATGTGCTGATCATCCCAAAAACGCCAATAGCGACGATTAATGATGTTACGGAAGAAAACTCAGCTTTAGTCGGTCACTTATATGTAGTTGCTGCAAAACTCGCTAAACAATTTGGCTTTAGTGAAGACGGATTTCGCGTCGTAATGAACTGTAATGACCACGGCGGACAAACTGTGTACCATATACACCTACACATGTTAGCAGGTAAAGAAATGGGCTGGCCTCCATATCAGGACAAGAAAAAAACAGCAATCTAATACTTTAATATGTAAACAAATGTAAAAAGTAGCACAAACATATTATTTTTGGCTATAATAAATATATATCAGTTAGTTAACATATTGCGATTAGTTAACTAACTGTAATTTTTGACACAAAACAGACACAAACTGTACTTTTCCTGCACAACTCTCAGAAATTTCTAATACGAAAGGGGTGGATTGCGTGATAGGATTTAACTGTCAACTTTATTCAAGAGTGTATATATATGAGTAGTTCAGCCTTTTTATTATTAGATCCAGAGCCAATTAACACTATTGGCATTAACGTATTAGAGCCATTGTTAAAAACACAAGGACTAGCAGTGACATCTGGTACTGATATCTCTGAAGTACCAGAAGGAACACGCTTGTTATTTATTGAAACGTCAAGCACAGATCCGTGGGGCAAGTTAAAAGAGCAGCTAGTTAATTTACGATTAAAATGCGATATCGTGCTGTTTAACCTAGATGAAAACCCTGAACTTGCAAACCGTGCTCTATTAAGTGGTATTCGTGGTGTGTTTTACACAACAGATAATGCTGATGTGTTAATGAAAGGCATTCGTTTATTACTTGAAGATCAACTATGGTATCGCCGCGACATCATGTGTAATGCACTAAATCGTATGTTGCAGTTCAATAAAGACGCACTCCACAAATTGACAGATGGTGACATCGAACCGGTTAAACTTACTAAACGTGAAAAAGCAATTATCTCACTAATGAGTAAAGGTTCGAAAAATAAAGAAATTGCTGAAGACTTAAGCATCAGCCCACATACAGTTAAAACTCACTTATATAGTGCATTTAGAAAAACTAAATGTCGTAACCGTATCGAGCTATTGTCTTGGGCACAGCAGAATATTCCAGACGAAATTCGCTAAACTAAACAAAACATCCTACAAGTTAAAACAGACGCAGCCGCGTCTGTTTTTGTTTCTGGTTGCTAAACACTGTAATTGACTTTATGCTCAAACTGATTGCAAAACACCGGAAATACAATGCTCGACTCAGCCACTTTATATTACGCCAGTGCTGCCATGATGGCAGTGATGACTCTTCTTAATTACCTTACATGGCGAACCAATAATAATACTCCGGGCACCTTACTCTATATTTTCTACCCTCTAGTGATGTTTGCATCGGTAATGAGTTTTGCACTGCATGGTCATATCAATAATATTGCCAGTGTTGCTATCGCAAACACCCTACTCTTTAGTGCTTCCATTATTCATGTACTTGCGATTTGCCAATTTTTAAATGCCAAATGCGTTGGCTTTAAAACCTTTGTTGCGATAACGGTGGCGCTCGCGATTACCATGATTTACCTTGCCACTGATAGCACAGAGTTACGAAGTCGAATTTTAGTTTCAGATCTTCAGCATATAGTTGAAGCCTTGTTTTTACTGGCATTATTTATTCGAAATGGCCGTAAAAGTTACCCTAATGGCAGTATTGTCTACATTTTAATTCTCAGCATCATCCTGGCTATATTTACAAGCCGAACCTTAATGATGGGAGATGTCACAACAGCAAGCTTATTGTCAGCGGATTGGTTTAGTATCACTTTATTTATTAATGGTGTTATTGCGCCGATGTTTTATGCAACTGGTATGGCACTATTATGTAATGAACGCCGCGAACAAAACCTCAATCAGTTAGCTGAAAAAGCTCATAAAGACTTAGAAATTCGTGGTTTATTCCTATCAACTATCAGCCATGAAATACGTACGCCGTTAAATGGCATTTTGGGTAGTGCACAGTTAATCATGAACCAGTCGAGTGACCCACGTGACAAACCTTATTGTGAAGCAATAATTAACTCAGCTGAGTCGCTAAACTTACTGGTAGATAAAGTACTCGATTACGCCAGCCTTGATCAGCGTGATGAAGCGCTCTACGAAGAAGACGTCGAGTTTAAAACCTGGCTCAATAACCTGTGCCTTTTACTCAGCCCTTTAGCAGAGCAAAAACATTTAAAGTTTGAACTTATATACAACTTGCCCGATCAAGCATGTTATTACTGCGACCAACAAAAACTCAGACAAGTTATTATTAACTTAGTAGGTAATGCGATTAAATTTACCGACCAAGGTGCAGTCAAAATCCAAGTAAAACTGCTCAATGAAGGGCAATTAGATCACCTTGTTCGTATCAGCGTCATAGATTCTGGGCCTGGTATTGAAGATGAAGAAATTGCATACCTAACAGAACCTTATGTTCAAAGCAGCGCAGGTAAAGAAAAAGGTGGTACAGGCCTTGGCTTAGCAATCACCAGCCGTTTACTGGAAAAGTTAGGCAGCAAGCTCAATATTGAGAGTGAACTTAATAAAGGCAGTACTTTCAGCTTTGATATTCCGCTTGCCATTGGCGAGCTTAGTCTTGTTGAGCAGCGCCACCAATCAAAAGATTATGTTACTGGCCTAGACGTGTTATTAGTTGAAGACCTCGACTTAAACCAAAAAATTGCCATTGAATTTATGGCTGATGATGAGCACAAAATTAAGCTGGCAAAAGATGGTACGAGTGCCATTGAACTAATGCAGAAACATCACTTTGATGTGGTATTACTCGATATGAATTTGCCTGATTTAACAGGCCAAGAAGTGCTGAAAAAGCTAAAAAATATCGACCATCTGAACCAGCGAACCCCGGTATTAGCGTTTACCGCGAGCCTTAGTCCTGATGAAATAAAAGAATACTTAGCACTTGGTATCAAAGACATTGTTGGCAAACCCATTAAGCAACAAAAACTACGTCAAGCACTCAGTGATTCACAAAGTAATCAAGCAGCAAGCATTGCTGTTGAGCTGCGCGATACACTCTATGATGAAACAGCCGCAGCGACTCTTGTCAGCTCATTCAGTGAAGATGAAGTGTCATCGATTTACAACGAGTTTGTATTGTCAGCCAGAAACAAACTGATCCGCTGTCAACAGCTCGTCGAGGACGATAAAGAGCAGTGCATCAAGCTACTGCACCGCCAAGCCAGCACGGCTTTACAACTAGGCTTTAACCGCTATGGTTTAGAGCTTAAGAAAATCGAGCGTAAACTGCTCGACAACAAGCCTTTAAAGGAATCACTAACCGACGCATTAGTCCTATGGCAAGAAAGCCTACAAGCCTACTTAAAGCATGTTAGAAGTGAGTTAGCATAGGAGCTCCTAGCTCCTAGCGAGACTAATCCCTATTAGCCTCAAGCAAGCGACATTTGTCATATGCCTAGAAATTCTCCCTCTCCCATGCCTGAAAGCTCCGAACTCCCCTAACAAACTTGATCCAAATCAACTATTGAATCGCCTTATTTAGCATCAGGAAAATAGCTTGATCTGGATCATATCAGCCGCCCTCAAGCCAGCCTATGATTAACTCATAGACATTAGGAGGCACAACCATGAACGTATTCTTCAGAGATTTTTTTAGCGACCCAGTTTTATTTATGTCATTCGGCATTTTGGCAGTTGTTATCGTTTTATGCCTTTTCTATGTTGGTTTCTTTATTAAGAAAATACACGACGCAGAAGTTCCTAAGTAAGAATTAAGCACGACGCACAAAGCCCCTATCCAATTTATTGTTTAGGGGCTTTTTATTTGCAGCTAGCTAAAATCTTGTAGCGGTTCTCAAAAAGCAAAAACTTGCTACAATAGGCGCTTATTTTGTTTCGAAAGTGTCAGCTATGTTACCTGAGTTTAAGCCTGCGTGGTGGATGCGCAATCGCCATTTACAAACCATAATGCCGCGCTTTTTTCGCCCTTTTCATAATACCCGCTACGACTTATCGACAATCGATACTCCAGATGGCGACTTTTTAGAACTGGCTTGGGCAACACCTCATAACGAGCAAGCACCCCTCGCTATTGTATTGCATGGTTTAGAAGGCAATATAAACAGCTTTTATGCTAAAGGCATGATGAAAAAGCTTAAGCAGCAAGGCTTTGCGGTGGTATTAATGCATTTTCGAAACTGCTCTCGCGAAGTTAACCGTTTGGCACGTGCTTATCACAGCGGCGAAACAGAAGACCTGCGCTTTTTCATCAACCACCTGAAGAGCAAGTTTCCAAAACGCCCGTTATTTGCCGTGGGCTTTTCGTTAGGTGGTAATGTACTGGCAAAGTATTTAGGTGAGCAAGGTACTAAATCAAACTTAACTGGCGCAGCCGTTGTGTCTGCACCATTTGACTTGTCATCATCTTGCGAAGTTATTCGTAAAAGCTTAGGTAAGATTTATCAAAAGTATTTACTCGACCGTATGAAAAAGTCGATGCAAAGAAAGCTACCACAAATCGAACAGCAAATTAGCCTAACGCCAGAAAAGCTCATGGCGATTGATGATTTATGGCAATTCGATAATATGCTCACGGCACCATTGCATGGCTTTGCCGGTGCTGAAGATTACTATCAGCAAGCGAGTGCAAAACCATTTTTAAAAAGCATTGCAACACCTACGCTGATTGTGCACGCCAAAGATGACCCGATGTTATCAATAAAAGCCGTGCCAGATAGCTTAGATGTGAGTGAACATGTTACGCTGCGCATCTCAGAACAAGGGGGCCATGTCGGATTTATTAGCGGTAAAAACCCTTTTAAGCCCGAATATTGGCTTGAACGAATTGTGCCTGAGTATTTTCAACAATTAGTTAAAAAAGAGCAGTTATGATCATTCCCCACGAACGCCTCGATAAAGAGACTCTGTATAATTTAATCGAAAGTTATGTTTTACGTGAGGGCACTGATTACGGCGAACAAGAATTTAGCATTGAAAGCAAAGTAGCGCAGGTTCATCAACAGCTTAAAAATGGTGAAGCCATGGTGTTTTTTTCTGAGTTACATGAGTCAGTTACGATTATATCTAAAGCTGAATTCATTGCTCTACAAGCTGACCCAGAGTACCAAGCGTCGTTCAACGACTAAACTTGTAAGTTACACTGTAACCCTTCACAATGGCTTTTTAACTTAAAGAGCCATTAAAAAATGAAAAAACTAAGCTCACTGGTTGCCGCAGTTTCTTTGGCCTTAATTGGTCAAGCAAATGCAGATCAGGTTACTGCATCAGATAAAGCCATTAAACTAGCAAAAGACACTATTTTAATCGATACCCATATCGATGTGCCTTACCGTATTCATAACAAGTGGGCTGACGTAACCAAAGCGACAAGCGACGGTGATTTTGATTATCCGCGTGCTGTGCAAGGTGGTTTGAACGCTCCTTTCATGTCAATTTACATTCCTGCAAACCTAGAATTTGAAGGCAAAGGTAAAAGCTATCAATTAGCAAATCAGCTAATCGATTCTATGGAAGCGATTGTGCAACGCGCACCAAGTAAATTCGCTATTGCTGACTCAACTGCCGATATTAAAGAGCAGTTTAAACAAGGTAAAATGTCGATTGCTATGGGCATGGAAAACGGCTCACCTATCGAAGGCGACATTAAAAACCTTAAGCACTTTTATGAGCGTGGCGTACGTTACATCACGCTAGCTCACTCGCAGAGTAACCACATTTCTGATTCATCTTATGATATTCGTCGTAAGTGGAAAGGCCTTAGCCCATTCGGTAAAGAGCTAGTAAAAGAAATGAACAACATTGGTATGCTGGTTGATGTATCGCATATTTCTGATGATGCGTTTTACCAAGTGATGGAAATATCGAAAGTACCCGTGATTGCTTCACACTCGTCACTGCGTAAATACACTCCTGGCTTTGAGCGTAATATGAATGACGACATGCTGTTAGCTCTTAAAAAGAATGGTGGTGTTATTCAAATTAACTTCGGTTCAAGCTTTGTTACAGCAAAAGCAGGCTCTTGGTACGATCAACTTAAATCAGCAAAGGCTGAAAAGAAAAAAGACGGTACTAAGCTAAGCAAAGATTTTGATGCTGCTTATCGCGCTAAAAACCCGTTTCCATTTGCTAGCTTAGAACAAGTACTTGATCACATTGACCATGTAGTTGAGCTAATTGGTATCGATTATGTGGGGATTGGCTCAGATTACGATGGTGTAGGCGACTCTCTACCTACTGGCTTAAAAGATGTATCTAGCTATCCTAACCTTGTGCAAGGTCTAATGGACCGTGGTTATAGTGATAAAGACATCAAAAAGATTTTAAGTGGCAATATGCTACGTGTATGGCAACAAGCTGAAGCATACGCAAAAGCCCATTAATCGGCATAAACTCTATTTAAAAGCGCAGCTAACTAGCTGCGCTTTTTATTTTTATCATCATAAGTATTTGATAATACAAATAGCTTGTTTTAATCTGCTGATATTACAAAGCAACTTGGATGATGTGATATGTCGACTTGGCAAGGGAATACTGCGCTGGCATTTGCAAGCATTGCACTTGGCTTATCAATTTATAGCTATACAACATCAAACCCGACTGACAAGCCTGTAGTTATTCAGCAAGCAAAACCTAACTTAAAAGAGTTGGCCATTCCAGAGCAAGACAGAGAAAATCTAGTCGCCTTACATGGCTATATTTTAGATCTCGAAACACGCATTCACGAGCTTGAAAATAAAGCGCCTACAATTGATCCTGAGCGACTTGCCTCATTAGTTAAACAAGCAATGGAACAGCAAGAAAAAGAGCGACGAGTCGAAATCGAAAAAAGAAATCCGGCGCTTGGCTGGCTAAGTAATTTACCTGATGACTACCGCGAACGCATCAAAGCAGACCCACAATATGCCGACAGCTCAATAAATGAAGCTCTTGCCACCTTACTCAATTTGAGTAAGTCCGAAAATGAGCGCTTAGCTGCCTACGGGCAACTAAAAATGACCCTCAGCATGCTCAGACGCGACTTGGACGACAGCCAAGCAAATGCAGTAATCGATGCCATGATAAGCATTAGCGAATACACTAATGATCCTAAGATTCGTGTCAGTACTTTAGAGAATTTATCTCGCCAAAATAACGTCTCACCTAAGCTCGCTGAGCATTTTCAAAAACTGTTACAAACTGACGATAATGATTATGTTCGCAATATTTCTGCCACAGCCCTCATCGGCCAATTTTTTCGTGCCACAAGAGACGGCAATAATAGTTATGCCAGTGATTTAGCAGAACGAATTACCACTCTTGAAAATAGCAGTAATGCAAAAGTTGCCGAAATCATGGCTGAAAACCTAAAAGGCCCACGGTTAAGAGAAGAAATAGATAAAGCGCTGGGGAAATGATTGAAGGTGCTAGGACAAACTAAATCCAGTTTAACCTGAAGTAACTTTTCTTACACTGAAATGAAAGCCCCTTCTCGATCTAATCTGACGTCTGACAGCTGAAAGCTTCCAGCTATTTTTTATAACAAAAAGCCCCAGCAGATGCCGGGGCTTTTTAGTAAGGAAACTTAATTAAAAATTAAGCTTTCTTTGGACGCTCAACAACGTCTACTAAAGTCCAAGACTTAGTCTTAGAAATAGGAGCACACTCAGAAATAGTAACTACGTCACCAGTTTGAGCTGTGTTGTTTTCGTCATGTACGTGTAGTTTAGTCGTACGTTTGATGAATTTACCATATACTGGATGCTTCACGTAACGTGCGATAGCAACAGTGAAAGATTTATCCATCTTGTCGCTGATTACACGGCCTTGAAGAGTACGGATTTTATCGCTCATTATTGACCTGCCTTCTGGTTAATAACTGTTTTTACACGCGCGATATCGCGACGTACTGTTCTTAGCGTGTGTGTCTGAGCTAACTGACCAGTGCTTGCTTGCATGCGCAGGTTGAACTGCTCACGAAGAAGTCCTAGAAGTTCAGCATTTAGCTCTTCTACGCTTTTGTCTTTTAGTTCGCTAGCTTTCATTACATCACCGTCCGAGTTACGAAAGTTGTTGTGAATGGTAATTTACGCGCTGCAAGGTTAAATGCTTCACGAGCAAGCTCTTCAGAAACACCTTCCATTTCGTAAAGTACTTTACCAGGTTGAATTTCAGCAACCCAATATTCAACAGAACCTTTACCTTTACCCATACGAACTTCTAATGGTTTGTTCGTAATTGGCTTATCTGGGAATACACGAATCCAGATTTTACCTTGACGCTTTACGTGACGTGTCATAGCACGACGAGCTGCTTCGATTTGACGAGCAGTCATACGGCCACGGCCAGTAGCTTTCAAACCGAAAGTACCGAAGCTTACTTTGTTACCGTTTTGCGCTAAACCGCGGTTGCGGCCTTTGTGCATTTTACGGAATTTTGTACGTTTTGGCTGTAACATTACTCGCTACCTCTACTTAGCACTTTTTTTGGCTTTCTTTGGCGCGCGTTTAGCTGGCTTCTCTTGCTCTTGTACTAGTGGTAAACCACCAATAACTTCGCCTTTGAAGATCCAAACTTTAACACCAATGATACCATAAGTGGTTAAGGCTTCAGAAGTTGCGTAGTCGATATCAGCACGAAGAGTATGTAGAGGTACACGACCTTCACGATACCATTCTGAACGTGCGATCTCAGCACCGCCAAGACGACCGCTAACTTCAACTTTGATACCCTTTGCACCAATGCGCATTGCATTTTGTACCGAACGCTTCATAGCGCGACGGAACATAACACGACGCTCTAGCTGTGACGCAATACCGTCAGCTACTAGTTGTGCATCAAGTTCAGGCTTACGAACTTCAGCGATATTAATCTGAGCCGGAACACCTGCAATCTTAGTTACTGCTTGACGTAGTTTTTCAACGTCTTCGCCTTTTTTACCGATAACAACACCAGGACGAGCTGTGTGAATTGTTACACGGATAGATTTAGCTGGACGCTCGATAACGATTTTAGACACAGAAGCCGCTTTTAATTCCTTAGTAAGGAAAGTACGTACTTTGTGATCGCCAAAAAGCTGATCAGAGAAATCTTTTGAATTCGCGTACCAGGTAGAAACCCAAGGTTTAGAGATACCTAGGCGAATACCAGTAGGATGAACTTTTTGTCCCATTACTTATACTCCTAGCTATCTGAAACCACAACAGTGATGTGGCTTGTACGCTTAAGGATGCGGTCTGCGCGTCCTTTAGCACGTGGCATAATACGCTTCATTGTTGGACCATCGTCCACAAAGATCGTAGTTACACGAAGCTCATCAATGTCAGCACCTTCGTTATGCTCTGCGTTAGCAATAGCAGACTCAAGTACTTTTTTAACTAATACAGCCGCTTTTTTAGGGCTGTACGCCAGGATTTCTAGAGCGCGATCAACCGGAAGTCCGCGGATCTGATCTGCAACTAGACGTGCTTTTTGCGCCGAACCAGAGGCGAATTTATGTTTAGCTAATGCTTGCATTTATCATTCCCCTCTTAACGTTTCTTCGCTTTCTTATCCGCAGCGTGACCGCGGTAAGTACGAGTTGGTGCAAATTCACCTAGTTTGTGACCGATCATTTCGTCTGTGATGAACACAGGAACGTGCTGACGACCATTATGGACAGCGATGGTCAATCCGATCATGTTAGGTATGATCATTGAACGACGGCTCCAAGTTTTAATTGGCTTCTTGTCACCGCTTTCCAACGCTTTCTCTACCTTCTTCAGCAAGTGTAGGTCAATAAAAGGACCTTTCTTGAGAGAACGTGGCATGGCTATTCCTCAACTATTATTTAGTACGACGACGTACGATAAATTTATCAGTACGCTTGTTCTTACGTGTCTTAGCACCTTTAGTCGGCTTACCCCATGGAGACACAGGATGACGACCACCAGATGTACGACCTTCACCACCACCGTGCGGGTGATCTACCGGGTTCATGGCAACACCACGAACTGTCGGACGGATACCACGCCAGCGATTTGCACCAGCTTTACCTAGTGAACGAAGCATATGCTCAGAGTTGCCTACTTCACCAAGTGTTGCGCGACAGTCAGCTGGAACTTTACGAACTTCGCCAGAACGAAGACGTAGAGTTACGTATTGACCTTCACGAGCAAGGATTTGAACGTATGCACCAGCAGAACGTGCGATTTGCGCGCCTTTACCTGGTTTTAATTCTACGTTGTGAACAGTCGAACCTACAGGCATGTTACGCATTGGTAACGTGTTACCAGCTTTGATTGGTGCATCAATACCAGATTGGATTGAATCACCAGCTTTTAAGCCTTTAGGTGCAATAATGTAACGACGCTCACCGTCTGCATATAATACAAGAGCGATGTTTGCGCTACGGTTTGGATCATACTCTAGACGCTCAACAACAGCTGGAATGCCATCTTTAGTGCGTTTAAAGTCGATTACACGGTAATGATGCTTATGACCACCACCGATGTGACGAACCGTGATACGACCTTTGTTATTACGACCACCAGACTTAGAGTTTTTCTCTAGTAGTGGTGCGTAAGGTTTACCCTTATGTAGATCTGGGTTAACCACTTTAACCAGGTGACGACGACCCGCAGAAGTTGGTTTACACTTTTGAAGTGCCATAATTCTAACTCCCCTTATTACTCGGCGCCGCCGACAAAGTCTAGCTCGCTACCTTCTTTAAGAGTAACGTAAGCTTTCTTCCAGTCTGAACGACGACCGAAACGCATGCCAGTACGTTTTGTTTTACCCTTAACGTTTAGTGTGCGAACACCAGTTACTTCTACTTCAAAAAGCTTTTCTGCTGCAGCTTTGATTTCAGCTTTAGTTGCATCAGAAGCTACTTTGAAAACAATCGTGTTGTTCTCTTCAGCAGCGATAGTGCTTTTTTCAGAGATGTGTGGAGCAAGGATCACTTTTAAAAGACGTTCTTCACGGATCATGCTAGCGCCTCCTCAAGTTGCTTAACAGCAGCAGCTGTAATAAGTACCTTATCGAAAGCGATTAGGCTTACAGGATCGATACCAGCTACATCACGCGTGTCAACCTTGTATAGGTTACGTGCCGATAAGAAAAGATTCTCATCTACTTCTTCAGTCACGATTAGAACATCTTTAAGCTCAAGTTCTTTAAGCTTAGAAACTAGTTCTTTAGTTTTTGGTGCTTCAAGACCAAACTGCTCAACAACGATTAAACGCTCTTGACGAACTAATTCAGATAAGATGCTTTTGATCGCACCGCGGTACATTTTACGGTTTACTTTTTGGCTGTGATCTTGTGGTTTAGCTGCGAAGCTAACGCCACCTGAACGCCAAATTGGGCTACGAATTGTACCAGCACGTGCACGGCCAGTACCTTTTTGAGACCATGGTTTTTTACCACCACCGCTAACTTCAGAACGTGTCTTCTGAGCACGAGTACCTTGACGAGCACCTGCTGCGTAAGCAACAACTACTTGGTGTACTAATGCTTCGTTAAACTCACGTCCAAAAGTAGCTTCAGAAACTTCAAGAGCGCCAGAAGCGTCTTTAATTGCTAATTCCATCACTAAATCTCCAGGACTTATGCTTTAACAGCTGGTTTAACGATAACGTCACCGCCGATAGCGCCAGGTACTGCACCTTTAACTAAAAGCAAGTTACGCTCAGCGTCAACGCGAACTAGTTCTAAGTTTTGAGTCGTTACACGCTCAGCACCCATGTGACCGGCCATTTTCTTACCTTTAAACACCTTACCAGGTGATTGGTTTTGACCGATTGAACCAGGAGCACGGTGAGATAGAGAGTTACCGTGAGTAGCGTCTTGCATGCTGAAGTTCCAGCGCTTAACACCACCTTGGAAACCTTTACCTTTAGAAGTACCGGTTACGTCAACTTTGTTGATTTCGTTGAATAATTCAACAGTAAGCTCAGCGCCTACTTCAAAATCGCCTTCACCACCATTTAGGCGGAATTCCCACAGACCGCGACCCGCTTCAACACCAGCTTTAGCGAAGTGACCCGCTGCTGCTTTGTTTACACGGCTTGCTTTTTTAGTGCCTGCGGTTACTTGAAGCGCGTTATAACCGTCAGTTGCTTCAGATTTGATCTGAGCAATGCGGTTAGGTGTCGCTTCGATAACTGTCACAGGGATAGATACACCATCTTCAGTGAAGATACGTGTCATACCCACTTTACGACCGACTAGACCTAATGCCATTTTCCTAAAACCTCTCTAATCTTCCGATTAACCCAGGCTGATTTGAACATCAACACCAGCAGCAAGATCTAAACGCATTAGAGCGTCAACAGTCTTGTCAGTTGGTTCTACGATGTCGATCAGACGTTTATGGGTGCGGATTTCGTACTGATCACGCGCGTCTTTGTTAACGTGCGGTGAAGTTAGTACAGTAAAACGTTCAAAGCGTGTAGGTAGTGGGATTGGACCACGTACTTGTGCGCCAGTGCGTTTCGCAGTTTCCACGATTTCCGCCGTTGATTGGTCAATCAAACGGTGGTCAAAAGCTTTTAGGCGAATACGAATGCGTTGATTTGACATTCTTAAACCTCAATATAAAGAGCATTTAAAAAGAGCATAAAAAAACGACCGAAACAATCTTAATAACTAAGATGTCGGCTGCTTTCTTATATCTACGATGAATTCCAAATCGGAATTCCTGTTTATTAGCTTGAAATCCAAGCTTAATCTTTCCTTCCAAGTTCCCGAGGGAATTTTGAAAGCCTGCGTATTATAGATAGATTGGTGATAAATGCAACAACTATTTTGAAAATCTCAAAGGTCTAAATTAAATTTTGTTTAATTTTCGAACTTTATCAATAACATTAGCGTCTTTAAATTATACTTGTGCGAGTAAAGAGGCTAGAAAATCGCTTTTAAATGGTCAGTCCAGTTAATAATTGTTATTCTATGTCGCTTATTTTTGACCAGACTCGGTCTATTTAATATCTACTAATAACTTTGGTGAGTTGATGCGTATCATTAATCGTTGTTTAAATTTCATTTCTGCCGGTATGAACCGCTTGTTTGTAAAAAGTAAGGTGCTGCCAGAAAATCCGATTGAACAATACAACCTAAACCCAGCCAACCCTACTTTTTATATTGTTAGGCTAAATGCACGCTCTGATTTAGCGGCACTGGCGAGGGTATGTAAAAAATACGGCTTACCTAACCCGACCGAAGAGCAGTTATTAGGTAATGCAGAACTTGATCGCTTTATCGGTATTCAAAACCCACCACCGCTATTTGGTAATAAAAGCAAACCAAGCAATGCCCTGCAGCAAGGCAAACAAATTATTGACCACCTGATGCAATCAGGTGAGAAAAACGTCCAAGTGATCCCGGTGACGATTTTATGGGGTCGTAATCCTGGTAAAGAAAAGCCTGGTTTAGGTACTTTGGTGTCTCATTCATTAACACCCAGCTGGTTTCGTAAATTCTTTGTGTTGCTATTTTCTGGGCGCGATAACTTTATTCGCTTTAGTCAGCCACTCGATTTATCTTTATTGGTCAATGAAAAAGCTGAGGTTGATGAACTACCACATAAGCTTTTACGTGTAGCCCGCGTACACTTTCGTCGCCAAAAATTGGCAGCGACAGGCCCGAAAATGCCATCACGTGAGCAGTTATTTAATTCGCTACTTGCCTCACCAACAATAAAAAAAGCAATTCAAATAGAAGCGAAAGAAAAAAACATCAGCCAAGAGCAAGCTCGCCAAAATGCGCTGAAGCTACTTGATGAGATTGCTGCCAATTATAGCGATGCCACCATTCGTGTTGCAGACCGTATTTTAACTTGGCTGTGGAATAAGCTTTATAACGGGATTGATATTAAGTTTTCTGAGCAAGTGCATGAGCTTACAGATAAAGGCCACGAAATTATCTATATGCCATGTCACCGATCGCATATGGATTACTTATTGCTGACCTATTCTATTTACCACTTAGGCTTAGTTCCGCCGCATATCGCTGCGGGTATCAACTTAAATTTCTTCCCGGCAGGGGGAATTTTCCGTCGCAGTGGTGCTTTCTTTATTCGCCGCTCATTCGCGGGCAATAAACTGTATTCGTCAGTATTTAAAGAGTACCTGAGCCAGTTATTTATCAAAGGCTATTCAGTAAAGTTTTACACTGAAGGTGGTCGTAGCCGTACTGGTCGCTTGTTACCGCCAAAAACAGGTATGCTCGCCATGACATTACAAGCTATGTTACGTGGCATAGACCGCCCTATTTCAATTGTGCCTGTATACATTGGTTATGAGCACGTAATGGAAATTAATACTTACTTAAAAGAGCTTGCCGGTAACGATAAAAAAGGTGAGTCGGTATTAGGTATCTTTAAGGCAATTAAAAACCTTAAAAACTATGGTCGTGGTTATTTAAACTTTGGCGACCCTATATCGATAAACCAATATCTCAATGATCAACAACCTGATTGGCGAGAGTCGATTCACCCAACTGATGTTCAGAAACCACAATGGCTTGGACCACAAGTCGCTAACCTCGCTGATAAGGTAATGGTTAATATTAATAGCGCCGCTGCACTCAATGCAGTGAATCTACTTGCGATGATATTACTGGTAAATGATAAACACGCGTTAAGTAAACCTAAGCTGATTGCTCAGCTTGAGTTTTATTTACATTTACAGCGAAGCGCAAGCTACAGCGAAAAGGTGACCACACCAGACGAAAGCGCCGAGCAGCTGCTAGAGCATGCACTAAAACTTAATAAGTTTGATGTGATCAGTGATGAGTTTGGCGAAATTATCGCGATTAACGATAAAGAAAAAACACTATTCAACTACTACCGTAATAACGTGTTGCACTTATTTGCAGTACCGAGCTTATTGGCGCTGCATTTATTCAAAGCACATCAAACTACCATGGCTGATTGCCAAGCCTTGATCGCACGTTTTTACCCACTGTTTGCCAAAGAGTGGTTTTTGCATGAGTTAGATGAAAACTACATTACTCGCGTACTCGCAAGCTTCGTTGATCAAGACCTGATTGAAATTGATGGCGATAATATCAAGATCACAAACAGCAACGACTGTTTAGCGAAACTCGAAATGCTCGGTCGCGCCTTAAGTTTAACACTACAACGCTACGCTATCGTGGTTGGTTTTATTCAAACTAGCAGTGGTATTGAGCGTGAAGAACTTGAACACGAAAGCCAAGTGTTAGCAGAGCGCTTAGGTACCTTGCACGGCATTAAAACCCCAGAGTTCTTCGACAAAAAAGTACTTATTGGTTTTATTTCAAGCTTGCGAGAGCAAAAGCTAATTACCGAAACAGAGCAAGGCTTAACGGGTAGCAATGAGCTATGTGAAGTGTATTTATACCTTAAAGCATTGCTGCCAGCACGGGTCTGGCAGTCAATTGACGATATAGTGCAAAGCCAAGCTCAGCACACAAAAAATTAACGCTGACGCATGACCCCTTCTTGGATCGTTGAGGCAACTAAATTGCCTTGACGGTCAAAGAACTGACCTCGCACCAAACCACGACCAGAGCTCGCACTTGGGCTATCAATCGAATATAAAATCCAATCGTCTAGTCTAAACGGGCGGTGAAACCACATTGCATGGTCAATTGTTGCAACCTGCATATTCGGCTGCATAAACGATACCCCGTGCGGCTGTAATGCAGTTGGTAAAAATTCAAAGTCAGATGCGTACGCAAGTAAGTAATTATGAATACGCTGATCGTCAGGCATCTCACCATTAGCTTTAAACCAAATATGCTTAACGGGCTCCATCACTTGTGGTTTGAATGGGTTATGAAAGGTCACAGGACGCATTTCAATTGGTACTTCTCGGATGAACTTATTTCGAATTGGTTCAGGAATAAGTTCTGCATTTGCTTGGTAAAATTCAAGCGATGACTTTAATTCTTCAGGCTGTGGTACATCAGGCATCTGCGCTTGATGTGATAAGCCCTCTTCTTCACCTTGGAAAGAAGCTGTCATGTAAAAAATCGGCTTACCATATTGAATTGCTTTTACACGGCGAGTACTAAAACTTTTACCATCACGGATATTTTCTACATCATAGACAATCGGCTTTGCAGCATCACCTGGGCGCAAAAAGTAAGAGTGTAAAGAGTGAACAATACGCCCTTGTGGTAATGTTTCTTTTGCGGCAGATAGAGCTTGGCCCATTACTTGACCACCGAATACAGCTCTAAATCCTAAATCTTGGCTTTGCCCGCGATACAAGCCTTGCTCAATCTCTTCTAACGACATTAATGACAGTAGGTCATCTAATACTTGGCTCATTTATTTATCCTCAATCCCGACAAGCGTTTAATGATACTATAGACTAATTGGAAGTAAATCTTTGTAAGAGCACCTCATTATGGCTTATTGGCTTTTTAAAACCGAACCCGATGCATTTTCAATTGATGATCTAAAAAACGCACCTGAGCAAACCTCTATGTGGGATGGCGTGCGTAATTATCAAGCCCGCAACTTTCTTCGCGATGGTATCAAGCATGGTGACTTGGTAATGATTTATCATTCAAGTTGTAAACAAGTGGGTGTTGCAGGTATCGCTACGGTGACTCGCGAAGCTTATGCCGACCCAACACAGTTTGATTTAAATAGCGATTACTACGATGCTAAAGCCACTGCTGATAACCCGCGCTGGTTTGTAGTCGATGTGCAATATCAAGCACACCTTAAAAAACTAGTTAGCCTGCAGGCGATTAAAGCCAATGAGTCAATTACCGAAATCGCTCTTAAAAAAGGCGGCCGATTGTCAGTAATGCCTGTCACCGAACATGACTGGCAACAGATCATCGCAATGAGCGAGCGATAAGCATATGCGGCCATTTTTAATTAGCTGCTATTTTTGCTATAATTTTGCACCTTTATTTTAGAGGTAGCGTGGGGGATGTATGAAATTATTGTATTGGTTAGAGGAATGGACCAACCTGCCACGCGATGAGCAACAAAGCCTTGTGCCTATGACTGGTGGTGATTTGCTCGGTGATGTTTATGTGAAATACCATATCATTGATGCCAATAAGCCCCTGCTAATTACCTTCTCTCCTGCTGGAACAAATTATCAAGAACATGATATCACTGATGATTTTTCGCCTTGGGCTTATAAGCTCGCGAAAAAGCAAGATGTGAATATCATCGCCTTTCAACATTTAGGCATTAGCAACTGGTTTAGGCACCGTAACCTGTTGTTTTTTATTGAACAGCTAGCACCACTGATTGGCGGGTTCAAAGAGCGGTTAGGTTATGGATTGAGTCGAGGAGGCTTTGCCGTTGGCGCCTTTGCCAATCTATTAAAGCTAGACAAGGTTTTACTCTTTCACCCAGTTAGCACAAAAAATAAAGAAAAAGCGCCATGGGATGATCGTTCAAGTACCGACATCGCGCAAAAATTTGATTGGAACGGTGACTACCACGATTTAGATTTAGGCCATGCAAAGGGTTATATTATTTACGACCCAACGAATCGTATCGACCGAGCTCATGCTAAACGTTACCCACAACTAACCCACTTACGCGTGTTTGGTATGGGCCATAGTGTTCATGCAACATATTTAAATAAGTTTGGCTTTTATAAAGATGTTGCTGTTGATTTTATTAGCCACCAGCAAGTTGATGTAGCCCAATTCCGCCAGCAAACCAAAACGCTGCGCTTTAAAGAAGACTATTATCGTCGTCTAAATAAGGCAAACAAGAGTTCGCCACATCGTTTAGCCTTACTGAGCACCGCGCATACAATTTTAGCTGAAGAAAAAGCTGAGCATATGCAAGAGCAAAAAGATGCGATTGATGTGCAACCGCTGATTGATGTTGCAATCAAGCATCAAGATGAGCACCCAAACGATGCAATAAAGGTCTTAGAAGTAGCGCAGCAACTCTCACCCGATGATCCTGTGATAGATCATAAACTAAAACAGTTGAAGTGATACAGCAGTAGGCCGTCAGCCGTCAGATCACACAAAATATAAACAGCACTTATATATGTAAACTCAAAATTTTACTGTGGAGTTATATAATTTCTATAATTTGCACACACTTCATTGTTGCGGTTGCTAAGACTATGCGTTAACTCATTTATCAGTAAAAAAACACTATTTTCTCTTTTCAAATCAATAGGGAGTTTAAAGTTTATGTACTGATTAGTAGAAGAAACTACATCATTTTTCAAGGTACGAAGTTCATTACTTTTCATAATGACTTCCAACATACGAGCTTTTGTCAAAAACTCTACGTTCAACATTTTGAGAGTTTCAACCTTATCAAAATACAAGCTACTTAACTTAGCGTAATATTTTTTAGTTTCACCATTTTCTATATTATTAGAACTATAAAGGAGTGAATAAACATCATTGCCAATAGATGTGAGACTCCCGCAAGTAATATGAACTTTTTCTAAAGCCTCTAAAACCTCTAGCTTCTTTGAGTAATTGATCTGCTTTCGCCAAATAAATAAAGCATATAGTGCACAGACACCGCTAATGCCTCCCCCAAGGGCGGAAATAAAATTAATAATTTCAATTAAAGGTTTACTTATTAGGCTTGTCGATAAAGCACCTGCAAATAATAAGGTTAGCGCGATAAATAAGTGCTGTTTTTTTGACAATACAATTCCTTATTAAATACTAGCTCTTAGGTTTAACTTTACGGTGCTTTTTGACCCGTCCATGTTTTGGGATGATTGTTAAGTACATTACTAAAGCTAACCACGAAAAGAAGATGATGCCGATTAACCAAGCATTCTTTTCGTGGCCCTGTGTGCGTTTACTATTTAGCACAATGACCACAGGTAAAATGTAGGCACTGAGTACAATAATTAAAAACACAACTTCGTTCATAAATACCAATTCGCTTAATTAAAAGTATTATTGCGGATTGGTACTATACCAACGCAGACCAATCAACTTCGTCACTCAAAACACGCTCCGCAGCAATATAATGCAAAATATCTCCTTCACTTACCACGTAATCAAGTGGCGGGTTTAAGTCCATATTTTTTGCACTCAAATTATGTGCGACACCCAGTAATATAGCATCATGACTATATTTAAAGTGATGAAACAGCTTGCCAAACTCCATTGCTTGCACGCCTTTTGGAATTGGTAAACTAAATTGAGTATCCCCATGTAGTGTCGATAACAGCTCTTCTTGCACACGACTTGAACCTGGGTCTTGCATTGAACGCACTAAGATCTCGGCTGACTTAGCACTGCTACATTCTACATTGTGGCAATGTTCATGTAGCATTTCGATTTTAGTTTCATCAGTGAAGTGTGCACTAATGTGGCACTGTTTATTGACCAACTTGCTAATACGCAGGGCTGTTGTAAACGTTTGGTCATCATCTTGGCCATCAATAATAATTTTATCGGCGCGATCAATGGCAATTCTTTTCAACTCATCTAAGTCAGTAAAGCTACTTAGACGAGCAAAATCAACCATAGGATTTGCTAAAAACGGATGTTCCATTTGCTCAGTAACCGCCAATAAAATACGACGGTCTAAACGTTTATGATCGGCCAAGATATAGTCAACCATCTTTTTAGTACGTGTATCGTGCCAACCAAAGATAATAATGTGATTGTTTATATGTGCGAAGCTTTTATCACCCGTCATAGCGCGCCTAATTAAATAAGTTACTGTTTGCCCTGTTTTTCCTAACAGAACGCCAAATAATGCTAAACCAAAAGGTATTTGCAGCAATGCGACAATCCAACGGCCAAGCTCGGTGCTTGCGCTAAAATCGCCATAGCCAACTGTAGATGTAGTTACTACATAATAATAAAAATAAGTACTAAGTGGTGTGAGCGCTTGCTCTCCTGCAAGCATAAGCAGCCACCAAATAAGTAGCATATGCAAAAGCGTAGTAAATACCACAGCCTGCCAACTTACTTGATCAATGTGACTGCGAATAAGTACCACTAAACGATTAAATATATGATGCATAATCCTTGCGATTTATAGTGGAGGAAATTATCGATACGGTACTGTAATGCTTGCATTTTGGCAACTGATGGAAAATTACTAATGCATGTCGATGAAAAATGATAGTAGACTATACTATCTCTGTATTAGGTGTTTAGGGTGAAATATGTCAGGTGTTCTTGCTTCCGTCGATAAGCGTACGCAACTGGTCGGTGAAAACCGCTTAGAGCTTTTACTATTTTACCTACACAGTCGCCACTTATTCGCTCTCAATGTGTTTAAAGTTAAAGAAGTGGTGAAGTTACCGCAAATTAGCAAAATTCCCCACGCTCACCCAAAAGTTTCTGGGGTTGTAAATATTCGTGGCGAATCAATTCCGGTGATTGATTTGCGCAGAGCGATAAACATGCCTGAAGCTAAACACATCGAAGATACAAACCTCGTTATCACCGAGTACAATCGTACCGTGCAAGGCTTTTTAATTGGTAAAGTTGATCAAATCATTAATATGACATGGTCAGATATTATGCCGCCACCAACTGCAATTGGTAAAAATCACTATCTAACAGCCTTAACTAAAGTAAAACGCGATGGCCAAGAGCAGCTGGTTGAAATTATCGACGTAGAAAAAGTGCTCGCCGAAATCGTTGAGTACGAAGTCCAAATATCTGAAGACATTCTAGATAAAAGCATCGTGAACGAGTTTGCAGGCCGCAAAATTCTTCACGCCGATGATTCGCCAACTGCTCGTAAGCAAGTAAGCGATACCTTGTCGCAACTTGGCATCGAAATCATACCTGCTCGTAACGGACTTGAAGCACTCGAAATGCTAAAAGGCTGGGCTGATCAAGGCAAAGATGTTGAGAAAGAGCTACTCATGGTGATCACCGATGCTGAAATGCCAGCAATGGATGGCTACCGTTTAACACACGAAATTCGTAACGATAGCCGCATGAAGAACCTACATATTGTGCTTAATACATCTTTGAGTGGTAGCTTTAACCAAGCTTTAGTTGAGAAGGTTGGTTGTAATGCCTTCTTATCAAAATTCCAGCCAATACTGTTAGTAGAAGAAGTTCAAGCCCGCTTAAAAGCAGTGCTAGAGCAAGATTCACAGTAAGCGCATTTAGCATCAGTTTTTAAAGGCATAAGCTAAAGCAACGACGTCGCAATTTGCCAATCATCGTTATTCATGATTTATTGGCATTATCGATTCGACGACAACAATAAAAACTATGCTAAATCGCGTTGCTAAGCCATTCACTAAACTAGTAGAGCGTTATCTACCCGACCCGTTTGTATTTGTTATATTACTCACCTTGCTGAGCTTTATCGTTGCGAGCCTCTTTACGCCCTCAACGCCCACGCAAGTGCTCGCGGCTTGGGGTGGTGGATTTTGGAACCTATTACAATTTGCCATGCAAATGCTGCTAGTACTGCTAACGGGCTACATGCTAGCAAGTACCCCGGTGATGCGCAGTATACTCAACAAACTCGCGACTCTTGCCAACAGCCCTGCTAAAGCGATCATACTCGTTACGCTCGTGTCTTTATTAGCAAGTTGGCTAAATTGGGGCTTTGGTTTAGTGATTGGCGCTTTGTTCGCCAAAGCAATTGCGAAGCAAACCCGCGTTGATTACCGTTTGTTAGTGGCCAGTGCCTATTCGGGCTTTATTGTTTGGCATGGCGGCTTAGCCGGTTCAGTGCCGCTGACAATCGCAACCGATGGCCACTTTGCAGAGCAAAGTATTGGGGTAATAGGCACCGAAAACACGATTTTTTCGGCATTTAACATCGCTATTGTTGTGGGCTTGTTTATTATCATGCCGCTGGTAAATCGCTATATGTTGCCAAGCGAAAAAGACAGCGTTTATGTTGACCCCGCAAAGCTTGAAGATAAATCAAAGCAAGCAGATACACCTACCCGCCCCGCCGAAGTAATTGAACATAGCCGTTTGCTAGGTATGGGTATAGGTGCCTTTGGTCTTGCCTATTTATTTTATTACTTTGTGCTAAGCGGAGGCGGCTTAAACTTAAATAGCGTGATCGCTATTTTCTTATTTAGCGCAATTTTACTGCATCAAACACCGCATAATTTACTTAGCAGCTTACAGCAAGCAATCCCTAGTGGCGCTGGTATTGTGATTCAATTTCCCTTTTATGCCGGGATCATGGCTATTATGGTAAAAACAGGACTTGCTCAACAAATCTCTGAAGGATTTATTGCCATTGCAACAGCCGAAACGCTGCCTTTTTGGAGTTTTTTGAGTGCTGGGTTTGTAAATATATTTGTGCCATCAGGCGGCGGCCAATGGGCAGTGCAAGCGCCGATTGTCATTCCTGCAGCACAAACACTTGGCGCGGATATGCCACGGGTTGCTATGGCTGTCGCATGGGGCGATGCTTGGACTAACCTTATTCAACCGTTCTGGGCACTCCCCGTACTTGCTATTGCCGGCTTAAAAGCCAAAGACATCATGGGCTTTTGCCTTGTGCAGCTGATCATCACCGGCGTGTTTATATCGTTAATGCTGAGCTTTTATCCTTAAAACGAAATTAGGAAGTGTTAAAAACACTTCCTAATAACTGGCTGTGCATGCTAGCTTGCTAAAATCTTCATTGGTAAGCTGAGGATTGGGCTTTCTGAATCAGCAAAATGCATCATCACTGCAACGTGACCTGCAACAACCAGTGCGTACATTACCGCTGAAAAACCTTGCCCATAAGTATCGAGAGGGATGAGGTGTGAGTAGTGACGTCCGCGCCACTCAAAGATAATCTCAAGTGCCCCTACAAATAAGAAGAACACCAGTAGCATCAAGCCAAAGGTGTAACTTAACCACAAGCCAAATAACACACCTAATAAGCACACACTAAGGCCTATCCATGAACGCATCGAAAAACTAATACTTTTAAGTACATGGCCGCCATCTAAGGGCAAAATAGGTAACAAGTTAAATAGGTTTAACAGTGCACTGAGTACCGCCACCCCGGCGAATATTTCCATTTCAGTGGCGTAGTAAAGCACTACTCCCAGCACAGAGGTAATTAAGCCAAAAGCGGGCCCCATGAGTGAGATCACCACGTCTTGCCATCTGGTGGTAATCTTATCATCAGAAACAGCCAAACCACCGACAAAGGGGATAAGGTAAATACCTTTAGTTTTAATGCCAAAATATTTCATAGCGCGCACATGACCATATTCATGCACCACCAAGCAAGCAATTAGCATCAAGGCAAATTCAATGGAAAATAACCACGCATAGCCTGCCACCGAAGCACCCGCTAAAGCCGCTTTCACGACTTTTGCACTTTTGAATAATTTAAAGCCCAGTGCCAGCAAACCAATAATGCCGCGTTTTGGTTCAGCTTCTTGTAACTCAGGTAAAGCAAGTTGGCTCACCTGCTGCTGGTTAACAAAGATTGCTAAGCTTTTTTCGTGCACTTTACTAGTATCAAGGCCAATACGCTGCCCCTGAAAATCAAACTCATAAAGTTCTGACTCTGGATTATCGAAGGCAATTGCTTGTTGTTGATGAAAAAGCTGAATTAACTGTGAGCCGTTTAAATGCAAAATAAAGGTTTCGTCTGCGAGGCTCAGCTGAAGTCTGACCATAGTTCTTATAAATACGAATAAAAAGTGCGGCTATTATACTGAGGCCTTACAAAATTACGAATTTCCTTTAGGTACAAGGAGGTATATTTTTCGCCCCACAAAACAAGCAAAAAACATGACGAAATACCGTTTATCTACTACTTTTAACTATAGCGTTCTTGTTCATGGAGTGAATATGGTGAAGTCAAACAGACACATTCTCGTAGTGGATGACTCAAAAGCCATCCTGATTGTTATGCATGCCATTTTGAATGAGCTTGAGGTTCCGCACATCACAACCTGCCTAAGTGCAGAAGAAGCTTTAGAAAAAATTAAAAAAGCACCTCGATTCTTTGATGCCATTTTTACCGATCTCAATATGCCAGATATGGATGGTATGGAGCTTATTCGCCACTTAGGCGCTATGAAGTACCAAGGTGCAATTGCCATTATTTCTGAGATGGATCCTAAAGTTATAGACCTTGCCGCAGACCTTGCTCGTAAGCATAACGCTCACTTAATTGGTAACGTCACTAAACCCGTGCAACTTAATCAAGTGTATTTACTACTGCAAAAGCTTGAGCACTTTGCCATTCATGTTGAGCGCACAAAAACCCCTATTTCTGAGTCACTGCTACTACATGCCATCAGTCATAATGAGATTATTCCGTTTTATCAACCTAAGATAAATCGCCACGATAATCGGGTTGAAAGTATAGAGGTGCTTGCCCGTATCAACACAAGCCAAGAAGAGGAAATTATCTTACCGGAGCGCTTCATTTGTATCGCTGAAGACCTAGATTTAATAAACCTTATTACTTTTCAATTGTTTGAAAAAGCCACTAACGATTTTGCAGAAATCAAAGAGCAGTTTGATCCTAATTTAAAACTGGCGTTTAACTTATCCCCTTCGCAGCTCGAGGACTTAAGCTGCCCAGATAAACTGGCTTTAATACTGCATCTTAACAACCTAACACCCAGTGAAGTGATTTTAGAAATTACCGAACAGTATGCTCTTCGCAGCACTGCACAACTCGAAACACTCAACCGTTTACGAATGCGCGGTTTTGGTATTTCACTTGATGACTTTGGTACTGGCTTTACTAACGTTCAGCAGCTAAAAACGCTGCCATTTACCGAAATTAAGATCGATCGCACCCTGATCAGTAATATTGAAACCGATCAGTTTTCTCAAGTGATTGTTAGTAGCTTGGTGAATATAGCGATACAAGAAGATCTCGCTATTGTGGCCGAGGGCATTGAACGAGTTGAAGAACTTGAATACCTCGACCGCTACAAAGAGTTTATTTTAATGCAGGGCTTTTTGCTGTGCCGCCCGAAAGCCAAAGAAGACTTTTTAAATTGGTCACTTTCATGGCGGCAAATGGTAAAAACTGCAGCAGGACATCGCCGCTAAGGTTTACGCTTATCGTCACTGACGATGGTATTACTCGATGCTAAACGTTGTCGCCAACGCTGTTTGGCGACTTTTTGCATATTAGCTGATTGATCATGCTCATCAACAATTTCGAGCCCCATTAATGCTTCAATTAAATCTTCAAGAGTGACAATACCTTGTACATCACCATATTCATCCACGACTAAACAAATATGCGTGCGCTCAGATAGTAAGGTTTCGAGTAAGGTCGGCACATGCAAGGTTTCTGGTACGGTGTAAATAGGCTTAACGAGCTTGCTAATTTTATAGTCTTCACCTAAACGATGATATGCCAGCATAATGTCATTTTTATGCACAAAACCAATAATATCATCACCATTTTTGTCATAAACCAATACTCGAGAGAACGAAGAAGAACCGTGCTCCGCCAAGTATTGGTTTACGGTTAAGTCTTTATGCACTTTAAAAAGTACCGTACGTGGTGTCATTAAGGTATCGAGTTTGGCATGACGAAAGTGCAGCAGGCTACGAATGATTTCAGATTCATCTTGCCCAAGGGCTCCTGATTCAGTGCCAATATCAGCCATGGCTTCAATCTCTTGGCGAATATAATAGGCTTCATCGTAATTACGCCCCAAAAAGCGCGTTAAAATGTCTGCAAACCACACAAAGGGTTTTAGAATAAACACCAACCAAATTAGGCTCACACTAACAATGGGTGTTAATCCTCGCCAATAATTAGCTCCTAATGTTTTAGGAATAATTTCAGAAAGCACCAGTACCAATAACGTCATAATTGCAGAGGCAACGCCAACCGCAGCATCTGAAAACACCACCGCAGCTTGTGCGCCAACGCCAGCGGCACCAGCAGTGTGCGCTATGGTATTTAACGTGAGTATTGCCGCCAACGGTTGGTCTATGTTGTCTTTAAGCTTACCAACACGTTTTGCCAATTGTGGTTGCTGTTTTCTGAGCATGGCAACATAACTTGGTGTAATACTTAACAGTACTGCCTCCATCACTGAGCACAAAAACGAAACCGCAATGGCAACAAACATATAAACAAGTAACAATGTCACTGTAAGCCCTCTTAAAAAGTTAACCTGCTCACCATAGCAATTGAAAACCACAAGCTCAAACCCGACTGCAATCTAACGCAGAGCACTTTTTGGGTAATTTGCAGCGTGCTATATTGGTTTAAATTACCTTCAACAGGCGAAACTATGACACTTTCAACTACTTGGCTAAGCCAATCAGCCAAGCTAAAAACAACATTCAGTGCCTTAGCGTTATGTGCGTTAAGTAATACAGCGATGGCCGCTGCCATTAATAAATCAGCGGTGCAATTTATTGGCCCTCTTGGCGCAGATATGCAACTTAAGCCATATCAAACGGATCATCGCGATGCCATTATTGCTAACCTATTACCTAGCTTGCAAAAAAGCACCGATAGCATACGCGTTTTTGGTAATGAGCTTGACTGGCAATCATTCGACAAAGTGAGTGCGCTAACACTTGGTGGTTTACAGGCACTCAAATTTACCGCCTCAACTGAACGTTTTAGCCAAGGCTCATTAACACTTAAAGGCATTGAGAACGCACAGCTATTTATTGATGGTGAAAAGCAAACAGAAAAAAATAAAAGCTATGAGCTAGCTTTAAGCCAAGGCGATCATCAGTTTGTTATCATCACTGAGCAAGTAGCCAACTGGAATGAGGTTGAACTTGATTTTACGGCTAAGTCAGAACTAGATACTGTGCAATTTAGCGCTAAACAACAACACGGTTTGTCTGCTAAGCAATTATTTGATGCGCCAACAGTCAGTTATATTTCAATGGCACCAAATGGTGATTACTTCATTACTAGCCAACGTCATTACGAAGATACAACCGCTAATCAAGCACAATATGTTACTGAACTTAAAGACGAAAAAAACAATACACTTTATCGCTTTGAGTCAGCCCAACCAAGTAACATTACTTGGAGCCCAGATAGCAAAAGTTTAGTGTATTTATTAAATGGCGAGCTTAAGCGTTTAAACCTAAAAACCATGCAACTTAGCGTCATTGCTAAAAATCTAGCTGGTGCAAATGGCTTTCAGTTTTTTGATAACAACAGCTTAATTTTTAGTTGGTCAAAGTCTCCAACAGACAATGGCAAGCTCACTAAGCATTACCAAGGCCTGCAAGACCGTTGGTCTTATGCTCGTACTACATCGCAAGTATATTTACTCGATATACCAACAGGTCTTAGCAAAATCTTAAGCCAAGGCCCACTTAGCCATTCACTTGAAGATTTTGACGCTAAAAGCGGTCGCGTCTTAATGAGCCGCTCAGCACAAGCAATGCAGCTATCACCACAGCCAGCAACAGAACTTGTTGAGTTAAACCTAGCTACATCGGCTCTTACGGTACTTGGTCAATACAATACATTTAATCAGGCTAAATATACTGACGACGGAATTTATGTCACTGCCGGACCAGATTTTAATAATGGCTTAGGTCGTAACCTTCCTGAAGGGATGCTTGCTAATAACTATGACGGTCAACTTTATTTACTCAGCCGTGACGGTAAAAAAGCAACCGCTTTAAGTAAAGAGTTTAACCCGGCTATCGGCCAGTTAAATGTGCTTAAAAACGGTGATGCGCTTATTAAAGTTACCGAGCAAGATACCGTACAACTTTATCAATTCGACTTAAGCAAAAAGCGTTTTAATAAAGTGAATACGGGTTTTGATGTTGTTGAGCAAGTTAGCTACTCACACGAACGCACCCCGCGCATTTTGGTTACCGGCACCACAGCGTCAACACCTCAGCAGTTAAAACAACTAAGCTTAGGTAAGAGCCGCGCTAAAGTAATGTGGGACTCTAAGCCAATTGGCTATGAAAATACGCAAGTAGCCTCATTGGAAGAGTTTAACTTTACTAATAAAGATGGCATTGAAATTAAGGGTCGCGTTTATTTACCCCATGATTTAGATAGCAATAAACAATATCCTGCGCTGGTTTATTATTATGGTGGCACTTCGCCAGTAACTCGTGGTTTTACCGGTCGCTACCCATTTAACCTATGGGCTGAGCATGGCTATGTTGTTTACGTTTTACAACCTACTGGCGCAACCGGCTTTGGCCAAGAGTTCTCAGCTAAACACGTCAACGCGTGGGGTGAATACACCGCCAACGATATCATCGACGGCACAAAAGCCTTTTTAGATAAATATAGCTTTGTAGATAGTAAACGTGTGGGTAATTTAGGAGCCTCTTACGGTGGCTTTATGACCATGCTACTCGCAACTAAAACAGATATGTTCAGTGCATCAATTGCCCATGCAGGGATTTCAAATATCACCTCGTATTGGGGTCAAGGTTGGTGGGGTTACTTATACTCAGCAGAGGCATCTAAAAATAGCTACCCGTGGAACAATCCTACACTTTATAGCCAACACAGCCCGGTGTTTCATGCTGACAAAGTAACAACGCCGTTATTACTCCTTCATGGTGATTCAGATACCAACGTACCTGTTGGTGAAAGCCACAATATGTACACGGCATTAAAGTTATTAGGTAAAGATGTTGACCTGATTGAGTACAAAGGTGCAGATCACCAAATTTTTGCTCGAGATAAACGCTTCGACTGGTGGAATACCATGTTGGCTTATTTCGATAAAAACTTAAAAGATCAGCCACAATGGTGGCAATATCTTTATCCTGAAAAGTAGTTTAATCACTTGGCTGAGTACTGTGCGAGTGCTCAGCTTTCACCCTTTTCAACTATAGCTAAGCCATTAAATTGTAAGAAATAGTTACAAACCTCGCCAATACACTTCTCAGCCTTTGCCATACAGTGCTAACATAACAACAAATCAAGTGTGAAATTAAAGCGAATGACTATTCAAGTTTTATTGGTTGAAGACGACGAACTACTCGTTAAACGCATTCTTAATCATTTCAAAGAAACTGAGTTTAATATTGAGGTAGATTCAACGGGGGCCGATGCATTAAGCATTGTGCAATCGCGTGCTTCAACTAAAGAAGCAGTTTCTCTAGCCGTTATCGACATTGTGTTACCAAAACGCGATGGGCTTTTGCTTGCCAAAGAACTTAATGCACTGACTGATATTGGCGTTATTGTGCTGTCTAGTCGTGACTCGCAAGCTGACCGTATTGCAGGTCTTGCACAAGGTGCCGATGACTATATTTGCAAGCCGGTTGACTTACTTGAACTTGAACTAAGAATGCGCGCTCTTTTTAAGCGCATAAAAGGCTCTCAGCAAGATGATGAGAGTGAAGAGTTTATTGAATATGCCGACTTTAAACTGCACCCAGATAACCGCACATTAGTGACCCCTAATGGTGAAGAGTCTCGTCTTACCGAAGCAGAGCACAAGGTACTTATTTGCCTTATTGCAAATGCAGGTAAAGCGACATCGCGTGAAAAAATTTCCGAAGAAATTGGTCAACCTGACTGGAGCCCAAGCGATCGTACCGTTGATGTACTTATTGGCCGCTTACGTAAAAAATTAAGCGATGAAAAAGACCAAAAACGTATCGTTACCGTTCGCGGCAAAGGTTACATGCTGTCTATTTAGCAAGTTATCTAATACTGCGTTAATTGACTAATTAACCGCTCAAAGGCGCGATAATTCAGCGCCTCTTTTAATTCATTTAAGGTAATTGCGGGCTGTACTTTCAAGTCGCTAATGGTACGCGCAACTTTAATAACACGATGATATGAGCGTGGTGATAAAGCCAGTTTTTCGCTGGCTTTTGCTAAAAACTGCAGCTCAGCAGCTGCCAACTCACAATGAATGCTCATTTCTTTATTATTCAAGCGCGCATTCACTTTGCCTTGCCGGTTAAGTTGAATTGCATAAGCTCTTTCAACTCTGGCTCTTACTTGTTCACTGCTTTCTTCTACTTGCGTGCTCTGTAATTGGCTACTGGTGAGTCTAGGCAGCTCAATTTGTAAATCAATCCTATCGATAAATGGTCCAGATACTCGAGATAAATAGCGCAATACTTGATCAGGCGTTGCACGCTTATCAGTATGACTTCCTGTAGGGCTTGGATTTAATGCGGCGATCAGCTGGAATTGCGATGGAAATTCCATTTGTCGAGCCGCTCGCGATATAGTCACCACACCCGTTTCCATTGGTTCACGCAGTGAATCGAGCACTTTTCTTTCAAACTCGGGCAGCTCGTCTAAAAACAATACGCCATTATGAGCAAGAGAGATTTCTCCCGGCTTAGGGTTCGAAGAGCCACCGACAAGGGCAACAGCAGAGCAAGTATGATGTGGATTTCTGAAGGGTCGTTCACGCCAATTCGATAAATCAACCGATTGACCAATTATCGAATATAACGCGGCAGTGCTAATTGCTTCATCATCCGACATGGTTGGCATAATCGTAGGCATACGCTGGGCAAGCATTGACTTGCCTGTACCTGGAGGGCCAAGAAACAGTAAATTATGGCCACCAGCGGCTGCTATTTCGAGTACCCTTTTCGCGCCAGGTTGGCCTTTCACATCACTTAAATCGAGTAGCGTGTCACGCTGCGACTGCTGCTCTGGATAACAAATATTAAGTGGCAGGGGTTGCTGATTTAATAAGTCATTCCAAACATCTTGTAAGGAGTAAACAGCTTTTCGAGCGACGCCCGAAACAAGGCTTGCGAGATTATCGTTTTCAGCGGGTAAGAAACAACAGCGACCCTGCTCTTTCGCTCCTAACACCGAAGGTAAAATAGCATTAACCCCTCTTACCTCACCATTTAAAGCCAACTCTCCGTAAAACTCATAACGATGAATATCAGGGCAGTTTATTTGCCCAGAGGCGACTAAAATCCCCACAGCAATAGCCAGATCAAAACGGCCACCTTCTTTAGGTAAATCAGCAGGCGCAAGGTTGACGGTTATTCGTTGATCTGGAAAACCAAACTGAGAGTTTTCGAGTGCGCTACGCACTCTATCTTTTGATTCTTTGACTGACGCTTTAGGCAAGCCAACGATATGAAAAGCTGGCAAGCCATTTCCTAAGTGTACTTCTACTATCACTTCAGGAGCTTGCACACCCACTTGTGCACGTGAAAATATTCTAGCTAAAGACACGATCCATGATGTCCCTATCATTCATCCTTAAATTAAGTTTAGTCGGGATATTTAAAAACGTGTAATGTCAGTTTCCATTTCATTGCAGCTAAACGCAGTGATAAGGTCATTAGCATGGCTAATATCATAGCTACTTCGGTCACTAAACCCAGCGAAATACTTAATGTATAAACAATGCCACCAGCGATACAAGCAATTGCATAGAGCTCGCCCTTTAATAGCATCGGCATATTTCCAGCGAGCACATCACGGATAACGCCACCAAAGCAGCCTGTGATCACCCCCATAATAATTGCGGTGGTATCAGGCATCCCTGCGAGCATGGCTTTTTGTGCCCCCATCACAGCAAAAAATGCTAAACCAAAAGCATCTGCCACTTGTAGTGCATTGAGTGAAATCGATCGCTGTTTATTGATTAAACGGGTGGTAACAAATACAGAAAGTAATATAGCCCAGAAATAGCTTTGATCATGTAGCCAGAATACAGGAACATCTAAAATAACGTCGCGCACAGTCCCACCGCCAATAGCAGTGACTGTGGCTAACACAACAACCCCAAAGCCATCCATTTTTTTGTTGTACGCCAGTAGCGTTCCAGAAACTGCAAACACGGCTACGCCGAATAAATCAAACCAATGGTAAAGTTCAGTCATGTTTGTAACTAAAAAGTAATGTTAGTGCCGTTGTAACATAAACTTTTCAATCTTTTAAGCGAAGTTTCGATTACTCGCCTTTTTCGACCAGCTCAATAAATTTTAAACTCTGCATCATAACGCTGTCTGCAAGTGTGGAGTCTGAAAAGTAAGATTCCTTCTCAGTGGCTTTACTTGGCGCAGCTAATAAGATGTTGTAATCATCTTCTAACTCAACCCATAAGCTTCGTTCTTGAGCATTTAATTGCGCATGTTTCTTACGAACATTGTCGGCTTCATAAAATGCCTCTTGTGCTTTTAAGAATGCATCTTGTGATTCTTCGCTCATATCTTCACTTGAAAACAAGCTATTACTTAAATCACTAATGTCTTCTTGCATTGCATCCATCGTTTGGCACCCACTAAGGGTAAGAAGTAATACTGAGAAATATAACGCTTTCATAAACTAACTCCTCAAAAAAGCCCAGTAGCATTGCTGCTACTGGGCTCAGAAAATTACTGCTTAATTAAACTGCCCGATACAAAAGTGTGTAACTCGGGATCATCATTATCATCGTAGGTTTCAGGTACTTCGAAACCTAGCGTTGCTACACTAAAACCACCTTCAATGGTTATTACGGGTGTCATAGTCACACCATAGCCATAATTTTGCGTAGCTGTTGGTTCGCTATACATCATCAACGATCCAAGATCTAATGCCCACTCTGCTGAGCGTACTTCACCATCTAACTCAAATGTTGCAGTACCATCATTACTTATAACGACATTAGAGGTTTCTAAACCACTGCCATCATCAGCCATAAAGGTAAATACATGTGAGCCAATAAGATCTGCTTCAGTGAAAGCTGCTTGATCAATAACTCGTGTAACGCGTTCGAAGAGGCCAAAATCATCGCCGTCTTTGAACTGTATAAAGTTACCTTGTGGCTTCACAATAAAGTAAGGGTCAGCAAATTCAATTGGGTCACCATAGGTTTTTACATAGAAATCAACCACTACCTTTTGAGTTTCTGCATCATAGGTGTAGTAACCACCTGATATACCTAACTCATCAAACTCAGTATCATGAGCAAGCTCTAAGAAAGTGCCATCCTCTTTAAATACAGCAATGAAGAAATCTCCATCGTAAGAGCCATATGTATAACCCCCTATTAGCGGGTTTGATTCACTGTAGATTCTACTTAGCGTAATAATACCCTCACCTTCGATATCGAATGTCAGCGTATCTCCATCAACACTGGCAACAATACTGCCAGCATCATCTATACCGAAACTACCATTGGTATCTTCCGTAATAGTGACATCAAAAGCGCCTGTTGTTTCATCCCAAGTAAAGTCACCAATTTCAAAACCAGGGAATGCGGTATCATCATCAGGGTCGTCCATTCCTTGAATTTGTAACCATTTTCCATCACGAATAATTACCGCGACATCAGGCTCATCAGCAAGCTGCCAAGCCCCATCTAATGGATGATCCGTTGCTGGACGCTCTACAACAACTTGCTCTTCAGCCATTGCCTTATCAAAGTACCACGCTTGTTTAGCATCTTCAGTACAACTACCTGCTTGCTCATACACGCAAATAGTTAAGAAGTTTCGATCAAAGTCACTCACTTCAGCCTTCATGCTATCAAATAGTAATTTCCCTGACGCTAAACTGTAGTCGTATTGATTGACCACTCCAAGGTAAGTGAAGGTGATTTGATGGCTATACTCAGCCGTCATCTCATCATAAATAGTCGCTATTTTAATGGTTTCTACACCTAACTCTCTTGGTGAATAAAGTTCAATGTAGTTAGTTGTAATTGGGTAGCCATTATTATCAAAACTTGCGTTTTCTTCTAACCAATAAGGTGCGAATTTAGTTACCCCATACTCATCTGACACAGAGAAGTTACGTAGATGAGATGAATAATCTTCGACACGCTCCGAACCATCATAGTTAAAAAAGCGATATTTACGATAGGTAAAGTTTTGACCATTGTTAGTGGCTAATAATCGCTGCGAGAACTCACTGTATACTTGGCAAACTTCCCCTTCAGGACAAATTGGCTGAACACCATTGCTCGTAAAATAGTTATATCTTAAGAACACTCCCTCACTGTTTACTTGCCAAGAACGGAAGTTTTGATTCAAGTTAAAGTTCATTAAACCATCATCATACACATCATAGTGGAGGTCTGTTTGAGGTGAGTTATAGCCTTGGTAAACAGTCCATTTACCCAATAGGTCTGGCTTAGTAAATGAAAGCTGATTATCTCTCACCATTAAACCAGTTACCGTACGTGAGCTATCGTCCGCTTTAGCTTCGAGTGATGCCGCAAATTGATACCCCACTTGTACATTTTTAACGAGCCAAATAGCGATGTCATAACTAATAGTTTCTGCACTATTGCTTATAAGCAGTCGATTCCCATCAACTTGCCAAGTCACACTAACAGGCGCGTTATCGTTATCAATGAGCGTTCCTGTTCCACCAGAAAGCAACTCAACACTTACTGCACTACTATATCCACCAAACTCGCTTAGGTTATCAATAACCCAATTACCAATAAGTTCATCAGCTGTCACAGCAAGTGTTTGCTGTTGTTCAATAAGGGTGGCGTTATAGTTCGATTCTGTAGTTCTATATACAACATCTGAACTGGTTATGCGTGTTTCGCTTTTACGGAAAAACTCAACCGTTCTGTTTGCATCGTTTTCAAGAAGAATAGTTAGGTCTAACTCAACTAAGTACTCACAAACATCTAGCTGTTCATCGTTTCCATCAGTAACCACAAAGCAACTCATTAATGCTGGCTCAGCCAAAGTAATTGTGATGTCTTGCTCTTGTTGCGACCAACTAAAGTCAGTATCAACATCCAGTAAACTGACATACCCGGTACCATCATTATTAAACTCAAACTGCCCAACTGAAGTTCGATAATATTGCGGCTGCATTAATAAATAGTTGCCGGTCAGATTATTGATTGTTTGATCAACTAGTTCATCATCATCTTTAATCTCTTCTTTTGTAGAGTCGATTAATCCTGGGTCTTGGCTTTCAACTGTATTTATAAAGTCATCAATTTGTTCAGCGCTAGATATTAAATCAAGGGTCGAATCGACACCCTCAGGTAGTTCGTAGTCATCATTATCTACAATGATCTTGATTAACGCTGCAAGTAGCAGTTTTTCGTCAGCATCAACAGCGAGTAAAGCTTCATCTAATGCTTGTTCAGAATCGATGTTTGTACCGTCGCGGCTTAAAAGCGCAAACTCTGCAGTACTGACATTAGTAATGTTTACGCCAAAGTTTTCATCTTTGCTTAATGTACCATCGGCTCCTGCTTGTGAAACAAGCGTTGCGATAGACTTCAGTTGGGATACAAATTCAACGCCCGGATCAATGGAGTTATTACCCAACGCCACCAGCTTAACCAGTTCATCAGCATCTGAGTCATCAACCTCAATGTTTACGCTATAGCGGCCTTGTGCATCAGCGGTAATCTCAAATTGTTCATCACCAATCTGCACCACAATACTTGAGTTGATAATCGGCTCATCGGTTACAATACCGGTGATCGTTACGCTGAGAACTTTACGTTTAAGCTCAATAGTTACTGTTGCTGTGGCGGTTGCACCATCATCATCGGTGACTGTCAGTGAAACAACGACATCTGCATCATCTTCGATCTCAGGCGCGGTGATCGTAAGTGTACTTGTATCGCTGCCGGTAAGTGTTAGATCTGGACCTGATGTTTGCTGCCATGCGTAACTTGCAATTGTGCCATCACTGTCTGTTGCCGTCGCTTGTAGGACTAAATCGCCACCTTCTGTTACGCTGCTATCACTACTAATAGATACCGTGGGATTTTTGTTTGTAACGACAGGAGGGGTATCATCATCGTCATCACCACCTCCACCGCCTCCACCACAAGCGGTTAAAGCGACCAAACTTGTCGCTAGTAATAATTGCTTTAGATACTTTATGGAATGAAAATTAGGGGGGCTCATCATGCTAATCCTTACATTGTGTGTTGTATTCCCTTAAAAAGAGGCAACTGCATGCACAGTTGCCATAACTCAAGGGAAGCAAAACCTATTTTGAACATGAATAAAGGCGGGATCTCAGTTTCGTCCTTAACCATAATCTGAATTCAGTCATGTTTGCCCGTCAAATATGAACACCCGAGATCCCATCAAAGCGGTTCATTTTACGTTAAGGTTCAAGGGTAGATTAGTTATAAGAAATAAGTATGCTGAATGCCGACAAAAATGTACTCAAATGCGACATTTCCTATATAAACAGCATGTTATATGTAATGACATTGGTACTCTTTCGCTGTCATGCCATATTTTGCTTTAAAAAATTTAGAAAAATACGAGCGTGACGAAAAGCCCACATCATCTATTACTAAGCTTATTTGTCGCCCTTGTCTTAGTAATTCAGCTGCTTTACTCAGTCGATAATTACGCAAATATTCACTAGGAGTAATGTTTAATAGAACTTTTAACTTACGTTGTAATTGACGCTCACTAAGCGCTAATTCTTTCGCACAATTCACCATAGAGAAACCTTGTTGCTGGTAATGCTCAGCAACATACAACTCAAGCTTTTCAAGCAGCTGTTTGTCACGAGGATCAACCACAACCGGTTGCTTTGTCTCAATATGATCAGGTGCATCCATAGTTTGCTGTTGAGAATATAAATTGACCCAATGTATCCAATTCTCAACCTTTAAAAAGAGCTCTTCTCTATCAAATGGTTTAGTGATCACATCTAGCGCATGCTGTTGCAAACTACTTACTCGGGTTTCATAGTCTCCCTTGGCGGTCAAAATAATCACCGGAATATGACAAGTAACGGGCGAATTATGTAATGAATCTAAAACAGTAAAGCCATCGACTTTTGGCATCATTAAATCAGTAATAATTAAATCTGGTACTTGGCTCAGCGCTATTTGCAAACCGATCTGACCATCTTCAGCTAATAATACTTGATAGCGGTGCTGTAACTCTGTTTTTAGGTAATGACGTAGCTCGTCATTATCTTCAATAATTAATACACTCGCTTTGTCATGACTCACTTTTGATTTTAGGCTTGTACTATCAACAGGAACTTGCTCTGCAAATTGTGCTGTTTTAAATGCGAGTTTAAAGTTGGTTCCTTCTCCTAAACGACTTGCCAACACAATATTGCCTTTGTATTTATCGACCAGACGTTTAACGATAGCTAAACCTACGCCACTGCCTTCAACATTTGCATGACTACTTACTCTGTAGAAAGTATCAAACACCTTGTCTTTTTCAGCGTCTGCGATGCCTTTACCTGTGTCTGTTACTTCTATGTAGGCAAGCTCACCTGATGCGCTTACGATTAAGCTGACTTGGCCTTGCTGAGTATATTTAAAAGCATTGCTTAATAGATTAGTAAGAATCGTGATCACCCCTTCTCGGGTGCTTTCAATAAAGACAGCCTCTTCAATATCAACCTTAAAGTCGATAGGCTTTTCACCTAACACAGCAAACTGCCCCGCGACCTCTCTGGCTATTGCCGATAATGATACAACTTTAATAATCTCTTCATGGCGCTCATCATAGCGTGTCAAGGTTAGTAGCTTATCGACCAAGTTTTCTAAACGCCTACTATTACGCAATACCAAATTCAGTTGCTCACGCTTTTCAGTATTTCGCTCATCTGCTATGAGCTTTTGCAACGGCGCAATTAACAAACTCAAAGGAGTACGTAATTCATGGGATGCATGTGTGAAAAAACGCACTTTATTTTCGAGTGAGTCACTCAGAGCATCAGCTTGCTGTTCGATTAGCATTTTTTGCTCTGCGATTTCGTCAGTGCGTTCGCTAACAATTTGCTCTAGATAATATTTTTGTTTGCGTATACGGCGAGTCCAAAGCACTGTGAATAACCACACCATCGCCAAAATCAGCATAGCTGCTAGCAAATAAAACTCACTTGTTTGCCACCAAGGCGCAAGAACCGTTATGTTTAATAGTAATGGGGTGAGCGCATTCGCCCCACTTTCACTACTAGCATTAACTTTCAACTGATATTTACCAGCAGGAAGATTAGTGTAGTCAACAGATAAAAACGACCCTGTAGCTTTTCGCCATTGCTGTTCAAAGCCAGCTAACTGATAGGAGTACTGGTTAGTCTGTGGCTCAGAGTAGTGTAGGTAACTAACCTGAAAATGAACCCGTTTAATTCCCGCAGGAATAGTCACTGAACGGCTTTTTTCTATTTGGTATAAACTGCCTAAACGGCTGACTCCCTGATTTACCACATCCTCATCATCAAACTGCAAACTAGTGAGTGCTAATTGCCCGCCAATAGTATTAACTTCAAGATCAGCAGGATTAATGACACTAACCCCTTGAGTGCCACCAAACATCAAGCGGCCATCACGGGTTTTTAAATAAGCACCGGCATTAAATTCATTACCTTGTAAGCCATGTCGAGCTTTATAATTTTTTATGCTCATGGTTACAGGGTCTATTTTAGCGAGGCCATTGTTGGTACTTAGCCAGACCCTATCTTCATTGTCTTTTAGCAACGCATAAACGACTTGATTAGGAAGGCCTTGAGCGACATTAAGCTGATGAACTTGCTGGTTGCTCATATCAATAATATTTAAGCCGTTCGATGTTGCGAGCCACATTTGCTGATCAATTTTTAAAAACGCTCGCACTGTATTATCAGATAAAGCCAAGTCGCCTTTTCGATAATTAGTGAGGGTATCGGTTGCTGCGTTGTAGTGATAAGCCCCATCACCATCAGTGCCTATCCACAGTTCTGCTTGCGAGGTTTTGTGTAAACTCGTCACCCGCGCCGTTGGAATTACAAGTTGTGTATTCGCTACAGGCTGTGCAAAACTAATAAATTTGCCGCGCTGCCTATCAAAGCAAAACAACCCCCCTCCATTAGTGCCGACCCAAACATTATTTTTCTCATCGACTAAAAGGGCATATATACTGTTTTCAGTTAAGCCATGCTCGCCTTCATCTGCTCGAAAGTGACTGATGCTGCCATCGGTATGCAAAACATCAATCCCTTGCTGCCAGCTACCAATCCATATATCGCCATTACGATCTTCGGCGATGGCTTTAATTGCATTGCTACTGATTGAATACGGTGAACTTTCCGTGGTTATGCGTTCTAAACGATTTAATTGCTGATCAAGAATATCGATACCGCCACCCCAGCTGCCATACCAAATACGTTGCTTTGAGTCTTCAAATAACGCCCACGCATCATTACTTGAAAGTGGCGTTGGCTTTTTTAACTTACTAAATTGCAATGATGCTGGGTCGAGCTTACTGATCCCATGTGCAGTACCAAACCACATAATGTCGCTACTGTCTCGGTAGATACTATATACCCGGTCATGAGCAAGACTATATTTATCAAACGGGTCATGCGCTAAAACGGTGAAGCTTGCATCAATAGGGTCGTAAACATTAATTCCGCCGCCTCGCGTTGCTAGCCAAACTCGGCCTTGGCTATCAAACTCAATATCACGAATTTCATTACTACTAAGCCCAGAATTATCATCATTAGAAGTCAACCACTGCGTCATTGTTTGGGTGCTTAACGCAATTTTATATAAGCCGCCGCCCTGGCTTGCCAACCAAATACTGCCATCAGCAGACTGTTTGATAGCAAAGATACTAGCATGAATATCTACAGGCTCAGCAAAGCCAGAAAAAACCGAATTGATTTGTTGATTATTAATAAGATCATAATGAAGTAACCCAGCTCCATGCGTTCCTATCCAAAGGATGTCAGCGATTTTTGATAGCGCATAAATAGGTTTTTTTAACCCTGTTATTAACGTTTCAAGCTGCTCTGCTCGCTTATCGTAACGAAACAGGCTGCCGTCGTAAGTGCCAATATAAACTTGCTGCTGCGCTACTAATAAGCTGGTTATTCGGCGCTCTTTTAAAAGCGGCTCAGAAAATTGATAATTATGTAATGCGAGTTGGTTTACACCACTATTTCGAGTGCCTATAAACAGCGTTGACTCGTTGTCTATTGCCAATGGGTAAATATAGTTATTCGCTAGACTATTCGTCTCATCAGAGGCAGTGAATACAGTAAACTCATTACCATCAAAACGGTTTAAACCTGCCTGTGTTGAAATCCAGATAAAACCTTGCTGGTCTTGTACAATATCAAACACAACACTTTGCGATAGACCATCATCAATATCGTAGTTTTGAAATGCACACAAAGCTGAAGGTAAGAACAGAAGTGCTAACAGCGCTATTAAAAAACGGATCATCCCTAAATCTACACATTTATTATTAGTTATTAATCAAGCGTAGTTCAGTTCAGCTAACATTCATAATCATTTCCCAATTTAGGGATGAATAACTTGGATAGATATCAAGGAGTTGGATTTAGGTGCGAGTTAGCGAGTTAGCGAGTTAGCGATGGTAAAGTTTAAACGTTCTAAGTCAAGCCTATCGCTCTGATCAACTGACGTCTGACGGCTGAAAGCTGATAGCTCTGTTTATGTTGGGTTTCGCTACGCTCAAACCAACCTACCCAAAGAATGAACTGGGTGAACCCGAGTGAAAACACTGCACTAAACAACACTCTCATTCTACTTAAAACTTATAGCTTAAAGCTTAAAGCTTCCAGCTTTTTCAGGCATAAAAAAACACGCTTTCGCGTGCCTGCTTGTCAAACTCATTTAATTTTAATCTTTAATTTCAGTTGGTTGCGGGAGCCGGATTTGAACCGACGACCTTCGGGTTATGAGCCCGACGAGCTACCAGGCTGCTCCATCCCGCGCCTGAAATTATTAAGTTTATTTTACTTCTCACTTAATTTAAGAAGTCAGCCAATTCAAAGAATTGGTTGCGGGAGCCGGATTTGAACCGACGACCTTCGGGTTATGAGCCCGACGAGCTACCAGGCTGCTCCATCCCG
>NZ_JABVXE010000021.1:0-48552 GCF_013350085.1 Pseudoalteromonas sp. 0802 | reverse complement strand
GTAAAACCTATCGAGTATTATCAAAACAACGTACAAGGTACACTGACTCTGGTTGATGCTATGCGTGATGCTGGCGTGTTTAAATTAGTATTTAGCTCATCAGCAACCGTATACGGTGACCCTGCAAGCCTGCCAATTCGTGAAGACTTCCCAGTTGGTGGCACGACTAACCCGTATGGCACATCAAAGCTTATGGTAGAGATGATGCTGCAAGATATCGCAAAATCAGATGAACGCTTTGCCTTTGTTATTTTACGTTACTTTAACCCTGTCGGCGCACATGAATCTGGCCTTATTGGTGAAGACCCAAATGGTATTCCTAACAACTTATTACCTTATATTTCGCAAGTCGCAGTGGGTAAGCTAGAAAAGCTAGGTGTATTTGGTGATGACTACGATACTGTAGATGGTACAGGTGTTCGTGACTATATCCATGTCGTCGATTTAGCATTAGGTCACTTAAAAGCGCTGAACCGAATTGCAAGTGATACAGGTGCGCACGTATTTAACCTAGGCACAGGTAATGGTTACTCAGTACTACAAATGGTTACCGCTTTTGAGAAAGCCAGCGGTCAAGCCGTGCCATATCAAATTTCACCGCGCCGAGCTGGCGATATTGCAGCTTGCTACGCAGCTCCAGAAAAAGCGTTAAAAGAGCTTGGCTGGCAAGCAGAGCGTGGTATCGATGAGATGATGCAAGATACATGGCGCTGGCAAAGCAATAACCCGAACGGTTACAAATAGTCAAAATCATTATAAGGCCGATGTTCACACATCGGCTTTTTAATTTGATGAGGCTTTCTTAAGCTGCGCAATACCCCAGAAAAGTATCCCTGCCCCCGTGCACGATAAGAAAAAGAATAACCCTAAGCCGACAGGCGATCCCCAAAACAAAATACTGTATAAAACTTCCATATCTATATCCTTCATTATTATTTGAATAGTAAGTTATATAAGTTTTAGGAACAGCTCGTCAAGTCGCACATCAGCGCATCGCTTGAATGCTCTCAAGCGCTACAGCTAGCTGAGTTTTTAGTTTTTTATAGCGTATATAAACAACCAGCACGATACTGCCATTAACACCAAGCTGGATAAGCCATAGGCTGTATGTTTTGAACATAACCATATTAAACAAGGCAACGATTAACAAAGCGCACCAAAGCACAACGCAGCCAATAAAACTCACATGCCAGTAATGAATTTGATGCTTCAGCTGGCTTTCTTTAAAATTAAGCATTGCATTAACGTCTAACGTTTCTGCTCGCCAAAGCTTTCGTCTTAAACGGTATGACCAAATTCCAAAACCTAAAGGAATAGGTACTAATAGCGCAAACAGAATGGTTTCATAGGTGTTTTTTGCCTCAAACAACATGGCGTAAATACAAAATACGGTTACCACAACACCTAAAAATGAGTCGATTAACCCTTTTAGCTTTAACTTAGTTCGCGACTTTTGCGTTTGTGCAATTAACGCTGCACTATCCACTTTCGGCGTTGCCTGCACGAATGCCTGCTGCCACTTAGCTAATTGATCATCTGCTTCGAATTTATCCACTTTATTTACTCCATTAGGCTCGCAAGTTGTTGCCTTGCTCTACTTGAACGTTTAGCAACCGCGTCCTCAGACAGCCCCAGCGTTTGAGCTATCTCACTTTGATTAAACCCTTCAAGCTGCAAAGCAAGCACCTGCCTGTATTTCAGCGTTAATTTACGAAGGGCAGCCATTAAATCTAAACTGTTGTCTGGTGATTTATGCGCACTTAAGGCTTGGGTGTAATCAATACTTTCAGAGCTTGCCACCTCTTTGCGGTTTTGCTCTTTTATCACATGATCAACCGCTTTATTGTGAGCTATTCGGGCAATATAGGTTTTTATGCTGGCATCGCCCCGAAAGGCAACATCGGGTGATGAGTCATTACTTTCAAAAGCGCGCCAAACAGCCAACGACATCTCTTGAATTAGCTCATCTTGTAGCGCTTGATTGATCTCATAGGTTGCAGCAACACGCGCCAACAGCGGCGCGTATTCATTCAGCAATGTGTTTATTTGAACATCAGCTTTCACTGTACTTCCATGTTTTTATTATTATTTGAACAAACGATTATAGGCACAAAAGTAGGTACATGCTAATACCGGCCCTACCAACAACATAGGTAAAAGACTATAAGGGGCAGCAAAGGTAACGAGCATATTAATCAAACAAAGCATGCTTAATGGTTTAATCACCTTTAGTGCCGTTGTAATGCCTTCTTTAACAGCTGCACTAAGCGAAGCATCGTTTAAAAGTAACAGAGGTACCACAAACATAAGCAACATATTTACAGGAACAATTGATACAAACATGACCCCTACACGCCAGCGCTCAACATCAACAAACTGACCTGACAATAAAGCCGATAACTGCTCACTACCAATCAAAGTACTCCCAACAGCAAATTGCACCAGCGCCAGTAAAATACCAACAACTGACCACACGGCAACTCGCCCCCACTTCGTCCATGTTGCATTGTGCTTAAATGAAAAGCCTTGCTGATTATTCAGGTTAAACAACAATGGCCACACCGTTGCCATTAACATAGGCGCTAACCATTTTGATACTGTTAAACCTGTAGGTGCAGGTAATAGCTGCACTAAACCAGGCACAATAGCGAAAAGCGTCATAAGTAAAAAAAGTTTAAACGGTGCTTTTTTAAATAGCCCCCACCCTTCTTTTAACCAAACAGCCGCATCACTAAATGGTGCGTTCGTTGAATCAAGTTTTAGCGTATTCACAGTTGATGTTGTAGTCGTCATGAGTTTGTCCTTTTCGTAAAAATAGATACATAAGACACTGCCTATTGCTACCACCAAATAGAACAACTTCGTGTCATTTGCAGCTATAGACGAGACAAACACAGAAAACCTGACAAAATATTTTTAAAAAATTAAAAATAATTTTATTTCGTTGAATTTTAAAGATTAAAAAGAGGTGGGACGCAGCTATAAAAACAGCTGTAAGCTTTAATTTTGGATTTTTACAGTAAGAAAATGGTGGCCCCTCCCAGACTTGAACTGGGGACCTAACGATTATGAGTCGTGTGCTCTAACCAACTGAGCTAAGGGGCCATTGTATTAGCGAAAGCTAAATTTTTTTGGTGCGTTTAGTAGGTTTAACTGACTAAAGCGGGATGCAGTATAAAAAGTTTTTGTAACCTTGTCACTAGCAAAACCCTTTATTTTAACAATCACTAAATCAACTGCTCAAATAGTAAACTCTTTGTTTTTACAACGACCTTAAAGCATGCCGATTAGTTTCTAGCCTCCGACATTGTTCTAGATCAAATAGCTAAATCACTAAACTCGTTAAAATAGCCGCTCAATCAATTGCGGAGTGCTGACTGTGATAAATTTACCAAGCTGGGATCAATCTCTGATCAACAAGTACAATATTTCTGGGCCTCGATATACATCTTACCCAACGGCATTGTCTTTAGCTGACGGTTATAGCCAACAAGATATGATTAACGCGATTGCGGCTTCGAAAAGCCGTTCTTTATCCCTTTATATCCATATCCCTTTTTGCAGTCAGCTTTGTTATTACTGTGGTTGTAATAAGGTGATCACTCGTCATCAATCTAAAGCCGATTTATACCTAGATAATTTAGCGCTTGAGATTGCTGAACAAGCAACGCTTTTTGCCGATTATAACGTTGAGCAACTGCATTTAGGGGGTGGTACGCCAACTTTCTTATCGGCAGAGCAAATGAGCCGCTTAATGGCGTTGGTTGAGCAACATTTTAATTTTGCTGATGATGCCGAGCGCGGTATTGAGATTGACCCTCGTTCTTTAGCTGATGGCATGCTAGTACACCTACGTGAGCTTGGCTTCAATCGTGTTTCGTTTGGTATTCAAGATTTCAATGATGATGTGCAACTGGCAGTTAATCGTCCGCAAAGCGTGCAATCTGTAAAAGGTTTAATTAGTGAGGCTCGTGAACTTGGCTTTAAATCTATTAATGCCGATATGATTTACGGTTTGCCACTGCAAACACCAGAGAGCTTTAAAGAGACAATTGCACAGCTGATTGAGTTAAACCCTGATCGCGTGTCGGTATTTAACTATGCTCACTTACCAGATAGATTCGCTGCACAGCGTAAAATTAAAGACGCTGACTTACCGTCTGCGGGCGATAAGCTCACTATGTTCAAAAATACCCTTGAGCAGATGTTAGCGGCGGGTTATCAGTTTATTGGTATGGACCACTTTGCCCGCAAAGACAATGAACTAGCAATTGCACAAAACGCAGGTCAGTTACACCGTAATTTCCAAGGTTACACAACGCATGGCCAATGTGACTTATTAGGTTTGGGTGTGTCATCTATTTCGCAAATAGGCAATGCCATTTTACAAAACGAAAAAGAGTTGAAGCACTATTACAAAGCTGTGCAAGAAGGCTATGGCAGTGCAATCTGTAAAGGTGTTGCTTTAACTGATGACGATACGTTACGTGCCGCAGTGATCAAACAATTGATCTGCCAGTTTGAGCTGGATATTCCAGCAATCGAAAAACAGTTTAATATTAACTTTGCCAGCTACTTCTGCGAGGCACTACAGGCACTCGACCCATTACTAGCTGATGGCTTGGTGTCTGTTAGCCAAGATAAGATCACAGTAACAGCTCGCGGTAATTTATTTATTCGTATTATTTGTATGTGCTTTGATGCGCACCTACAACAACAAATCAAGCAAACTCGTTTCTCACGAGTTATCTAGCCCAACAAAAAGCAGAGCCTAGGCTCTGCTTTTATTTTGCTTAAATCGCAGCATGTTTGTTTAATTAAATACTACGTTTTCGCTGCCTGGAGCGGCTTTAAACTCTTCAATTATACGTGCACAATCCGCTTTAATTTCATCGCTATGCTGCTCTTCAGCACGCCAGCGAGCTGTGTCCATTTTAAAAATCTCTTTTTTAGAGTATTTCTTACGGGCATCGTGCGTTGGCATATCTTTTACGACTTCGTACATTTTAAATATGCCAGGGTAGCGCTCACTTAGCTCAAACTCTTCAGCAAAGCTGTATTGAGAGATCAGCACCCAAATACGCAAGCAGCCTTCTGAGAACTCACATTGCTCTTCATTCATTGCACGGGCAATTAAATGAATGCTATCGGCTAGCTTTGCATTACGCTTTGCTTTTGATACCGCAAGCTTTTGCTCATGCTCAGCTTGCTTCTTGGCGATAAGCTTATTTTGCTCTTTTAGTTTATACAGAAGTTGCCCTGCATAAAACGCAAGCCCTGCGATAATTGCCGCACCAATTACGATGGCAATAATCAAGGTTGTGCTCATCGCTCATCCTCATCTTCGTCATCAAACCATTCATTGGCTAAGTCATCAGATAAGTACTTATCGAAGTCAGATTCACCTTCATCAAATGAATCATCTTCAAAGTCATCTTCGTACTCGTCTTCATCTTCAATGCCTAATAACTCACACAGTGCTTGGTGGCGAGCAATACGGCTATTGAAGTACTTAGCATCTTTACCTGTTAATAACTCACCGCGCTCATGACGCTCAACCAGCTTAAGTAGACGCTCGTCATTCTCTAGCGCTTCTAACTCTTGCTCTGGTGTTAGTTCAGGCTCAGCCACTTTCTTAAGCTCAACCATAGGTTTTAAGTTGCGTTTCATTTCAACTTTCGGCTCAGCCTTAGGCGCAACTAAAGAAACCGGCTTTTTACTACCAACACGCTTATCTTTCGGTTGATTGTTTGCAGCAGTGTTTTTTGCATTTTGTGCATCAGGTGCATTTCGAGACCCAGGTTTAGCACCTTTGGTCTTTTTAACTCGCTGCTCTTTTAACGCGCGCATCTCTCTAAGCTTTTCTTTGCTTAGACGTACAGGACCATTCGATGGAATTTTACGCGACTTTTTCTTTCTACTCATATCTTGATCATCTCACTTAAGAGGTTGTGCACAACGCCTTTGTGGCATTGTAATGCTGGCATAACCAGAAGAATTCGATGTGCGGATGTGGTTGGTCAACTTGACGAACTGCGCACTTTTCATACTTTTAGTACAAACGGTGGCTATTGTAACAGGACAAATAAAAAGGCGGTAGAGAAAACATCTCTACCGCCTACTAATCTGAGCGCCAATTATCTGGACACTTCTCCCTTCGACTTTTTAGTCTTTATTATTTTTATTATTATTGTTTATCCATTTTGTTATTGTTTTAACCTTCCGTGTAGCATTCCATTTTGTTTTTATTATTAAACTTCCATGAGCTTTTATTATTCTCGGTCAATCCTGACGCTTTTTTGTTATTTCCTTTAGGACACCTAACCAGTGTCAACCCCTAAAGACTTGCCGCAGTCACTTTCCTTATTACATTGTCCATGTTGTTTTTGCTGTCTCAGCGACAGTGATTAATTTACTCATTAATAATTTTGTTACAACTGATTTATATAATTTTTCTTACAGATAAGATATTGCAACAAGCTCAACTTATTTAATAACAAAGAGTTATGTATAAAATTGAAATAAAAATAAGATTTAGCTTACAGCTCGATATGGACAATGTCTCACAAAGGCGTGGGAGATTTCGACATGGTTTAAATACAAAAAAAGCAGCTTGCGCTGCTTTTTTCACACTAATCAAATATTACTGCGTAATATTTCTACCCGCAATCAGACTTTAGTGTAAGCCACCTAAGTATTTTGAAAGTACTTCGATGTCTTTGTCTGTTAACTTTTTAGCGATGTCTTGCATCATACCGTTTAAGTCGTTATTACGCGTACCATCACGGAATTTTTCAAGTTGTGACTTGATGTATTCTGGATGTTGGAACGAAACTTTCGGGAATTTAGCTAGTGATGTACCGTTACCACGAGGACCGTGACACGCAGCACATGCTGGAATACCACGCTCTGCATCACCGGCTTTATAAAGCTGCTGACCTACTTCTACTACATCTTTAGGTGTTGTACCTTCAGACATATTTAAAGAAGAGAAGTAAGCTGCTAGGTCTTTCATGTCTTGATCGCTAAGCGGCATAGCCATACCACTCATTACTGGATCCATACGACCTTCTTTGCCGCCAGATGTCATACCTAATTTAAACTCTTGTAATTGTTTATAGATATAATCTGCGTGTTGGCCTGCAATTTTAGGGTAGATATTAACCGGTGCATTACCGTCTGGGCCGTGACAAGCCGCACACGTTGCCGATTTCTCTTTACCTGCGTTTACATCGCCATCAAATGCTGTTGCGTTGCTTGCTGACAACGTACCAAGCAATATAGTTAAAGATAGTGCTATTTTTTTCATGGTGAATTCTCTGTTTCCGACCCTGTATCATCTACAATATGGATGTTGTGATTTCTATATTCTACACGATAATAAATTCTCTGGCACGTTTTCTGCCCACATTAAGCTCATAATTTATAGGGATTTGACTTAGATTAAGTTTATACCTAGTAATTTTCCTAATTTAAAGCCAATTTAGCACGCTTAAATACGCTTTTGAATGCTGCTTTAATAGTATAAAATACGTGCCTTAAGTGGAAATTAGCCACTGTTTGTTATTTTTTATAAAAGACTAGGAGAGCCTGTGCTCAAATCTCGTATCAAATATAATACTGCGTCCTTTGTTACCAGCGCACCTGATATCTCACGCTTACCTGCTGATACGGGGATTGAAGTCGCGTTTGCTGGTCGCTCTAATGCGGGTAAATCAAGTGCTTTAAACACGTTAACAGATCAAAAGTTAGCACGTACTTCTAAAACACCCGGTCGTACTCAGCTGATCAATACCTTTGAACTTGATGCCGATAAACGCCTTATCGACTTACCGGGCTATGGTTTTGCTAAAGTGCCTATCGAAATGAAGAAGAAATGGCAAAAATCGCTAGGTGAATACTTACAAAAACGTCAAAGCTTAAAAGGTATCGTTGTTTTGATGGATATTCGCCACCCGTTAAAAGATTTAGACCGTGACTTAATCGACTGGGCCGTGGGCAGCGAAATTCCAGTGCTGGCACTATTAACTAAAGCCGACAAGCTAAAACAGGGCGCGCGTAAAGCTCAAGTTTTACAAGTTCGTCGTGAGTTAAGTAGCTTAGATGGTGATATTACAGTACATGCCTTCTCTTCACTAAAAGGCACAGGCTTACCTGAAGTTGCTAAAAAGCTTGATGAGTGGTTTTTAGGACCCATTGAAGCGCAAGCACCTGAGTCTGACGAACAACCAGAAGCTTAATCGCTTAGGCCAAGTAATAACGCTTGGCTAATGATTCTATATAGTAGCCCTGCTCGTCTGAGCAGGCTATTTCGGCCCACTGATAATAAACATTTCTCGATACCCTCGCAGCCAAGCCATGTGCTAATTGTAAGTAAGGCACACTGACACCTTCAAATTCTCTCAGTAATAGTGGTTGCTTTGCTGATACCAACCAAGCGCGCTGTAAATTATCGACACAACAAAGCGCAAGGCCTTGCTCTGTCTCTTCGAAACGCCAATCAACAATAATAAAAGGCACATCTTCGACTGTGATGGCCATTTTCTCGACGGGTGTTTTTAAAAAATAACTACCTGCTTCTTTGCAAAGCACAGAGGCAAAGAGTTTAACCATTGCCTCGCGCTTTATTTCACTGCCAGCATAAAACCACCGCCCTTGCACATCAATCAATATAGGCACTTGCCCACAGTTTTGTGGCTGCCATTGATCAAAAGGTTTATCGGGAGCCTGAAGAGCGGCTTCTAAGTCAGCAAGTGATTGCATTATTTTTCTTTATCTAGCGTCAAAGAAAATGTCACAGGAACAGCTGTTGCAATTGATGGTAAACCCGCAAGTTTTTGTAACTCACTAATACCTTCTGTTACTTTGAAGTCACTTGCATTAATAATCACCGGCGTAAACGATGAAACAGTCACATCGCCTTTCGGTGACATATTAGCAAGTACATCAATCGTTAGCTCTTTCTTGTTGCCATGAAAGTCTAATTCAGCTTTCAAACCTTTAAGCACATGTTGACCTGGTTTTAGCGTTAACAGCGCTTTGCTTAAATCAGCAGTTAACACTGCATTAGGAAATTTAGCTGTTTCAAATAACAACTTGGTCATGCGCTCATTACGGATAGGGATCAGAGTTTCAACCGATATCAGATCGATCATCAACTTAAATTGACCTTGTTCGTTAAGTGTACCCGACACCTTTTTGAAATGATGCGCTTCTGCAACTGAATTCTTTTTGATAGACACAAAGCTCACATTGCTTTGCTCATTATTAACTTGCCAGTTTGCGCTGGCTAAAGGGGCAACTAAAATACTCGATAATGAAAAGGCAGCAACTGCCAAAGATTTAAACATAACGCATTCCTTCGAAAGTAAATAAGAATCACTTTGATGGTATCACTTGCGTTAATTTGTGCAATGAATTGTATGATAAGAGAAAGAAAAAGCGACTCACTCAACAAGGAGTGAGCCGTTATAGCAAACTGGGGAGAAGCTATCAATACGTTGCACCCTTTCAGATGCATCATCAACAGGATGTCCTACAGGATGAGGACGGCGCGGACTTTAGCAAATAGCAGATTAAAAATAAATTGCATAACCGCAGAAACAACACAAATTGATAAACATATAACGAAACACTAAAACCTTCTTTTCTTATTTACTTAAAACTAACATTACAGCGAACCGTAATTTAGGGTATGGTGAATTAAAAGCACACTTAAATCAGGCTTTTTTAAGGCTTGTTAGTGATAAAAATTGCAGTAGAAGAGTAAAAGGTATGAAAAAAATCCCCTTAATTTTATTTGCTACCTTACTTTTTTTAATGACCCCCTACTGCCATGCCAAAAAAACAACGACACAATATCCGGTAATTTTAGTTCATGGGCTCATGGGGTTCGATAACCTACTCGGCCTCGATTATTTTTATAATGTGGCTGCAAGTCTCAACCAAGAGGGTACCTTGGTGTTCACGCCAGCGGTCTCTGCTATTAATAGCTCTGAAGTAAGGGGCGAACAATTACTCACTCACGTAAAAGCTATTTTAGCACTGACAGGCGCCAATAAAGTAAACTTGATTGGTCACAGCCAAGGCGCGCAAACAGTGCGCTACGTTGCTTCAATCAGACCAGATTTAATTGCCTCAGTAACCAGTATTGGCGGTGCAAACTATGGCAGTGGCATTATTGATTTAATTAGACAAAAACTACCTGCAAATTCTCAAGCAGAACATACCGCGCGGTTCGTATTTGATGGGGTTGGTGAGGTCATTTCACTGCTCTCAGGCCACAGCCAATTACCGCAAGATACACTCGGTGCTTTAAGTAGCTTAAGTACACAGGGCGCTGACGTATTTAATCAAAAATACCCTGAAGGTTTACCAGAAAATAAGTGCGATCAAGGTCAGTTAGTTGCCGAAAATGGGGTGTACTATTTTTCGTGGAGTGGTACAGCAGCACTCACCAATATACTTGATCCAACCGACTTGCCCATGCTGCTTGGCTCGTTACTTATTTTAGGTAAAGATGATGGCCTAGTATCGCGCTGCAGCAGCCATTTAGGACATGTCATCAAAGATGATTATGAAATGAACCACTTAGATGAGATTAATCAGTTTATTGGTTTGCACAATTTTCGGGAAGTTGACCCTATTGAGCTTTATCGTCAACACGTAAAGCGGTTGCAGGAGTTGGGGTTTTAGTTAACGAGTAATGATTTATTTTTGGGTGAGTCGGGTCGCACGAAGCGATGTTCTATATATAGAAGCGATCAGCTTTCAGCCTTCAGCGGTCAGACGCGCGAAACAAGTTTCACGCCTACTTGTAGCAGCGGCTTTATGCCGCGACCCTTAAATTGGAAGCTAGATTCGAGATAAATACGGTATAACGGTCAAGCAAATCGCTAACTTTTAGTCTGAAAGCTGACGGCTGATAGCTGACAGCTCTAACTTTCCCCTAGAAACTCGCTAACTTTTAACCTGATAGCTGACAGCTCTCACCTATTGCGACTATTAGTGCGCCTGTTGCCAGTTGTCACCGCTGTCGGCTTCAACAATCAGAGGCACATCAAGAGTCGCGGCTTCAGACATTAGCTTACAAATTTCAGCTTTATAGTCGTCAACACACTCTTCTTTAATTTCGAACACTAATTCATCGTGCACTTGCATTAGCAACTTCACTGAACCTTCAGCTTGCGCGTTCACCCACTGATGAACTTTTAGCATCGCTTTTTTGATGATATCAGCAGCAGTACCTTGCATTGGCGCGTTGATCGCAGCACGCTCAGCGGCTTTACGACGAGCACCGTTACGGGCATTGATTTCTGGTAAATGTAAACGACGACCAAAAATCGTTTCTACATAGCCTTTATCAGCCGCTTTTTCACGGGTTGTTTCCATGTACTCAAGTACGCCAGGGAAACGCTCGAAGTATTTATCAATATAATGCTGTGCTTCATGACGTGGTACGTCTAATTGGCGTGATAAACCAAATGCCGACATGCCATAAATTAAACCGAAGTTAACCGCTTTCGCTTTACGACGCATATCGCTGGTAACCTCTTCAAGGCTAACCCCAAAGACTTCTGCCGCCGTAGCACTGTGTACATCTAAACCATTCGCAAACGCAGTTAATAGCCCTTTATCTTGTGATAAATGCGCCATGATACGTAATTCAATTTGGCTGTAATCGGCAGCCACAATTTTATGGCCTGGTGCAGCAATAAAGGCTTCACGAATACGACGACCCTCTTCTGAACGAATTGGAATATTCTGTAAGTTAGGATCCGTTGAACTTAAACGCCCTGTTGCTGTTACAGCTTGATGATAAGAGGTATGCACTCGCTTAGTGCGCTCATTAACCATTAGCGGAAGTTTATCTGTGTAGGTTGATTTAAGTTTAGATAAACCACGGTGCTCAATAATCACTTTTGGTAATGGATAATCATGAGCAAGTTCTTGCAATACTTCTTCTGCTGTCGAAGGTGCACCCTTAGGTGTTTTCTTGATAACAGGCAGCTCAAGTTTTTCAAACAAAATAGCTTGCAGTTGCTTAGGTGAGCCTAAGTTAAATTTTTCGCCTGCAATATCATAAGCTTCTTGCTCAAGCTCTAACAGGCGCTCGCCTAAACGTTGGCTATGAGCTGCCAGCATGTTGCTATCAATTGCAACACCAGTACGCTCAATATCAGAAAGCACTGTGACAAGTGGTAACTCAATATCTTCGAATACTGACTTCAACTGGCTATCAGCATCAATTTTTGGCCATAACACTTGGTGAAGACGTAGCGTTATATCGGCATCTTCAGCAGCATAAGGCGCCGCTTTTTCTAGCTCAATTTGGTTAAACGTTAACTGCTTTTTACCTTTACCGGCAATATCTTCAAAACTGATATTTTTGTGGCCTAGGTATTTCAGTGCCAACGAGTCCATATCATGACGGCTACCTACACTATTAAATACATACGACTCCAACATAGTGTCGTATTTGATACCCTTTAACTCGAAGCCCGCATTTGCTAACACGCTTTTATCGTACTTAAGGTTTTGTCCCACTTTCGCTTTGTTTTCGTCAGCTAAGATTGGGCCAATTTTTGCCATTACGGTTTCTAAGCTTAATTGTTTTGGCGCATCAGGGTAATCGTGAGCAACTGGAAGATAAGCCGCTTCACCGGCTTTAACCGCAAAGCTCATACCAACCAATTGCGCTTGCATATAATCAAGGCTGGTTGTTTCAGTATCAAAAGCAAACAATTCAGCGTCATTTAACTGCGCCACTAAGGTATCTAGCTGCTCTTCAGTTAAAATAGTTTCGTAGTGTGCATCAGCAACTTTTGGTAGTTCGTTAGCTTCAGTTGGCACATCTAAATGCGTATCAGCGTCTTTAGGGTTATCAAGTAGTTCAGCTAACCAACGGCGGAACTCACACTCACCATAAAGTGCAATCAGTTCGTCACGATTAGGCTCTTGCAGCTTAAAGGTTTCAAGATCTGACTCAACCTCAACATCACACTTAATTGTTGCTAATTCATAGCTAAGTGGCAGATGATCAAGTGCTGCAGCAAGTTTTTCACCAATCTTGCCTTTAATTTCACCTGCATGATCAATGACACCTTGCAATGATCCATATTTTTGTAACCATTTCACTGCTGTTTTTGGACCACAGCCATCAACACCTGGAATGTTATCGACCTTGTCACCCATTAAAGCAAGGTAATCAATGATCAACTCAGGACCAACGCCAAACTTCTCAACCACGGTTTCTGGATCTGAAATGCTATCTGTCATGGTATTGATCAGCGTGACATGTTCATTAACAAGCTGCGCCATATCTTTATCGCCAGTTGAGATCAGTACATGACGCTGCTGCTCTGACGCTATACGCGCAAAGGTACCAATAACATCGTCAGCCTCAACACCTTCAATACTAATCAGCGGGAAACCCATTGCTTTAATAATGTTATGTAGTGGTGCGATCTGTGTGCGTAAGTCATCCGGCATTGGCGGACGATTCGCTTTGTATTCACTGTACATGTCATTTCTGAAGGTTTTACCCTTGGCATCAAATACCACCACCATGTGCGACGGATCATATTGCTTGATCAAACTCTTAAGCATATTAACTACGCCATAGATTGCGCCTGTCGCTTCACCTTTTGAGTTAGTAAGGTGCGGTGGCGAATGGTATGCACGGAATAAATAAGAAGAACCATCTACAAGAATAAGTGGATTTTCAGGGATCTGAGCCATGGTGAAATTGGATCCTAATTGAATAACATTAAATTGTTTGTAAGCATGCCATAAGGCCATGAAGAAAACGACTGTGAATTATTAACCAATAAAGGTTTATGACAGAGCAAGCTGTGGATAACTTTGTAGATAACAGACAGAGTTAATTCTCCCGAAATGAAAAAACATTTAGGAAGATTTTATAAGTTCATGTTTTGATTTAAAAAAGATATTACGGCGTTCTTTTTTTATTATTTTTGTCCGATGTGGAAAACGGTTTTAGTAGCGATAACCTTTTGCTTATTCGATACCGAATTAACATCCCTTTTCATAACCGGAGGAGTATTCTAGCATAATGGATCAAAGATCATAGCGATCCTTTATACTTTTTTTTTCGTTAGTAATTTATAAAAAGGCATAAACAGCTATTCATCACGCTTTGCGAGTTATCAAGCGACGAAAATTTTTTATTTTGTCGCCATGCTCGTATCCTTGTTAAACTAAAGCTAGTCGCATTAAGGAGAGTTCAAAAATGAAAAAAGTTGCTGTAATTTTAGCTGGTTGCGGTGTTTACGACGGCGCAGAAATCAATGAAGCCGTATTAACCTTATTACATATCGCAAAAGCAGGCGCGAGCTATCAATGCTTCGCACCCGATATCGAACAAATGCACACCATTAATCACCTAACCGGTGAAGAAATGACACCTAACCGTAATGTGTTAGTTGAAGCTGCGCGTATTGCCCGTGGTGAAATTAAAGCGCTGACTGAGCTAAATGTAGATGAATTCGATGCCTTGATCGTACCAGGTGGCTTTGGGGCCGCGAAAAACCTATCTGACTTTGCTGTTAAAGGCGCAGATGCCCAAGTTCAAGGTGATGTACTGACAACTGCGAAGGGCTTTGTCGATGCCAACAAAGCAGCAGGTTATATATGTATTGCTCCTGCCATGCTGCCGCTTATTTATGGTAAAGGTGTAAAAACAACCATTGGTAACGATGCAGACACCGCTGCCGCTATCGAGCAACTCGGCGGAGCGCACCAAAGCTGTGCTGTTAATAATATCGTTGTCGATTCTCAGCATAAAGTGGTCACAACCCCAGCCTATATGTTGGCCCAAAGCATTTTAGATGCTGATGCGGGTATCGAAAAATTGGTTAACAAAGTATTAGAGCTTGCTTAAACATCAAGCTAAGAGCCAGTATTTAATGCTGGCTTTTCTTGCGCTAACGCAAAAAAATGACGGTTTTTCTCAAGAAAAAGCCTTTTAGATCATTTTATAAATTGTGGCTTAGCGTTATAATCGTTCTAATTTCCGTCAGATATCGTGATTGATCACGTTCAAATCGAAGTGAGCAAGGCAAAATGAAAAAACTATCAGCTGCATTATTACTGCTAGCAACAACGGCATATGCACAAGCGTATGACAACTCTTTGACTGAAGATGCAATTAAAAAGCGTCTAGCGCCAATTGGTTCTGTATATCTAGAAGGTGATAAAGCTGCGGTCGCTGCTGAACCTACAGGTCCTCGTTCTGGTGAACAAGTTTACCAAGCAGCATGTTTTGCTTGTCATGGCACTGGCGCACTAGGTGCACCTAAATCAGCTGATGATTGGGCTCCTCGTATTGCTAAAGGCATGGATACATTACTTAACCATGCAATCAACGGTTTCAACGCGATGCCTCCTAAAGGTACGTGTATGGACTGTTCTGATGAAGAGATCAGCGCTGCTATCGATTTCATGACTAGCAAGTAACAGTTTAAAACTAATACTAAGGGCTTAATTTTATTAAGCCCTTTTTTGTGGCTGCTTTTAGCCGCTAGACTAATGCTGTAGCCAAATACGCCCCATCATAAATTACTATTTTGTTAACACCTGTTACTTGACGATCTAATAAAAAAGTGGAACTATAAAGGACGAAATTTAAACAACAATAAGATCTGGTTCTAAATCATTGGAAGATTCAGCAACACACATTGATAAGCTAGGCCGTAAAAATGCTCGCTTAAAATCGCTTTTACAAAAGTATAAGCAATCACATCACTTGCAACATGCTCTTTTACAATTATCAGAGCAAGCAAGCACTGTTGCCGAATTAACCCTGCTCTACCCTGCTATCCACAACATTCTGCAAGACTATATCCCAAGTAAAAACTTCTTCGTTGTGTTGCATAACCCGGTTTACGATAACCTTGAGCTATCTTATTTTGCCGATGAAAAAGATGGTCTTTCAGTACCGTTAAAATATGAGCAGTACTTTAAAGAAGGCCTCACAGGTTACGTATTTAAACAAGGTAAAACCTGTTACTTTACCAAACAACAAACAGAGCAAGCGGTTGAACAAGGCTTACTTAAGTGCTTTGGTACGCCAGCTGAGCATTGGGTTGGAGTGCCCGTCTATCGCGATAAAGTCATTATTGGCGTCATGGTCGCGCAAAGCTATGACAATAAGCAAGGCTATTCTGAGCAGCAAATTGAGTTGCTCGAAGCGATGTCACTGTATTTAGCGACAGCGATTGAACGAGTTAAAAAACGTGAGCTGCTCGAATCTGAAGTTAAAATTCGCACCCGTGCACTGACACAAAGTAACCAAGCACTCAACGACGAAATTCAACAACGTAAAAATGCGCTAGAACGCCAACAGATCTTGTTTAAAATATCTGAGCTGGCAACGCAAAGTAAAAACCTCGACGATGTATATCAGCATGTTCATAACATTATAAAAAATATTACCTATGCAGATAACTTATACATCGCATTGTATGACCAACAGTCACATTGGTTAAGTTTCCCTTACTGCGTCGATGAATTTAACGATAATGGTAAACCAAGGCCATTTGCTAAAGGTTACAGTGAACTAGTGCTCAGCACTGAAAAGTGCCAAGTCATAGACAGTGAAAGAGCAAAAGAGCTAATCAAGCTTGGCGTAGTAGAAAGACCCGTTAATGTACCACCAGAGCGCACCGCGACGAGTTGGTTAGGTGCTCCACTTAAAACATCACAGGGCGTTATTGGTCTCATTGTTTGCCAAGCTTACAATAATAAGCATGAATTTAGTCAGGATGATTGTGAGCTAATCACCTTTGTATCGCATCAAATTGCTAATGTTATTCAAACTCATCTAGCCAACCAAGAGTTAAAGCTTAGTCACCAAAAGCTTGAGCACCGGGTCACTGAAAAAACCAAAGAACTTCGCCAAGCCAATATGCACCTGCAAATGCAAATTGAAGAGCGTAAAAAAATAGAACAACAGCTGTACCACGATGCACACCATGATTCACTAACCAGTTTACCGAATCGCAGTTTATTCTTAACTCAACTCGAAAAAACATTGCAGCACTACCAGCGCTATCCAGAGCAGCAGTTTGCAGTGCTATTTATTGACCTTGATAAATTTAAAGACATCAACGATCATCTTGGTCACCAAGCGGGCGATCAATTTTTAATTGGTGTTGCCGAGTCTTTCTCGCATTGTATTCGTGAGCATGATTTGCTTGCACGTTTAGGTGGTGATGAGTTTGTGATATTGCTCACTCACTTAACAGAGCAACAGCAAGCCCAAGATGTTGCCAAACGTATTATCGAAATTATGAGAAAACCTTTCTGTATGAAGGGTCAGTGCATTCAAAGTGGTGCAAGTATTGGTATTACCTACTCAAAACCAAGCTACAAGCACACCGATGAAATTATACGTGATGCGGATGCAGCCATGTATTACGCGAAAAATGCAGGCCGTAATCGCTTTGAATGTTTCCATCCGCTGCTTAATGCCAGCAATATACAGCATGATGCTGACAATATGCATCACTTAGATGATTTGCCTATGCACTTTAGAAGTGCCGAAATCATTACCTTGGATGAGCAAACTCGTGCAGAGTCTTTACTCGAAGCATTTGGTGAACACCCAGTACTTGGTAGCACCAGCTTTGAAGTGCTTAAGAAGTTTGCGACCGATAGAGTTCAGCACTTTGAGGTTGAACTTAATTTACTCAAACAAGCATTCAGTTTAGTAAGTGACAGTAATCTAGAAAAAGTACTGTTCCCTTGCTCTGGTTTAGTCCTTGAACGTATTAATTTTCAAGCACTATGTAAGCTATTAAAAGCCCACGATGCAAATAGAATGTGTTTATTATTCAATGAACAAGAAATTCGTTATGCATCAGCGGTACAAATTGAAAATTTAAAAAACTTGGTCTCACAAGGATTTTCGATTGGTTTGAATGAATTTGCTAAAGATCGCTGTGAATTAAACTTACTAACAGAATTCCAATTCGATTACTTGTTATTAAGTTCAACATTCAGTAAGCGTGTACTACAGCAAGAAAACTATCATCTACAACTGCAAGGTGTGCTGGCGATTACTAAGCTGCAAAATATCCAAGTAATCGCGAAAGGCCCGTCAATTTTTAACTACCGCACGTTACTCGATAAGCACGGATTGTCATTGTTTATTGGTAAGCAACATGCGCTGGCGCCCTTCGAACACGAAGCACCGAGCGCACAATTTATTACTTCTTAAGCATTGCTCTTAGATTAGCTACACGAGCTTGGCCTTTTTCCATGCGCTCAGCCTGTGAAGACGGTGGCTTTTTCGCTTCGAAGGCTAAATCATCTTGTGGTAACTCTTGCACAAAGCGACTAAGCTCAGTATCTGACGTTTCACCAAATTGACGACGTAACTTAGCATAAGTCATTACCAGCTCTTGCTGTGCACGCGTAATACCTACATAAGCAAGACGACGCTCTTCTTCAACGTTATCTTCATCAATACTTACTTGGTGCGGTAATAAGCCTTCTTCCATGCCAACCATGAACACATACGGATACTCCAAACCTTTTGAAGCATGCAGTGTCAGTAATTGTACCGCGTCAGATTCGTCTTCTTCTTCGTTACGCTCAAGCATATCGCGCAGGGTCAGTTTACTAACCACTTCAGCAAGGTTCAGCGGCGGGTTGTCTGCGTCACCTGTTAGCATGTCGGTGATCCAACGATAAAGCTCTGAAACGTTTTTCATACGCATTTCAGCGGCTTTTGCACTCGGTGATGACTCATAAAGGTATGCTTCGTAGTTAATTTGCCTAACTAACTCTTTCACTGCTTCAAGGGTATCGCCCCGTACCGCATTATCAGAAAGCTCAACCACCCAGCGGGCAAAACCAGCTAAAGCATTAAAACCACGGCCCTTTAATCTGTGCGCAAGCTCAGGCTCAAAACAGGCAGCAAATAAGCTGATATGCTTTTCATTAGCAAGGGTGCCGAGCTTTTCAAGTGTGACCGTACCAATCTCACGGCGTGGCGTATTTACAATACGTAAAAAGGCATTGTCGTCATCTTGGTTCACTAATAGGCGTAAATACGCCATGATATCTTTGATCTCTGAACGCGAGAAAAATGACATGCCGCCGCTGATTTTATAGGGAATGCGGTTGCTCATAAGTGCTTTTTCAAACACGCGCGCTTGGTGATTACCACGATATAAAATCGCGTAATCTTTATAGCTGGTGCGCTTCATGAATTTATGAGAAATGATCTCTGCCACCACTCGCTCTGATTCATGCTCTTCATCACGACAACCAATCACTTTGATAGGCTCACCATAGCCAAGCTCACTGAATAGCTTTTTATCAAATTCATGGGGGTTATTAGCAATCAAAATATTCGCCGCTTTTAGAATTCGCCCTGCGCTACGGTAGTTTTGTTCAAGCTTAATTAAACGTAGGCCCGGAAAATCTTTACTCAATAGAACAAGGTTTTGAGGCTTAGCACCACGCCATGAGTAAATTGATTGGTCGTCATCGCCTACCACGGTAAAACGAGCTCGTTCACCCACCAATAACTTAACCAGCTGATACTGACTGGTATTAGTATCTTGATACTCATCCACCAGCAAGTAACGAAAACGCTGTTGCCAACGCTCACGGGCAGTGGCATTTTGGCCTAACAATAAAGTAGGGATCATGATCAGATCATCAAAATCAAGGGCATTATAAGCACGTAATTGATTTTGATAACGCGCATACAGCTGAGCAAACAAGGCTTTTTGCGGCTCACGGGCTTCGCGAACAGCACGCTCTGGTAGAATCAACTCGTTCTTCCAACTACCTATTTGCATCTTCAGTAGATTGAGTAAATCTTTGTCTTTTTTAAGTTCTTCTTCGGTCAGCTCAGCTAGTAACTGGTTGGTATCTTGATCATCAAACAACGAAAAACCAGGTTTAAAACCTAACGTCGTTAACTCTTTTTTGATGATCTCAAGCCCAAGGGTATGAAACGTTGAAACCCATAAGCCTTTCGACTCTTGTTTACCCAGTGTTTGCGTTACACGCTCGCGCATCTCTTTTGCCGCTTTATTGGTAAAGGTTACCGCCGCGATATTGCGCGCTTGATACTCACACTTTTGCACCAAGTAAGCGATTTTATTAGTAATAACACGCGTTTTACCAGATCCCGCACCGGCTAATACCAGACACGGTCCACTGATATACTTTACCGCTTCATCTTGTTTTGGGTTGAGTTTCATAAGCCCCTAAAGAAATTATCCAAAGACAGGACGGGCAATTTTACCGTAATCACTACACTACGCCTAGCCAATAAGGTAAGATTGTTTTTTTACGTGACTCAAGGGACGAAGATGATCAACCCAGCAAAACTTGAAGAAATCGCTAAGCAAATTACTGACAACATGCCGCAAGGCGTGAAAAACCTTGCCGAAACAGTTGAAGGCAAAACAAAGCAAGCTATTCAAAACAAACTTGCTGAGATGGACTTTGTAAGCCGTGATGAGTTTGATATTCAAAGCCAAGTACTTATTCGTACTCGTGAAAAACTCACTGAGCTTGAAGAGAAAGTTGCACTACTCGAGCAGCAACTTGCTAGCAAACAAGACGAACAATAAAAAAGGAGAGCGAATTAGCTCTCCTTTTTTCTAACTAGCTAGTTTTAGCTTTTTTCTGCCACGCGTTCAAATACGCGCTTAACGGCAATACCGTAGGTATCACTAGCTTCTTCAGCACAGGTCACAACCGACTCAAGATCATTAAGATGACCATTTGCTAAGCCATAAACCCAACCATGAATTGTTAACTCTTGGCCTTTCGCCCAAGCATCTTGCACAATGTTAGTACGGCACACGTTACGTACTTGTTCGATAACGTTTAGTTCAATTAGGCTATTTAAACGCTCTTGCTCAGGTAATGCATTGAGTTGTTCGATGTGTTTTTCTTTTACATCACCTACGTGGCGTAGCCAGTTATCAATTAAGCCAAAACGTGCTTCGTTTAATACTGCTTGAACACCACCACAGCCGTAGTGACCAACAACCATGATGTGCTTCACTTTCAGTACTTCAACAGCGTATTGCATTACCGAAAGACAGTTATGGTCGGTATGCACAACAACATTTGCCACGTTACGGTGAACAAATAGCTCACCCGGTAATAAGTCTACGATTTCGTTTGCAGGTACACGCGAGTCAGAACAACCGATCCACAGGTACTCTGGGTTTTGCTGCATTGATAGAATTTTGAAAAACTCAGGATCATTTTCACTCGTACGCGCTGCCCAACGTCTATTATTTTCGAATAAATTTTTTAACTTTCTCATTGCGCCTCTTTACGGTATTTAATAATTAGCTTGGATCAAGATATTCCTTGGTGTCAGCTGCTTTTCGCAAAACGTACTAACTGTTACTTGATACCCTTGTTGTTGCAAATATAAAGCACGATCGAGCACGAGCCAAACTTCAATTGCCCTTCTGAACACATGTCGGACGAGTTCAACTCGCTCAGTAACCCTTTTGCGCTTTTTACCTATTTCTAAAAATTTATTGTAATCAATGCCTTCTGGTAAAGGTAATGATTTTTTCTCAGCTGCCCACAAACAAAATGAGCTAAACGAATCAGAGAAGATCGCTTTGTTCACTGATGGCACACTCACATAGTGCATTTCACCGGTTATTGATTTACGTAACGCATCAAATCCAAGACGCCATTCAACCTCTGTTTTTCTTACCTTATCAACTCGGCTCGGTGCTGTTACCGTTTCTTGCAGCGCCAGTTTTAAATCGCGATGAGTAAGCACAAGTTGACTTTGCTTGGCAGGCTCGCTCATTGCTTGATAGGCGTTATCTGTGAATAAATGATAACAGCATGGTGAAAAACTGATTTGTTGGGTTTTCGCTTTGCTTGCTTGCTGCATAAATGTTTGATGCAGACGACCACAAGCATGCAAAGCAACTGCATGCTGCTGGCTTTCAAAAAAGCCATCAGTATCATCGGTTAATACATCTGCTTGTGAAAACTGCATCGCCAATTGCTGTTGTTTAGCACTGTGTTGACCTTGGTCGCACAAGTGTTGTTGTAGCTCAATGCTATGTACACTTGGTGCTCCATTGAATGCCAACATGCGACCTAAATGCCCTTTACCTGCGCACCATTCTAGAACGGGCTGGTTTAATGGCTGCTGACTGATCGCCGCAACAAAGTCTTGTAGTTGCTCAAACTTACGGCCTTTAATGCCATTACTTATCCAAAACGGAAATTCATTACGGGCAGCACTTATCGCTGGCAACTCACATAATTCTGCCAGCTTTTCGATGTGTTCGATTTCATCAGTAAAATAACGATATAAAGCCTGCTGATCGGCATCAAGTTCACTCACTTGTTGGTCATCAAGCGCCCATAATAAGTTGCCTAATTCAGGCCAAGGAAGATCATCAAAATCAAATGCGGTACATTGCCAGTATTGGCGTGTTGAAAATAGCAGTGCATCTAAGGCAGCAAAGTGCTCGGCAAGTGTCATAACTACTTAGCGACAAGAAATAAAAAGCAGTATAACAGATTTATCTTATTTAACGTCGGTTACTACTGATCAAACGAATGTACAATGGCACACATGCAATACTTAGAATGATGGCTAGGATCAGCATCCAAGATAGCTCAAATCCTTCTGTTTGTTGTTGATCATACATAAAGCCATCAAAAGCCTGATCAAACTCATCCTGATCTAAGCCATATAAATCTGCAATCAAACGCCACTTTGCCATCGACATATTGCCAAGATTAATGCCCGGTGGTTGGATATAGCTTGCTAACACATGCGCTTCATAGGCCAGCTCTTGTACGCTTTTATGGGTGGCATAGTGCTGCTTGGTTACATCGATGCTTTCTTCTAAATGTAATAAGGCATACCGCCACCCTTTTAAGCTGGCACGATAAAAGCGCTCAACAACCTCTGGCTTTTTCGCTAAAAACTGCTCAGAGGTATATAAAATATCGCCATACACATTCAAACCAAACTTTTGCGGGCAAATGAGTCGGTGACCGACTCCTTGTAATGTCATCGTGTAAGGCTCATTGGTGACATAAACTTGCACCGCATCTAAATCACCGGCAAGCCACTCTTTAATACCGCCTTCATGGCTAGCTGCCATCAAGCTTTCTAGGCTCAATCCAGCACGCTGTAACATTACCAGCAATTCAGCATTTTCAATTGAGCCGATTTTACTTAGCTTTTTACCAGCAAAGTCTCTTGGCTGAAAAATATCTGAGTTATTTTTTACCATCCAGCAGTAAGGTGAAAACTGCAGTATGGCTCCAAGGGCAACAACCGGTGCGCCTTGCTGACGCTTTTGTAATATGCCTGAGTGGGTAATGGCGAAGTCGGCTGTACCGCTTAATACTTTAGGGAAGGTATCTGGGTGGTTTGGATCAGCAGGAATAATAGAGACATCAAGGCCAGCTTCCTTATAAAAGCCTTTTTCAGCAGCCATATAATAGCCTGCAAATTGGAACTGGTGAGTCCATTTTAACTGTAAGCTAACTTTATCAGCACACTGTGCGCTCATAGAAAGTATTAAACAGATTAACCCTAATAGGCTTTTTATACCTTGCACGCATCATCCTTGCTTGAAACCGTGCATTAACTATAGGAAAAATAGAGAAAAAAACAAGGCTGCTAATTAGCAGCCTTATTCAGGTTTTATAACTAATTAGCCACTTTCACTGCGCTCAACTCCTGACCTTGGCTGGTTAGGAACTGGGTGAAACATGGATTGTTTGTTTCATCTTGAACGTTGTATCCCAAACGGTTCAAATGCTCATTGAATACTTCATAATCACTCGGTTCGATAGCAAAGGCCGCCAGCACATTACCAATCGCTCCACCATGGTTACGGTAATGGAATAAAGTAATATTCCAATTACTACCAAGAGTATCTAAGAATCGCGCCAGTGCACCTGGGTATTCAGGAAACTCAAAGCGTAATAAACGCTCATGAAGTTGAGCTGGCGCTTTACCACCCACCATATAACGAATATGCAATTTAGCCAGTTCGTTATCTGATAGATCGCAAAACGTGTAGTCGTTTTCTGTCAGTGCTGCTTTTAATTCATCAAGCTCTTGCTGCCCTTGCCTTAATGCAATACCAACAAAAATTTGCGCTTCGCCGGGACCTGCATAACGGTAATTAAACTCGGTGATAGCTCTGCCACCTAATGAGTTACAAAACTGCTTAAAGCTACCCTTTTCTTCTTTTATGGTCACGGCAAGCAGTGCTTCGTTCTTTTCACCAAGTGCCGTTCGCTCTGCAACATAACGTAAGCGGTCAAAGTTTAAGTTTGCACCCGATAAAATCGCAGCTACGTTTAAGCCTTTAACACCATTTTGTTGGCACCACTTTTTAAGGCCCGCTGTTGATAGCGCCCCTGAAGGCTCCGCTATAGCACGAGTTGAAACAAAGATATCTTGCATTGCGGCGCAGATTTCGTCGCCCGTTACAGTGACCACTTCATCACAAAACTTTTGCGCTAAACGAAATGTTTCTGTGCCGATAACTTTTACGGCTACACCATCAGCAAAGCTACCAACACGGTCAAGCTCAACGGGCTTGCCTGCTTCAAGCGCTGCTTTTAGGCAAGCACTCTCATCAGCTTCAACACCAATGACTTTGATATCAGGACGTAACGACTTAATATACACCGCCATGCCTGCTAGCAAACCACCACCGCCAACAGGAATAAAAACAGCATCAAGGTCGTTCAATTGCTGCATTAATTCACGGGCAACGGTACCTTGGCCAACAATCACATCAGGATCATCAAACGGTGGCACAAACACCCCGTTACGCTGCTCTGTCAGCTCTAAAGCATGGGCTTTTGCTGCATCAAAATGATGGCCGTGTAATACCACTTCACCACCGAGTGAACGTACTGCATTCACTTTAATTTCAGGTGTGGTGACTGGCATCACAATCGTAGCTTTATGGCCTAAAAATGAAGCACTGAGTGCAACGCCTTGTGCATGGTTACCCGCTGAGGCTGTGATCACATCAGAACCTTTTGGCAACTTGCTCAGTTTATGAAATGCACCACGAAGCTTAAATGAATAAACCGGTTGTTGGTCTTCACGCTTTAACCACACATGGTTGCCTAGCCGTGCACTAAGATCAGCCATTTCGCTGACCTCAGTGACTTTTGCAAGGGGCTCCATGTTCGCTTGGATAATAGCGCGAAAGTAATCGAGCTCTTGAGAAACCATAATTAACTAAGCTCCTCAAGTTTTGCTAAATCGCGAACAGCTCCTTTGTCTGCACTGGTTGCAAGTAACGCATAGGCTTTAAGTGCAGATGAAACATAACGGTCACGATCAAGTGGTTTATAAGCATCTTTACCGCGTGCTAGTTGCTTTTGTTTACGCGCTTCAAGCTCTTCATCAGACAACGCCAAAGTGATTTCACGGGTTGCGATATCAATGATTATTTTATCGCCATTTTCAACATAAGCGATTGCACCACCGCTTGCTGCTTCTGGTGAAACATGACCAATTGATAAACCCGATGTACCACCCGAGAAACGACCATCGGTGATAAGCGCACACTTTTCACCTAAGCCCACTGATTTTAAGTAACTCGTTGGATACAGCATTTCTTGCATGCCTGGGCCACCTTTTGGTCCTTCGTAGCGAATTACCACAACATCACCGGCTTTTACTTCACCGTTAAGAATGCCTTCAACCGAATCATCTTGTGATTCGTATACAACCGCAGGGCCTTCAAAGTGCAGCATTTCTTCAACTACACCAGCACTTTTAACAATACAGCCATCAAGAGCTAAGTTACCTGAAAGTACAGCTAAGCCACCATCTTGACGAAAGGCATTTTCAACACTGCGAATACAGCCGTTTTCACGGTCATTATCAAGTTCTGGCCAGCGGCACTCTTGGCTCATTGCTTTTGTCGTACGGATACCAGCAGGGCCTGCTTTATAGAATTTTTGCGCCACTTCATTATTCGGATCGGTGGCATCCCATTTAGTCACCATTTCGGCCATAGTGTGACCTGCTACGTGATCAACAGTTAAATCGACAAGGCCAGCCTTACCTAGTTCACGAATAATTGCCATCATGCCACCAGCACGATGCACATCTTCAATATGATATTTATTGGTTGCAGGCGCCACCTTGCAAAGGAAAGGAGTTTTACGAGAAAGCTCATCGATGTGCGACATATCAAAATCAACACCCGCTTCTTGCGCTGCAGCTAATAAGTGTAAAACCGTATTTGATGAACCACCCATAGCAATATCAACTACCATTGCATTCATAAAAGCAGTGCGATTAGCAATAGCACGTGGTAATACTGCTGCATTATCTTTTTGATAATACTCACGGCATAAATCAACAATGCGCGCCCCCGCTTCAACGTAAAGTTGTTTACGGTCTTTATGCGTAGCAAGTGTGGTACCGTTACCCGGCAGTGCTAAACCAATCGCTTCTAATAAGCAGTTCATTGAGTTGGCAGTAAACATGCCCGAACATGAACCACAAGTAGGACATGCTGAGCGCTCTACTTTTTCAGAGTCTTCATCGCTTACTGTGGTATCAGCGCCTTTTACCATGGCATCAACTAAATCAAGTTTAATGTCGATATCAGCTAGGCGTGTTTTACCCGCTTCCATTGGACCACCTGATACGAAAATAACCGGAATATTTAAACGCAGTGCTGCTAGCATCATCCCCGGGGTGATTTTGTCGCAGTTAGAAATACAGATCATGGCATCAGCACAGTGTGCATTAACCATGTATTCCACAGAGTCAGCAATTAAGTCACGCGATGGTAGTGAATAAAGCATGCCGCCGTGACCCATTGCGATACCATCGTCGATCGCAATAGTATTAAATTCTTTTGGTACACCACCGGCTTCGGTGATGGTTTCAGCCATTAGCTCACTAAGTTGGTTAAGGTGAACATGACCCGGTACAAACTGAGTATATGAGTTAACAACAGCGATAATTGGCTTACCGAAGTCTTTATCAGTCATCCCTGTTGCACGCCATAAAGCACGCGCCCCTGCACGTTTGCGACCTTCTGTTGTTGTTGCACTTCTTAATTTAGCCATAATTACCTCAGTTGTTGCAGTGGCATGCCACTGACTTCCTCATTCCTAATTTATTTCTCACTAAAGCATCAATCTGACTGCTCTAGTTACCTGTTGATTTTTACTAGATTGCTTGTTGTTGAAATTGGTTTTCAACATTGACGTGTTTCACATCAACCAATTTATTTAACTGTGATGTTAGTAGATAAATTGGCTTATCGCTGTCTACCGTCATAGTGACGTGAAACGCTTCATCTGCCATTTCTAAATTCATGGTTGTTAGGTCAAAGCCGCGATGACGTGCAACGCGTAAAAAGCGCTCTACAGCGACACTTTGATTCTTTAGCGCAATCGTTAGGGTGTGTTTCATTTTACTGTCTCCGTCATCATTTCATCATTGGCAGCACCGGGTGGTACAAGCGGCCATACATTTTCTTTATCATCTATGCAGGCATGCAGAATGTATGGACCTTCACTATTTACTAACGCATCAACTGCAGCATCGACTTCATCTGCTTTAGTGATGGTTTGACCTGGAATGCCAAACACCGCTGCTAACTGCACAAAATCAGGATTATCTGAAAGGTTTGTTTCAGAATAACGACCTTCAAAAAATAGCTGCTGCCATTGACGTACCATGCCTAAGCGCTGGTTATCTAGGATTAGAATTTTAACTGGCAGATTGTTACGGCGAATTGTTGCCAGTTCTTGAATGTTCATCATAATTGAGCCATCACCCGACACCGTGATCACAAAGTCATTTGGGCGCGCAACTTGAGCGCCGATAGCGGCCGGTAAACCAAAGCCCATGGTACCCGCACCACCACTACTTAAATGATTACTTGGGTGGCTAAACTTCATGTGCTGTGCCACCCACATTTGGTGCTGACCCACATCACAGCACACAACACCCGTTGATGGCATTTTTTGGCTTAGCTGGTTTAATAAATAAGGGGCAAATACTTTCTCGCCTGGATAGTCATAACGCCATGCATGTTCTTTCATCATGCTTTCGATGTGCGTTAACCACTCATCAGGCGTTACAAAACAATCAAGTTGCGGTAATGAGGTTTTTAAATCTGCGACTAATGATGCTTTTGCAGGCTTACGCTTACCAACCTCTGCCGCGTCGATATCAAGGTGTATCACTTTTGCTTTTGCGGCAAACTTGCTTAAATTGCCAGTAACACGGTCGTCAAAACGAGCACCGATACAAACCAAAACATCACACTCTTGCACTGCTAGGTTAGCCGCTTTACCACCATGCATACCTAGCATGCCAAGGTCATATTCATAATCAGGTAATACACTGCCTAGCGCTTTTAGAGTTGATACCGCAGGCATGTGAGTTTTTTCTAAAAACTGCATAAGCTCGTTTTGTGCATCCGCAGCCTGTACGCCACCACCGATATACGCCACAGGGCGCTGCGCTTCACTTAAGATTTGGTTAGCTATCGCAACTTGGTTTGCGTCTAATTTAGGTAAATGATCTTCGGCGGCTAACCAAGGGTGGAATGGTACTTGCGCCATTTGGATGTCTTTTGGGATATCAACTAATACAGGACCTGGGCGGCCGCTTTGCGCTAGGTGGATGGCTTCTTGTAGTATTTCGGCTAAATCTTCAGCCCTTTCAACCATGTAACTATGTTTAGTACATGATAACGACATACCTAACACGTCCACTTCCTGAAAGGCGTCGGAGCCTATCGCTGCGGTAGGTACTTGCCCTGTGATTGCAAGTAACGGCACTGAATCCATCATCGCATCAGCAAGGGCTGTTATTAAGTTAGTCGCACCAGGGCCTGATGTTGCAAAGCACACACCTAACTTGCCTGTGCTGCGGGCAAAACCTACAGCTGCAAAACCCGCTCCTTGTTCATGACGCGTCAAATAATGTTTGACTGGCGCACCGTACAAAGCGTCGTAAATAGGCATGATGGCACCACCTGGGTATCCAAAAACATCCTTAACGCCATGTTTGGCTAATAAATCGATTGTTAACTCTGCGCCTGTCATCGTAAATCCTCATTCCTCAGTGACATTGTGTATTTGCTGCGACTCAAACCTTAAAACGAAAAAGCCCCCCGGACTGTTAAGTGCGGGGGGCTTTTTAAATGCTTCACTTTTCTCTAAGCACTAACTAGCCCCCGCGGTAATAATAATCACCACGACGTTAATTAGAATTAGAGAAAGTTTGTTTGTAAGCATTTATCTGTAACCAAATTCTGTTCATTTGTAGCGGAAATCTAGCCATCCCGCTGTCTTTTTCTATTAGTACCGCGCTGGGGCCTGTAAGTCAAGATAAAAATCAATTCAAAAAACAGGCTAAAAAGCAAAATTAAAGAAATAAATATTCAACAATTTCACATATGAAGATTTATATTTCACTATTTATTAAAAATTGAAATTTCATACCTCGTTATTTGCTATTATATGATTGATTAATTTTTAGCAATTAGATGTGATTTTTCTGCATAAAGCCGATTTAATTTAACGCCTCAAAGAAAAATTAGTTTAGTATTGAAAAAACCACGTTATGAAAAGGAAAGTTATGAAATTCGTCCAGCGTATAAATGCCCTGTTTTTTATGGTGCTACTGCTTGGTTTTAGCCAATATACACTTGCAGAGCCGGGGTTATGGAAAGTAGAAAAAAACGGCGTTGCTTCTTATTTATTCGGTACCGTGCATGTTGGCGATAACAGCATGAAAGGCTTGCCAAGTAAGGTAACAAAAGCACTCGATAACTCAGATAAAGTCATTGTTGAGGTGGATATCAGCGCCATTTCACCAATGGAAATGCAGCGTCGCTCATTACCATTTATGATGCTGAAAAATGGCAAAACCTTACAATCAGAATTATCACCAGAAAACTATGCAAAACTGCAAAAGTACTTTGCTGATAAATCAATTGATATTGCAATGTTTAAGAATTTAGCACCATGGGCGGTGATGGTCACCATGATGCAGATGGAGTTCCAAAACGTTGGTTTTTCAGATCAATACGGCATCGACAAGCAAGTACTTGCTTACGCCCAAGAACATAAAATATCTGTTGGTGAACTAGAAACTCTTGAACGCCAAATGGAAATGTTTGAGCACTTAGCAATTATGAATGACAAGATGATCGAAGAAACATTCGAGCAACTTGCAGACGTAGATACCTACTTTTTTGGTCTTATCAAGGCTTGGAAATCGGGTGATATGAAAACACTTACGCAGTTTTACAATGAAAGCTTTGATGACTCTCAATATGGTCAACTAAGCGAGCAAGTGATGTTGATAGACCGTAACAACAATTGGGTTAATCAACTATCGACTCGCATCGGTAAAGAAAAGCTGTTCATTGCAGTGGGCGCTTTGCACTTACCAGAGCAACACGGTTTATTGAAGCAATTAACAGATAAAGGTTTTACCATTACCCGTATCTAAATGATTTCAATTATTAAAAAAGCGCCTTATGGCGCTTTTTTTGTGAAATCTGCCATATCTAAATAATTGTTGATACCGGCTATTTTGTCACTCGCGTGGTGATTAACATACACCACGGTGCTGGTGCCTGCAGCACAGATTTTTTCTATTAGTAATAACACGCGTTGCCTATTCGCTTCATCTAGGCCTAAGCAAGGTTCATCAAGGATCAATAAATTAGGGTGTTTAACCATAGCCCGAGCAATCAACAATAAACGCTGATCACCAAAAGACAGCTGGCTAAATGAACTGCTTTGCTTGTCACTTAATCCTAATAACGCTAACCATTTTTTGGCTATGGCAAGTTGCTTATCGGTGGCTTTTTGGTAAAGACCAATGCTGTCATAAAAGCCCGAAACAACCGTATTGAGCGCAGTGATACTCACCCGATAATCCATATGTAGCGCGTTAGAAATATAACCAATGTGTTGTTTAATTTGCCAAATACTCTCACCGCTTCCGCGCTGGTAGCCAAACACCTTGATATCATTGTTGTAACACTGCGGGTTATCACCAGTGATAAGGTTCAGCAAACAAGTTTTACCTGAGCCATTTTTACCTGTTAACTGCCAATGTTCGCCTTGGTTAATTTGCCAGTTTAGTTTTTCAAAGATAGCCTCGCCGCCATAACTCACTGCTGCGTTATTGAGCCTAACCAGCATAGAATCTGTGAGCGGAGGCGCTTGATGGTCAATATCAGCATCAGGTATTTGTAACTGAGTATGAGTGAGATGCAATAGCTTGAGTAAATCATCGCGCTGCTCAGGTGAAGGTTTCGCTAATTGCTCTGTGACATGACCCTCTTTAACGTAGGCGTAATGATCAACAAAGTCAGGGATCTCAGTTAAGCGATTGAGCACAAAAATAAGGGTCGTTGTTTTGCTAAGCTCTGCGAGTAGCTGATTAAGCCCAGCCATTGCCATGACATCTAAGCCATCAAAAGGCTCATCAAGCACAAGTAAATCTGGTCGACCTATTATGGCTTGGATCAGCATCAGTTTGCGGGTTTCACCGGTCGATAAATCGCGAAATGCCTTGCTAAGTTTGTCACTAAAATCAAATAGGCTTATTAACTGCTGTAGCAAATCACTATCAAGCTGTTGCTCGTCTCGACCTGCAATAATTAACTCATAAACCGTACTCGAAGGCGTAACGCCATCAATAATATCATCTTGATCTTTAGTTAGCTCAGCCGCAAGGAGCTGCTTTTGGCTGTCTGGCGAAACCAATGCTATACGCTCAAAGCTATTCTCATACTGGCCTTTTTCTATTTTCGCAAAACCGGCAATGGCAGCTGCCACGGCCGATTTACCTGCCCCATTCGCACCAAGTAAAACCCATTGCTGCAATGACGAGACATTGATATTGAGATCATCTAAATAATAAACGTCATTGCCCAGCCCCTTTAGGCTAGCTTTAACATTAACCAACTGCACTTGTTGCACTTTGAATCCTCATTCTAAGTTACCGTTAGCTTGACGTTACCGTATTCGATAAAAAATTAAAAATCGTTTAAACCTTTTTTGAACACAGCTGCGACTAAGGTATAAAAGGTCATCAACAGGAAACAGACAATGAAAAAATTACTTTGTGTAGCAGCTATAGGCTTAGCACTAACAACAACATACGCAATGGCAAAAGACTCACGTGAACTAAATCACAACTTTGCTGTGAGTGGCGCAAGCCAGCTTGATATTGATTTTCCGGTGGGCAGCTTAGAAGTCGAAAGCTATGACGGTAGCGAAGTCGTCGTTACAGTTCGCATTGAACCAAAAAATGACAATAGCTGGTTCAGCTCTGATGTCGATTTATCAGATATTGAATTAAGCCACTCGCAAAGTGCCAGCTCACTTAGCTTAAAACTAGATAATGACGACATTCAACAAAACTGGCATGTAAAAATGCCTAAATCGATGGCAATTGATGTTGAACTTGGTGTTGGCGATATTGAAATTAACGACGCAAGTAATTCAGTTGAGATTGAGCTTGGTGTGGGCGCGGTAAGAATTGATAGCGCGCTTGATGATTACAAACGTATCGAGCTTGATACGGGTGTGGGCGACACTAAAATACGTGGCTTAAAAAATGACGGGAACACCAGCCGTAAAGTGGTTAGCTCGCATTCAAGCTATCGTGGCAATGGCCAATACGATATCGAAGTCGAAGTGGGTGTTGGCGACATTAAAGTAACAAACTAATTTAACGCTTTAGTTATCCCTGTGAGCTCTCAGTAAATAAAATGCTGAGAGCTTTTTGCACTGAATCCAGCGTGATCGGTTTGTAAACGTGCAAGTTTGCTCCAAGTTCGTATACTCGTTGTAAATCATCATTCGATGTATTGGCTGTCACCACCAAAATTGGCACCTGCAGCCCCTGCTCATTACGAATAATATCAATCGCTTTAAAGCCATCCATAACTGGCATATTTAAATCCATAAAAATTAAATCGTAATGCTTATCTGAGGCTTTATCTGTAGCAATTAAACCATTTTCCGCCACATCAAAGCTGTAATTTAAATGGCTAACCATGCGCCCTAAAATGGTGGCGTTGAGTGGGTTATCTTCCACAATTAAACAATGTAAAGCTTTCGGCAGCGGCGCTGGCATTGCTGATTTAGGCGTGCTTTCTAGTTCTAAATTAATTAACACTTTCACACCTTGTGGCTCAGCATTAAGAAATTGGATTTCTCCTTTTAATGCTTTCACAATGTGCATAACTCTAAGCAGTCCCGTTTTTAAGCCTTGAAAGTGTTGCTCTGAGTCATTTTCGTAGCTAAGTAAATCTGTCGGCGGCTTTTCAAAGCCTTTACCGTTATCTTGTATTTCCATTACAAAGTGCTGCTCACCTTGGCATGCAGCGGTTACGGCAATACGGCCTTGGCTTGGAGTAAATTTAACGGCATTGTTAATGATTTCAGCAACGATTTGCGTCAACCTTGCATGGTCAGTGCTCACCTCTTTATCGAGTGAGTCAGCTAAGTTCACGCTCAAGGTAATACCTTTATCGTTACAGGCATATTCATAGGGTGAGATAGCTTGCTTTAATGTTGATAACAAATTGCTGCTAGTAAAACTTAACTGCCATTCACCCGAGGTTAGCTGCTGTAAATCCATTAATTCGTCTAGCATGGCCACCAGCCTATTAACGCAATAAAGCGCCTGCTGTTTAGTCAGCTGCTGACTGTCGCTGATATCAAGCGCTTCGATGGATGCGGTTAAACCTTGCAAAGGTGTTCTAAATTCATGACTAGTACGGGCAATAAAGCGCTCTTTATTTTTATTAACACGCTCAGCGAACTCTTTTTGTTCTTTGTACTTAGCAATATTTTTAGTGACCAGTTTCTCCATAGGTTTAAAAATGAAAAATAGCTCAAGTGCTAATAACGTCATGGCGAGCAACCAAAACAATAACTCTAGCACCGCCAAAAACGTGACTTTCTGAACTGATTTTTGCTCGAGTAACTTAACCGCTTGGTCTAGCTTTGTGAGCAGTGCTTCAAGCTGATTGCTAACAAATGTTGAGCGGTCCACATAGGCAAAATCATCGGTATTGTTTAATAGCTGCTGTGCTTTACTCACATAGCGCTTTACATGTTCATCTAACGCGGTCGGCGGCGAGAAATAATGGGCCTCAAGCGCCTCATTTAAATGAATATAGTGACCTTGCTCATCTTGCTGAATTAAAAATTGATGCCCTGCAATAAATTGCTCAACCGCTTGTTGCAATAGCCTTCGGTGTTGCTGTTGAAAATGATCGGATTCATGATAAATGAGTGCATTGCCATACAAGGCAATTTTTTGTGACAGCATACGTTGTTTACCGGCAATATTGATGACCTTGGCATCACCCTTTTGGATATACAAAAGGCTCTGTATCAAGATAGCTGATACAGAGACCAATATGGCAATCGCCAATAACCCCCAGCGATATCGTTTTCGGATATCTGTGACTAGCTGCAACATGCTTTACTCATTATTTTTTAAAATAATTGTAGTTCATAGAATACAAGAAAGCCCACTTGAAGTGGGCTTTAAACATGATAGTTAACAGAAATTTATCGATTTTCGAGTCGGTTATAGTCAAATAACCCAAATTCAACGCCGCGATACTCTTTCGCTACACGGTGTAAAATATCGCTGTATTGCCAAAACTGTGGATGTGTTCGGCGAATAGCAAACTCACTTTTCAGATCTCTGTAAGCTACTTCATCTGTTGCTTTAGCAAGCCCAGCTACAAAAGCTGCAACTTGCTGATCATTGTGCAAGTACCAAATGGCTTCTGGGTAATCACCTATAAACCCAGGCACAATCGTTACTGTATCTTCGTCATAAGCTCGTTGCCCTTCTTCATTCAATAAGCTAGAAATATTGTAATGAGCATTATGGTGGATCAGGGTATAGGCCTTGTGCTTATTATCGCCATCTTTGACTAACACAAACGAAATTTGCGGTAGCAAGTTAACAGCTTTAACCGGAAGGTTGTTAATTTTAGCAAGCGGCTCAGGTACTTTCGTATAGTCGTAACGAGGGCTCAATATTGGCTTCAGTTTCGCTTTTAGCATATTGAACAACTCAGACTGCGGATCCATTGTTTTGTATTCAATACCCGTAGGTTGACTAAATGACAATTCATCCTCAAAGAAGCTCGTTAAGCTAGGTGGCGATTTACGATACCACTGAGCTTTAATTCCTCTGCGCTTAGCTTCTGGTAATAATGCAAGGTAGTTTGCTTCACCTTCTAAGCGTAAAAAGTCCATGTACAAACGAGTTAATAACTGATGACCAATGTTGCCATAAACATCAAAACCCGCCACCAGCAAGTAATGAATACGTTCAAATAGTGCGTAGTCGAGTATCCAGGCGGTTTTTGGTTGCTGGCCTATCCAGCCTTTTACAACTGTTGCGCTATCAAAGTGGCGGAACACTGTGAGTGCTGCATTTTGGTTATGGCCATCACCCTGCCAAAGTAAATCGGTTGTTAGGTGCTGACCGTTCTCAAACATCTTATTAGCCAGTGCAACTTTGGCTGACAAATATTTGTTTTGGCGTTTTGAATACTTCACCCAACTAGAAATCGGCAAGGCATTGCTTTCTTCTTCAGCTGGTAATGCTAAGGCATCTTCATGTTGTAACAACATTTCACCGACTTTAGGTGTCGCCGCCATTTCAGGCTTCGCAAAACCCACCCAGAACTGGTCGTTAATTACATTTAACGCGATTTGACCTCTACAAACAGGCCCTTTAATAAAGCCCATAATAATAAGCTCAGCTTCATCAAGCATAAACTGATAACGTGAGTTGACTGGGATTGCAGCAAAGGCTTTAAATGGGTTTGATGCCACTTCTGGTTTATAGCTTGGCAGTTTATTTACTTGATAATCAGCTTCAATAAATTGCGAATGGATGCGTGCAAGCTTTTCGTCATTTAATGCTAAAGGTAAATGTGTTTTCGCTAAAATAGTCGAGCGGTCATGCATTAAACGGTAGTAAACACGCTCAACTTTAGGGTCTTCATAAGGGCGACGGGTGCTAATGTGTTTGATCTCTTCACCCGGCGGAGTCGAAGAGCGAACTAGCTTAAAGTAGCTGTGTTTATCGCCATGCTCAGGGAAGTAAATATGCGCTAAATACCAGTGCTCATAAATATAGCGAGCAGCCAACTGATGCTTTAAACCATCTTGATTTAAAAATGCTTCCCAACGTTCGACTTGTTTGAGTACACCCTTTTCAGGAGGCTCGATATGAGCTAAATAACCGCCTTTTCGGAGCCACTTAGCAAGGTGCTGAAATTCTTCACTCGAGATACCCGGTAAACCATAAGGCATACCACTATGCGGGCTATCTTTAGCGAATGAGTCAAACTCATTCATTGTGGTACATGTTTGCTCACGGTCGAGTGAAAAATCAAACTCATCGCCTAAAATTGCTTGTTTAGGCAGTGGGCTGCTTTGCTTAAGTACTAAGGCATTATAAAGCACACTACCGGCAAGGTTCGCTTCTTCGGTTTGAGCTCGCTCATTAAGTACTGGGGTAAAGCCTTTTTCACGCCACTGGGCGGTACTTGTCGCATCAAACAACAAGCGGCTTGGCTCTTGCGCTAGTAAACGTGTGCCGTCATAAACACGCTCTTTACTTAAGCCGCGGTCGATACCTTCCACAGAAGATAACTTAAGCTGACACGGTGCATCATAGCAGCCATGACAAACCACACAGCGACTATCAAGTACGGGCTTTACATCACTTAAAAACTCAGCACCTTCAAGTGTTGATGCTGCAACCACGCGCTGTTGTGGTTGTTCTTTACCAAACAGTTCATCGTAATGAGCAGCACCTAAATATGCACAGCCACTTAATAGAATAAGGCCAAATACGGTGGTGAGGAGTTTTCTCATCCTTCCTCCTCGATATCTTCAACGTCATCACCTAAATCGAAGGTTGGCATCATATCGACTTGCGGCGATACAAAGGTTTGGTCGTTGTCGCAACTAAGCATCGCGCTTAATAGTGGCCCACGAACGAGTGTCAGCTGCGCATCATGCTCACCATCAATCAATGCTTGATAGTCATCATTTAACGCTTCAAGACGGTATTCATTAATGGCAATTGCGACACTGCTATCAACAGCTGGGTTTTGGCAAAGCTGCGCGAGTAACTCTTCGCTTAGCGTTACATGTAATAGTAAATCTGGAGATTCGATGTCACGGCTATGAAGGTTTTCATCGAAATAAAAAAGAGGAAGGGTTAAATCGCTATTTTGCTCTAATTCCATGTGCTGCTCTCTACATCAAAATGACTTTTAATTGTACGAGTATAGCAAACTATAAGTTCAATAATTAGCGAAACTTATCAGCCGTTAGCAGCTTTTTAGCTGCTAACTAACCGAACTATAAAAACAGTGAACAATGCATTACCAAGGTAGCGTTTCGCCGTTTGAATGCCAAAATCCACCTGTGTTGCTAAGGTTTAATTCGTCAATCCGCTTGATGAGCCGCTCTGCAGCAGTTTCTGGGCTGATATCGCCAGCAAAATTAACCATTTGCGTTTGTACAAAGCCCGGATGAAATAACCCTACGGCAATTTTTTTATCTTTTAGCTCATGGGCTAAACTAACACTGGCGGCATTAAGTGCCGCTTTTGACATACGATAACCAATGTAACCGCCCGAGCCATTATCTGCAATTGAGCCCATGCGCGATGTGATCATCGCCACTTTAGCATCAATACCTAAGCTTTGCTGTAATGCATGAGTAATACGAATAGGTGCAATACTGTTCACGCTGATTTGTTTTTCGATGGCAGCAAAGTCCATATCAGCTAATGTTTCATTATGAAAAATACCGGCGTTGTTAACCAAAATATCAATCTTGTCGCCGTGTAAGTAATTGGCAAGTGTTGCAACATCATCGGTGTTAGATACATCTATGTCGCTAATAATTTTCACATCGAGTGCTTGAAGCTCCTCACTTGGCGTGCGAACCACTGCAGTAACACGGTAACCTTTGGCTAAATACTGTTTACAAAAATTAAGACCAATACCTTTATTGGCCCCCGTAACCACCACATGCTTAGTCATCAATCTGCTCCTTAGTAGGCTTTTTTATACCCAAACCACCTCAAGGTGCGAGTTTGTGCATTTTGAGGAGGCTTAGATATATATACCTTGGGACAGATTGGCAAAAACCAAGGGCTTAAGTTAATTCATCAATGGTTGATTTAAGAATAGAAAATACGGCCCCTTGCGGATCGGTAATCACACTAAAGCGCCCAACATCTGGAATGTCTGTTGCTGGCACACAAATAGCGCCATTAAGCTGCGTTGCTTTAGCGACTGCCTGATCGCAATCTGCTACCGCAAAATACGGCATCCAATGGGGTGGAATATCATCTGGCCATTCATTGGTCATCTCAAGCATGCCTGCTATCGGTTGCTCATCAATGGTAAATAAAGTGTAATCCATCCCCTCCATTGGTTTCACCTCAAACTGCCATCCGAATAACTGACAATAAAAGTCGCGACTTTTTTGCATGTCTTTCGACACAAGCTCAAACCAGTAAGGCAGGTTAAGCTCTTGTACTCGTTTTGCCCCGATATGCTCACCGGCTTGCCATAAGGCAAATGTTGCACCGCCTGGTTCTTGAAGCATCACCATGCGACCTGCCGTCATAACATCATGTGGCCCTGCCAATACAGTTGCACCTAATGATTTTGCCAGCTCAGTACTTTGGTCAACATTATCAACAGCAATGTACAATAACCAATGGGTTGGCATCTCGCTCATACTTTCTGGCAGTTGATACATAGCGGCAATATCATCACCTTGTTTTTTCAGCATGGTGTAATACATATCTTCGCCTATCGGCTGGTCATCAAAGCCCCAGTCAAAAAGTTGCGTATAAAACTGCTTTGCAGCTTGCCAGTCTTTCGCGCATAACTCGGCCCAGCAGAAAGTACCTGCGGGGTGTTTTGTATTTATTTTTGTCATGGCTGTTCCTCCTTGGTTAAACTTAAGCAACAATGGCACAATTTACCAATCAAACCAGACAATAGTTGTGACACTTCGTTGAAGTAAGTAGTTTTGCCTTAGCTAAACAGACAATGAACAGCTCTAGCTAACGCTGAGTTACAGAGACAAAAATGCCGCTAAAAAAGCGGCATTGTAATAACTAATTAGTGATGATGCCCATGCTCACCTTTGAGCTGATTACCTTGCGCATCATAAAAACCGCTCGCGCCATGCTCAACAAACCCTAAGTTGATCATTTTAGCTAAAAATGGATCGCTTTCATTATCACCGATATCTGCGTAATCGGTCGTTTGATAGTTATCCCATTTCGCAAATTCTGCCTGAATCTTTTGCTGGTTGTGATGACTGGCTGTTAAAGCAATTTCACGGCTATAAGTTGGTGTTGAAATACGAATTGCTTTGAGTAACTTTTGATTGGCAAGCCAGCTTAGCTCTATTTTGCTCTCACCCTGCTGTTGTGTGTAATATTCTGTTAGTTCACAGCCTTCACCCGTACTTTTTTGGTGCGTCATTGACGCTAAAAACTTATCGCTTACTAACTGATATTTGCTACTCCAATCTTGCTCACCTTGCACTTCCGATGGTTGATACTCAATACCACGCTGGGCATGCTGAAAATAACGAATTGGGCGAATTTGTTGATTGCGCAACTGTTGCCATAATTCAATAAACTGTGGATTCTGCTTAGCCACCTGGTGAGGCGTACGCCAAAGGGTAAAGGTGTTTTCAGTATGCTGCTTATTAGCAACTATATCTGTTGTGACCGTATAGTCTGCTTGCGTAAAACCGGTGTTCATATCGCATTGCCCTGCAACAGCAAGTGGGCTAAGTAATGAGGCAAGTAAGATGGCTGCTTTCACGGGATTCTCTTTTTTGTCTTGGTTTTCAGTATAACTAATTGAGTAAGGGAGGCTCAGAGCCTCCCAAGCACTTATTACTGTGCTAATTTAGCATCGGCTTGTTTAACAAGGTCAGCGGCATAATCCATAACATGGAAAATAAGGCTTTGCTCATTAGTGCCTGTTACTAAATGTGCACCTGGGCCTACTGCATACACACCTACATCTTCTGCTGCGTGTGTTTCAGATCCCAGTGGTACGACGGCTTCTTGGTGGAAACCAGGTGTTGTTGTGTCAACATCAGTTAGATCTACACGACCCGTTACCGGCGCAAAGTTATAGCCTGCATCAGCATCAGTCTCATCACCTAAGTTGCGGAAACCGCCACCATTGGTATAACCAACTGTTGTGTATGGCATGTTATCTGCTGCAAGTGATGGTTCATCACTACCCACAGGTACCACTTTACCTAAGATTGGGTTACCACGTTTTGGGTAGCCTGCAATAGTAAATACGTGGCTGTGGTCAGCTGTAACTATAATTAGCGTGTCTTCAATGCTGGTTTTATCAAGAGCAACTTGGACTGCTTTTGAAAGCGCAACTGTGTCGCTTAGTGCATTGTAAGCATTACCCGCGTGGTGCCCGTGGTCAATACGGCCAGCTTCAACTGTTAGCATGAAACCATTGGCGTTGTTATCTAATACATCGATTGCTTTAGCTGTCATTTCAGCAAGTGAAGGCTCGCCCGCTACATCGTTTGCGCGATCTGCTTCGTATTGCATATGTGATTCATTAAATAAACCAAATACGCGCTCTGTTGACTCTGCATCGATTGCATCAAAACCAGCTTGGTCCATCACATATTGACCTGCTGGGTATTTAGCTTTCCATTCAGCAGTTAGGTCACGACCATCTGTACGGTCACCTTCTACTGAGCTCACAGCATCAGCAGAATTAAAAGCAGCGTCTTTCGGTAAGAAATGACGACGACCACCGCCCATGACAACTTCTAAGCCATCAACATCTAAGCCTTCGTAGCGTGCCTCTAGGTTTGCTTCAAAGTTAACTAACTGCGATGCAATATCTTCACAGCCAGCGGTAACTGCCGCTTCTGGCATATCTGATACGTCTTCCCAGTTACGGTCAGCCGATTTTGCATACGTTGCTGCAGGCGTTGCGTGAGTGATACGCGCTGTCGAAACAATACCAGTCGACTTACCGGCAATCTCAGCAAGCTCAGTGGCTGTAACTAGTTCATTACCTGCAACCGTTGCACAGTTACCACGCTCGATGTCCTCATCAACACCGATAACGCCAGCATCCGTTTTTACGCCCGATGCCATTGCTGTCATCGTACCCGCAGAATCAGGTGTTTGCGCATCAACGTTATAGGTTTTAGCAAACCCTGAGAATGGTAGTGTTTCAAAGCTAAGCTGATGCTCTTCACCTAACTTACCTTCAAGCTGACCGGCCATGATACGTGCTGCCGTCACGGTTGAAATACCCATGCCGTCACCAACAAACAGAATCACGTTTTTCGCTTTACCTGACTCTTTTACAACGGCAGCAATGTTTTCTTCGCTAGTAGCGACTTTAACTTGTGCTGACTTGAACCATTCATTATCGGTCAACGGCGCTAATTGCGATGCCGTTAACGACGTTGCTGGTGCATTACAAGCAACGGTTGTGTCCGTTACTTCTGCTGAGTCTAGCTCACCGTTATCGTTACTATCTTCACCGGTTAGGGTTTCTGTACCACCGTTTACACACTGCTCAGAACCAACAGCTAATGTATTTTCAACGGTTAATGTTTTTGGTGAGTTGTCATCATCATCAGAACAACCCGCTAATGCCACTACTACAGCAAGAGAAATTAAATTTAGTTTTTTCATCGTCGTCGCCATTATTCTTCAATTAGTTCTAGAGCTTGGTTAATGATGTGGAAAATTACGTTTTGCTCCACAACGCCTTGTGCTAGTTGCGCACCTGGACCTTTTGCATGAAGTGAAATATCTTCACCCGCATGAGTCTCAGAACCTAATGGCACAGTGGCTTCTTGGTGATAACCAGGCGTCGTCGTATCAACACCCGTTAAATCAACACGACCTGCAAATGCCGCTTCGCTATATGATGCATCTGCATCAGTTTCATCACCTAAATCGCGAAAACCTAAGCCATTTGCATAACCAACTGTGGTGTACGGCATACCATCTGCCGCAAGGCTTGGCTCTTCGCTACCAATGGCAACCACTTGACCTAAGATTGGATTACCGCGCTTTGGATAACCCGCGATAGTAAATACGTGGCTGTGGTCAGCAGTAACAAGAATAAGTGTTTCTTCTGGGTTGGTGTTCTCTACTGCTGTTTGCACTGCTTTGGCAAATTCAACGGTATCGTTTAACGCGTTATAAGCATTGCCCGCATGGTGGCCATGGTCGATACGACCAGACTCAACGGTTAAGAAAAAGCCTTTTTCATTGCTCTTTAAGATGTCGATCGCTTTACCTGTCATTTCAGATAATGACGGCTCACCCGCTACATCGTTAGCGCGATCTGCTTCGTATTGCATGTGTGATTCGTTAAATAATGCAAATACACGTTTGCTGTCAGCATTTAGCGTATCGAAGCCAGCTTGGTCCATAACGTACTTACCATCAGGGTACATTTCTTGCCATTCAGCAGTTAGGTCTCGCTCATCAGTACGGTCACCTTCTACTTCACTGACTGCATCAGCTGAATTGAACGCTGCATCTTTCGGTAAGAAGTGACGACGACCACCGCCCATCACAACTTCAAGACCATCAACGTCAGTGCCTACGAAGCGTGCTTCTAGATTCTTTTCGAAATTAACAAGTTGTGAGGCGATATCTTCACAACCGGCTTCTACAGCATCAGCTGGCATGTCTGACACGTCTTCCCAGTTACGGTCAGCCGATTTTGCATAGGTTGCAGCTGGTGTTGCGTGAGTAATACGTGCCGTTGAGATAACACCTGTTGCTAGACCTTTAATTTCTGCCAGCTCTGTTGCGGTAATTAACTCATTACCCGCAACAGTTGCACACTCGCCACGCTCGATATTTTCGTTTACACCAATTACACCTACATCGGTTTTAACGCCTGAAATAATTGCTGTCATTGTGCCTGCAGAGTCAGGTGTTTGCGCATCAACGTTATAGGTTTTGATCTGCGCTGAATAAGGGAATTCTTCAAAGCTTAGTAAGCCTTCTTCGCCTAACTTGCCTTCCATTTGTCCCGCCATGATACGCGATGCAGTCAGCGTTGAGATACCCATACCATCGCCAACAAATAAAATGACATTTTTAGCTTTAAATGTTTGCTCAGCCTGAGCCGCCGCCTCTTTTTCTGTTAATTTTGTTTCAGCAGCACTATACCAATCATTTTGTTTTTGACTGTCTGGTAACACACCTGCATTGGCCGTCGCTGACAATGCCAACGTTAAACCAATTGCAGTAGCAATTTTATTAATTTTCATCGTTACGTTCCGTTAGTACGTTATTTTAAGAATTTGAGTGCTAACTAAACTGCACTTGGATAATTAGCGCAGCCATACTAAGAAGGCATTGTTACTAAAAAAGTGAGTTTTCATGACGAAATGATGAAACCCAAAAAAGTAGCTCAAGAAGGTAAGTAATTAGTTTTAGAGGAAATAATAGGGTTAGTGGTTTAAGAGTAATTCAAGCTTCCTTTTAAATAACTTCAATGTAATCAACATGAATAAAAAGCCCTTGAGCATATTACTCAAAGGCTTATAGTTGCATTGTTATTTAATTTACTTACTTTTTGCGACGTCTTAGCAAGCTAAATGGCGCTAGAAGTAAAGTTAGCCAAAATAAACTACCGCCGCTGCTTGAAGATGATTTTTCAACTTCAGGTTTGCTACCTTCACCGTTTACAGTCACAGTAACGGTTGTTGAAACTTGTTCTGAACCATCAGATACAGCATAGCTAAATGTTTCTGTCGCTGAGCTGCCAGCATATAAATCAGCAAACTTCCCAGCTGGGTCATATGTGAATGTACCATCCCCATTATCAGTAACAGTTCCTTTAATACCTTCCACATCTAACGAGACCACAGATAGAGCATCGCCATCTTCATCACTATCATTCACTAAAGCATCTATGAGTACTGTTGATGATTTAGATGTTGAAACCTCGTCAGCTTCAGCTGAAGGTATAGTATTGATACCCGTAATAATCACAGAAACCTGAGCCATAGACTCTGAACCCACTTCATCAGCTATCGTATAAGTCAATGCATCTGTTACTTGTTCACCTTTTGTCAATGAATCAAATTGACCATTTGTAGAATATGTCCAAGTACCATCATTATTATCTGTTAATTCACCTGTTAGAGTATCCAAGTAATCAATTAATGTTATTGAATGACCATCAGCATCACTATCATTTTGTAATGGTGAAATATTTACAGTTCCATTTTCGTCAACATAAACAATATCGGCTTCAGCTGTTGGAGGCGTGTTGATAGATACAGATATGGTTACCTGCCCCTCAACAAATGCACCATTATTATCAGTCACAATATACTTAAAGGAATCGGAAATAACTGTTCCAGGAACTTCATCATCAAACGCGGTTGATGCATCGTATGTAATCTGACCATCAACTAAACTTACAACACCCAAGGTTCCATTATTTTGTACACTATCAATTGATAGAGTATCACCATCTAAATCTGTATCATTTTCTAAAACATTGATAACTGTTGTTTGACCTGACCAAATTGATGCAACATCTTCAGCTGCTACAGGTGCGTTATTTGGAGGCGTATCAGTATTTAGTGGAGCACCCGCACTAATTTGGTATCCACCAGTAGTTGCGGTCGTATCTTCATGCTGCACTGCGGCGTAGAGAGTTGACTCTAAGTCCGTAGTAGCAACTTTATAGAACACATAGCCTGTTTTAGAAGGGTTTGTATCTAACGTAATATCTTGATCAATTACAGTTATGCCATCTGACTTATATAATGTAAGGCTAGGTTTCATCCCCAAGCTTAAGTCAGATACACGAACAACAAACTCACTTGTGGTATCAATGTTTTCGATTTGATAAAAGTCTAGGTCTCCCTGAGAGTCAACCATCCCCTCGATTCCAGCATTACTTGGAGTAAGATCATCACTCAGATAATAACTGTCATTACTATCGCTGTATGGGACATCACTGACTACTAGTGAAGTTTTAGCTATACGAACAAAATTCTCATCGATACTTGGCAATGTCTCAGCTTCTGGTACTGAGCCATCAATTGTTGGCGTTAATAACCCTGTTGTGGTGTACACTGCATTGCTGTCATTATTGTCTACATGCACTTCAACTTGATAAATACCATTTTGATTATAAGGTGCAATTACTGAGTAAATTCCGTCCCCTGAAACAGCATCTCCACCAATGCCATTATCAAACATTTCAAGTTCGCTTTTAACTTGGTTTGGATCTGTAATAGTTGCCTTAACATTAGCGCCTGTAATTAGTTTATCTTTTGTGATTGCCGTAGTCAGGATCATAGGGGCTGGATAAGTAACTGCGTTCCCATCAACTCCTTCAACGTTGACAGAGTATGTACCTGATAAGCTTGGTTCAGCACTCACATTTACCGCAGCAGTAAGGCTAGTACTTTGATTTAGATTCGTTAATTGTAACTGCCACTGCCCTGCACCATGTGCAGATAGTTTCTGGTTAGAAATATTAGCACTACATGATTGAGTGCTAGCAGTATCTATACAGTTGAAATCTATATCGGTAACGAGTGTACCAGCACCATCAAATAGCGCTAACTCAAGATCTGCAAGATCTGCATTGTGATTTACAAAAACATTTATGTTATCTAGCCCAGAATCAACATAAATTGGCTGACTGGCGCTTTGAGTACTATCAATTGAGTATGTTGTAGATGCAAGGTTCTGATTATCTGTCGCAATCGCATTAGCTTGCAAGAAAGCATCAACAATTTCAGCCAATGATGTTGGTGAAGAAAAGTACTTACCACCAGTAGCATTAGCTAAAGTGAGAAGTGGGCCAGTTGGTGATGCACTACCATAGCCAAAACTGAAAATTGGCATATTGGCTTGTTGATAATTACTGATAACCGACGCCTGTGACAAGCGAGAATCATTGTCATCACCGTCGGCTAGGACAAAAACAACACCTGGGGCACCGCTTGCCTGAGTTTGTTGATATTGTTCTAAGTTATCAAGCGCTAATTGTGAACCATCGTAAAGGGCTGTTGACCCTCCAGCTCTGATTGAATCAATTGCTGCTTTTAGTTCAGTTTTTACTGAAACATCTGGGCTTTCAATTTTAGTTACAGGAAAATCTTGTATCACATTATAGTAGCTAGAGAAGCTAACTAACCCCATTGATGTAGTGCCTTCTGCTGTAGCATCAACAAGTATTTTAGCTGCTTGTTTGGCATTATTGATTGCCGCGCCGCCCATACTACCTGAACGGTCAATAACCACTTGCATATCAATATCACCTTCAACCCAAACTACATCAAGCTGATCTCGGCATGATGCTTGAGCTGAAGGTAGTTCAATCTTTACTGGTGTTACATCATCTGGAGCATTGTTAGCCAGAGTAAGAAAGCGAGTACGCTCTGGTTGAGCCGTTTTTCTTCCTAACTTAGGATCATCTTTGGCATCTTGTAATAGCACTTCCCATGCACTTTTTCCGTATACTCGACCTTGAGCTGTTCTATCAACATTACCAATATTTGTTGCAGTAGAGTGATTAAGCCAAAGCATATCACCTTGTAGAGCTTTCCACTGATTACTCATAATAGAGTTAGTAGCTAAATCAGTTTTTATAGGGCTATTTGCATCTGCGCTTTCAGCTACGCCTTGATACTCGTCAAAAAGGCCATAAGCATAGTGCCCCCATTCATGGGCAAGTGTATAACCAGCACCTTTAGGATCTTGAAGCATATCATGGTCTTTGCCAGCACCTGCACCGTTCGGGAAAACATCACCAAACCAAATATGCATGCCATTCGCACCAAAACCTGACGCATTAGCTCTAGGCCATTCTCTTGACCCCCAAATAATATCTGATTTAGAGCGATGTTTATTTTCTCTAAATACACTCACTGTGCCAAGCTTATGCTCACCATTTGTTTGCTCACAAATAGCATCTGCGAAATTTTTAAAAATTTCTTCATAGGCATTCTGCTCTGCACCTTCTGGATTATTGTATAACGACACTGTTATATCAAAAATTGCAGTTGACGAATCAGTACTGACAGCTGAAAGGCTTTGCATCCTGTTAGCTGCAAATACTTTCTTTTGCTGATGCTGATCGACGGTACTGACTCTAGATAACCAACTATTGGCAGCAATTGTTGATGTTGAGGCAAGTGCAGCGGCAACGCATAAAGCAGTTTGCGTAAGTTTATTTTTATACACTAATAATTCCTTTTTATATTAAAAACTTAAATTTCACCTACTGTTTTAAAGCTACTATTCGATTTAATAACTAAAAATATTGGGCGATAACTCCTTACTTAAATGTGGTCTATATTTTAAAAGTTTTCGACCACTACAGAAGGAAGTGCCTGTTACAGGAAAGGAATTAACATTAATTAGATTGATATATACATAGTTATTCATACCGATTGTTGGCAAATAATTAACACAACAATCCCCACCGAGGTGTGAATTTTATGTATGTCTTCAGTATTTCAGAGCTTTTGAAGATAGAAAGAGAAAACCTACTGCAACTTATGAGCAATTTAGATCAAACCATCAAAGTACAAGCTATAAAGATACTGAGCATCTAAAGGGGAATTAAAAATATACTGCAAATAGCAAAGCTATTTTTTGACAAGTAGCACTTAAGCTAGTCATTAGCCATCCCTGATAAAACCATTCCATTTACATGACGGCAGTGATTCTAACAAAATCCATTAACAAAATACTACTATAAGATTGATTTTCGATTTCCTGTTTAGGAACAATATATTAAGCGAGATTTACCCAACTCTTATAATATTTAACTGACATCTAGCTGATACTTGAGCAATTTAAGCTAATTTCACATAAAGAATCTAACATCCCCAATACAGAAACTATATTAACAATAAAAATTTAGTGAAATATTCACATTAAAATGACGTTATTAATGAATAAAACGATAAAACAATAGCGTAATGGTGATTTTTATACAGTGGTTAACGAGGGTAAAGTTCAAAGGGTCTAGGTAAAGCCATTAGGAGGAATGGTTTATGGTAATGGGGGTCATAAAAGAAAAGGTTTACATGGTTGTGTTGGGTTTCGCTGCGCTCAAACCAACCTACCCGAAGAATGAACAGGACGAATACCGAGTGAGACACCACACAAACCAACCCCACCAATCTAATCTGACGTCTAAAAGCTGATAGCTCTGTTTACGTTGGGTTTCGCTGCGCTCAAACCAACCTACCCGAAGAATGAATAGGGCGAATACCGAGTGAGACACCACACAAACCAACCCCACCAATCTAATCTGACGTCTTAAAGCTGACAGCTGATAGCTTTTTCACCCATAAAAAAACCCGAGACTAAGCTCGGGTTTTTCTTAATGCTTGATGCATTACTATAGTTGATTACTC
>NZ_JABVXE010000020.1:0-53027 GCF_013350085.1 Pseudoalteromonas sp. 0802 | reverse complement strand
CTTACTTGACTCAACCAACTCGTCGTTTTGCTTTTTTGTAAGCAGTCCGCCGTGTCGGTGGATGCGCATTATAGGGATGCAGCGAATTAACGCAAGCACTTTTTTGAGAAAACTTTAAAAAAACTGCCTTTTGTATCCTTTTTAGTCTAAACACCACAAAAGAGAAACTTTATTAACGCTTCAGTAACTTTTTGACCGTATTTAAGGCCATAAAAGTACAATACTCTAAAAACAAAAAAGCCCAGTAATATAGCTGGGCCTTTAAATAGTTCGCGTTTTTAGGTGTTAAGCAATGCCGTATTGATCACGATATGCTTTTACTGCGGCTAAATGCTCATCCATTGTGCCTTTGGCTTCTAGGTAACTAATTAAGTCAGCTAGTTTTACAATAGAGATAACTTTAGTGCCAAAGTCACGCTCAACTTCTTGAATAGCAGATAACTCAGCTTTGCCTTTCTCTTGGCGGTCAAGTGCAATTAAAACACCACTTAAGTCTGCACCATTATCTGCAATGATTTCCATAGATTCACGAATAGCTGTACCTGCCGTGATCACGTCATCAACTAACATGATCTTACCTTTAAGTTCAGAACCTACTAATGTACCACCTTCACCGTGTGCTTTTTTCTCTTTACGGTTAAAACAGTAAGGTACATCTTTGTCGTGATGATCAGCTAAAGCAACCGCTGTAGTCGTTGCGATTGGAATACCTTTATAAGCAGGGCCAAATAATACATCGTAATCAATGCCCGCATCTTCAAGTGCTGCAGCGTAAAAGCGACCCAAGCGTGCAAGGTCACGACCGGTATTGAATAAACCAGCATTGAAGAAATAAGGGCTAGTGCGGCCAGACTTTAAAGTAAACTCACCAAATTTAAGCACCTGCTTTTCAAGTGCGAATTCAATAAACTCTTTTTGATAATCTTTCATAACTAATAAACCTACTTCTTTATTAAGCTAATGCTTGCTTTTGAACGTCGATAATTTCACGAATTGAGTGCTTAGCTAATGTAAGTAGCTCATCAAGTTCGTCGAATGAGAAAGGTTCGCCTTCAGCTGTACCTTGAATTTCGATGATTTTGCCAGTTTCGGTCAAGATCACATTCATATCTGTTTCGGCTTCAGAATCTTCTAGGTACTCAAGGTCACTAATTGGTTGACCTTTATATACACCAACTGAAATTGCCGCAATCATATGCTTAAGTGGGTTTGAATTAATCATACCTTTACTACGCATGTAAGTAAGCGCATCAACTAATGCAACACATGCACCACTGATTGATGCTGTACGTGTACCGCCATCAGCTTGAATAACATCACAATCGATAGTAATGGTATTTTCACCTAACGCCTTTAAATCAACCGCGGCACGAAGCGCACGTGCGATTAAGCGTTGAATTTCCATAGTACGACCGCCCTGCTTACCGCGCGATGCTTCACGGCCATTACGAGTATGTGTTGAACGAGGTAACATACCGTATTCAGCCGTAACCCAACCTTTACCTTGGCCTTTCATAAAGCGTGGTACACCAGCTTCAACAGTTGCTGTACACAAAACTTTAGTATTTCCAAACTCTACTAATACTGAACCTTCAGCATGCATAGTGTAATTACGTGTGAATGTAACCGGTCTAATTTGGTTAGGTGTTCTTTCGCTTGGACGCATTAACGATCCCCTTAATTCTGAATTTGCCACATTATAAGTCGATGTGGTGCCAGATGCCATGTTCATTTACATAATTAACTGCATCAGAAAAGCACATTTCAGAAAATTTACGCTAGAGGTTAAAAGCTGATTCGGTATAATCAGTCAACTTTGTAAATTTAATAACACTAGGAAATCATCCATGATCCACAGCATGACAGCTTATGCGCGCCGCGAAATTAAAGGCGAATGGGGCACTGGCACTTGGGAAATTCGTTCAGTAAACCAACGTTACCTTGAAACTTTTATCCGCGCACCTGAGCAATTTCGTGGCATGGAACCAGTTATTCGTGAGCGTTTACGTAAACATTTACAACGCGGTAAGGTTGAAGTTTTCTTAAAGTTTGCTGCAAATCCAGCGCATGTTGGTGAGTTAACGATTAATGAATCACTCGCTGAGCAATTAATTAAAAGCGCACAATGGGTGCAAAACCAAAGCAATGGTGACATCAACCCTGTTGATATTTTACGTTGGCCTGGCGTTATGGAAGCCGAAGAGCTCGATATGGATAGTGTAAACACTGCGCTAATTGCAGGGTTTGACCAAGTAATTGAAGATTTTAAACAAGCTCGCGGCGATGAAGGCGCAAACTTACAAGAAATGATAGCAACTCGCCTTGATGCTATTTTAGACCAAGTAACTATTGTTGAAGGCCACTTACCAGAAATTGCTAAATGGCAGCGCGAAAAACTAAACCAAAAGCTAGAAGAACTAAAAACAGATATCGATGAGTCTCGCCTTGAGCAAGAACTTATTTACCTTGCACAAAAACAAGATGTCGCTGAAGAACTTGACCGCTTAAAGTCGCATGTTAAAGAAACCAAAAAAATCTTAACTAAAGGCGGCGCATGTGGCCGACGCCTCGACTTTATGATGCAAGAGTTTAACCGTGAAGCAAACACGTTAGCATCAAAGTCTATCAACAGTGATATCACAAACGCTGCGGTAGAGCTAAAAGTGTTAATCGAGCAAATGCGTGAACAGATCCAAAATATAGAATAAGCACGCTTTACAGATTTTTATAAGACCCAGCACCTGCTGGGTCTTTTGTTTTAAAAAGTCTAAAAGCAGGCAAACTTGAGCACTTTTAGCGAAATAAAGTACAATAGTTCAATTAAAAGCTTGGATTAGCGATAGTCCGAGCCTGTTTATTTTTTATTAGAGACAGATCATGGCGCAAACTCGCGGAAATTTATTTATCTTGTCAGCTCCATCAGGGGCTGGTAAATCAAGCTTAATTGGTGCTTTACTAAAGAAACACAGCGATATGAAGGTATCGGTTTCGCATACCACTCGCTCACCTCGTCCGGGCGAAGAAAACGGTGTGCACTATCACTTTGTCTCTGTGGATGAGTTCAAAGCGCTAATTGAGAAAAATGACTTTTTTGAATGGGCGCAAGTGTTTGATAACTACTATGGTACGTCTAAGCAAGCAATCGAAAGCCAACTTGCAGCAGGCAATGATGTATTTTTAGATATCGATTGGCAAGGTGCTCAGCAAATTCGCAAATTAGTTGATGATGTTGAGACTATCTTTATTCTTCCGCCATCAAAAGAAGAACTTGAATCACGCTTAAATAACCGTGGTCAAGACTCTGCTGAGGTAATCGCAGGAAGAATGGCAAAAGCACAATCAGAAACATCACACTATAATGAGTATGATTATGTTGTTGTTAACGATGACTTTGATACTGCACTTACAGAAATCGAAACTATCGTTATGGCTAAACGTTTATCGTTAAAAAGCCAAACTGTGCGCCATCAGGCGTTATTAGAGAACTTACTTAAGTAATACTTTTTAAGAATAAGATAAAAATTAACCACAAGCTATTGGCGAATTTAACTTGGTACAGTAAACTACGCCTTTGCTTAAGAATTTATTTGGAGTGCTAAGATGGCTCGCGTAACTGTTGAAGATGCAGTAGATGCAATTGGTAATCGTTTTGACTTAATTTTAGTTGCGGCTCGTCGTGCCCGCCAAATCGCGGTTGGTGGTAAAGATCCACTCGTTGATGCTGAAAATGACAAACCAACGGTTATTGCTTTACGTGAAATTGAGAAAGGGTTAGTAGATAGCTCTTCTATGGACTTAATTGATCGTGAAGAACAACAACATCAAGAAGCAGCAGAAATGGCTGCTGTGGCTGCTATCGTAGGTGGCAACCAATAATCAAGCTCCCCGCTTTGATTTAGCTATACGGCTAGTATTTCTACACTAGCCGTTGGCAAGCCCTTCTTTTCATCGTATATTCTATTCATACCGTTACCGATTTACTTCATTTGCGCATTGGAGTGTGACTTTGTATCTATTCGAAGGCCTCAAAAAGAAAATATCCGAATACTTACCACCCGCTGAGATTGAGCTGGTACAAAAAGCATACGTGGTCGCTCGCGAAGCCCACGAAGGCCAAACACGCTCAAGTGGCGAGCCTTATATCACCCACCCTGTCGAAGTGACACAAATACTTGCCGGCATGCACTTAGACCACGAAACGCTGATGGCTGCCCTGATGCATGACGTGATTGAAGACACTGACTTTAGCCAACAAGACTTAGCTGAAATTTTTGGCGACACAGTTGCCGAGCTTGTTGAAGGGGTGAGTAAACTAGATAAACTCAGCTTTAAAGATAAAAAAGAATTCCAAGCCGAAAACTACCGCAAAATGATCATGGCGATGACGCAAGATATTCGTGTGATCTTAATTAAACTGGCTGACCGTACTCACAACATGCGTACTTTGGGCGCACTGCGCCCTGACAAACGCCGTCGTATTGCCCGTGAAACCCTAGAGATTTATGCGCCAATTGCGAACCGCCTTGGTATTCATGATATTAAAAATGAATTAGAAGATTTAGGCTTTCAAGCGTTATACCCGATGCGTCATCGCGCATTAAGATCAGAAGTGGTCAAAGCACGTGGTAACCGTAAAGAAGTTATCAGCAATATTAAGACTGAAATTGAAGCACGTTTGGAAGAGTCTGGCATCGAAGCAACTATATCTGGCCGCGAAAAACACCTTTATAGCATTTACAAAAAAATGCTTAATAAAGAGCTGTCGTTTAACGAAGTGATGGACATCTACGCGTTCCGTATCAATGTTGATAATATGGATACCTGTTACCGCGTATTAGGTGTTGCGCATAACCTTTACAAACCAATCGAAACCCGTTTTAAAGATTATATTGCTGTACCAAAAACCAATGGTTATCAGTCGCTTCATACCTCATTAGTTGGCCCTCATGGTATTCCTGTTGAGATTCAAATTCGTACCCACGACATGGATCATATGGCAGATAAAGGGGTGGCTGCTCACTGGATGTATAAAAAAGCCGGTGATAGCGCAGGCCACACAGCACAACAACGTGCTCGCCAATGGATGCAAAGCTTACTGGAGCTTCAGCAAAGTGCAGGTTCGTCTTTTGAGTTTGTTGAAAACGTTAAAACAGAGCTATTCCCTGAAGAGATCTATGTTTTCACGCCAGATGGTCGCATCGTTGAACTACCTATGGGTGCGACAGCAGTCGACTTTGCTTATGCAGTTCACACTGATGTAGGTAATACCTGTGTAGGTGCACGCGTTAACCGTAAACCTCACCCGCTGAGTAAAGCGCTTGATACAGGGCAAACGGTCGAAGTCATCACCAGCTCAGGGGCGCACCCTAATGCAACTTGGCTAAATTTTGTTGTAACAGGTAAAGCACGTTTAGGTATTCGCAATTACCTGAAGAGCCAACAGCATGAAGAAGCCATGCTGCTCGGTCGACGTTTACTAGACTCAGCACTTGGTGAAACCAAACTCGATGATATTCCAGATGAAAACATTCGCCGTGTACTTCAAGAGCATGAACTAAATACCGTACTTGAGCTATTAGTCGAAATAGGCTCAGGTAATCTTATGAGTGTGCTTATTGCAAAACGCTTAATGCAAGTTGATGCAGACGACCTAGACGACCTTGCACAAAAAGCAAAAGCAACCATCATCGGTACTGAAGGCATGTTAGTTAATTACTCTAAATGCTGCCGACCAGTCCCAGGTGATGCTATTACTGCTTATATTAGCCAAGGTAAAGGCCTTACTGTTCACCGCCAAGAATGTAAAAACATTCGTGGTTGGGAAAAAGAGCGCTCAAAATACTTAGTTGTAAAATGGGACGATAACCCAGAGAAAGAATATATTGCAGCCCTGCGTATTGAGATTATCAATCACCAAGGTGCACTGGCTAAATTAACCAATGTTGTTGCCTCAACCCAAGCCAACATTGTTGAAATAGCGACTGACGAAAAAGAAAGTAATTTATACATGATAGATTTAGGCATCACGGTTAAAAACCGCGTTCATGTTGCTAACATTATGCGCCGCATTCGCGTTATGCCTGATGTGCAAAGAGTCTATCGTAAAAAGTAACAAGGATAATCATGAACAAATCTTTTATTTCTACTGATAATGCGCCTGCAGCAATCGGTACTTACAGCCAAGCAGTTAAAGTAGGTACGGCTGTTTATTTATCAGGTCAAATCCCACTTGTACCAGAGACGATGGAAGTGATCTCTGAAGACTTTACTGAGCAAACTCACCAAGTATTCAAAAACCTAACAGCTGTTTGCCAAGCTGCGGGTGGTCAAATTCAAGACATGGTAAAAGTGAATATCTTTTTAACTGACCTATCTAACTTTGCGATTGTTAACGAAGTGATGAGCCAGTACTTTAAGCAACCATACCCTGCTCGTGCCGCAATTGGCGTACGTGCGCTACCAAAAGGCGTGCAAGTTGAAATTGACGGTATCATGGAGCTACCTTCAACAAACTAATCAGCCCTGCCAGCAACGCAAAGTTGCTGGCTCTTTTTTAGAAAAAGTTATTACTTCCCTCATCCGAAATTCTTGACTCATCAGCAAATCTCTAGCACTCTGTTGTTATAACAAGTAAAACCTTTAGCTAATGTAGTAAAAAAGGATCTCCAGGTGTTTAAGCTCGCTCACAACGGCAACGTTTTATTAGATGTTCATGAAAACTCGCCTCCTAGTGCTGCGTTTATTATCGAAGCATTAGAAAAGTCACCATTTTGCGAATGCAGAGTGGATCATGAAGCTATCAATAACTTCTTTAAAAGCGACTCAAATGAGCGCATGCTTGTTGTTGCCTCTAAACATGATGCGAGCCTAGTTGTCACCCTGAGTGATGATAAAATGCTGGCTACTGGCGAGCTAACTTTAGCTGAAGGTGGCAAAGTCATGACGCTTGACGATGCTAAAAAAGAGCTTATCAAAGCAGGCGTTGCCCGCGGTTATAAGCAAGCTTTCTTAGAAAAGTTATTACAACAACAGTTTGAGTTACCTGCAGGTGAAGTTGCTAAAGGTATGCTCGCAAAAGGTCGCTTACCGATTGATGGCCAACCATCTAAGTTCGTACCACAGGTTGAGACCTTAAAAGACCGCTTAAAAAAACCTAAACTACGTGAAGACGGCACAGCCGACATGCGTGACTTTGGCAAGCTCGCCAGTGTCGAACCCGGTGTATTACTTATAAAACAAATTCCTGCTACTCCTGGCAAAGAAGGATTTACTGTTACTGGTGATGTACTTCCTGCAAAACCGGGAGAAAACAGCAAACTAGTCGCAGGTGAAGGCACCGAAATATCAAAAAACAACCCGCTTGAGCTGATTTCAGTGATTGCTGGTGTACCCGTTGATATTGCCAACGGTATGCGTGTCGATGATATTTTTACTATTGCCGATGTAAACGTAAAAAGTGGCCACGTAGATTTTGAAGGTAGCGTTATTGTGACTCATAACGTTGAACCAGGCATGCGCATTAATGCCAAAGGCGATATCACAGTGATGGGTACTGTGGAATCTGGTCATTTATCAGCAGCTGGCGATATCACCATAAAACAAGGTGTAATTGGTCACCAGCTCGAAGATAAAAAGCTGTCATGTAATATTATCAGCCAAGGTGACATTCACTTATCACATGGTCAATACTGCTACCTTGAAGCCAATAATATCCTCATTGAACGCCAAGCCAGCCATTGTACGATGAAAGCTACTAAGCTATTACAAATAGGCCAAGAAGATAATCCGCAAGGCAAGCTATTCGGCGGAGAGATCCTAGACGCACAAATGTTAATTGCTGGCGAAATAGGTAATGAATCGGGTGCTAAAATGGTTATTCACTTAGCAGCCTCGGGTGCTGATGTCACCGCGCAAACTGATCAGTGTTTAAAAGATTTAGCACAAACAGATTCACAACTAGATACTTTGCAAGCGGCTATCGAAAAAGCAGATCAAGTAAAAGACGCAGAAAAGAAAAAACAGTTACTCGCAAAAATTGGTGCCACACAAATACACTATTGCGAGCAAGCTGAAATGCTTGAGAAAAAGCTATCAAGCTTGGAGCATCATCTGCATGATTTACTGGAAGATGCGCAATTAGTCGTTAATAAAAAACTGCATTCAGGGGTCGAAATTCATATTTTCGAAAAAGTTCTACTCACTAACCGCCAATACCCGCCATGTAAGGTAAAACTTGAAGAAAACAAGGTTGAGGTAGAGTTTAAAACTAGTTAATAAAAAAGAGGCTTAAAGCCTCTTTTTACTAGGGTCATTACTCTTTAAAGAATTCCTTCCACTTGCTGTTTTAGCTGTTCAGGCCAAACACCAACTTGTACTTGCCCGATATGCTGTTTTTGTAACAGCAACATAGCGAGTCGTGATTGACCAATACCACCACCAATTGTTTGCGGAAACTTCTTCGCCAGTAGTTGTTTATGCCAATCAAACTCTAGGCGAGCTTGGTCGCCTGTAATCGCTAATTGAGTAGCTAATGCATCAGGGCTTACACGAATGCCCATTGAAGAGATTTCAAATGCATCTTCAAGCACAGGGTTCCAAACTAAAATATCACCGTTTAAGCCTGCAAATTTACTACAGGTTTGTGTTGACCAATCGTCATAATCCGGTGCTCGTACGTCATGAATTTTGCCATCTGCAAGTGTGCCGCCTATACCAATTAAAAATACCGCACCGTACTCTTGTGCTACCGCTTTTTCACGTTGTTTCGCAGTAAAGTCTGGATACATCTGACGTAGCTGTTCACTGTGTACAAAGGTGATTTGCTCTGGCAAAAACGGCGTTAAATCAAACTCGCTTGCGACAAAGCTTTCGGTTGCTTTAATCGCCTGATAAAGTGATGTTACGGTTTCTTTAAGCTTGTCTAAAGTACGTTCAGTACTCTCGCAAATCACTTTTTCCCAATCCCATTGATCAACATACACCGAGTGAATTGGGCTTAAAGATTCTTCATCAGGACGAAGCGCCTTCATGTGCGTATAGAGCCCCTCACCTACCGAAAAATCGTAATCAGCCAAGGTTTTGCGTTTCCACTTAGCTAATGAGTGGACTACTTCAAATTGGCTACCCGGAATTGTTTTCACTGCTACCGATACAGCATTTTCAGTACCGCTTAAGTTATCTTGAATACCATCGCCTACTTTTGCCAAGATTGGTGCTTGTACTTCAGCTAACCCTAATTGTTGTTCTAATTGGCTTGAAAAAAACTGTTTTACTTTACTAATTTGCTGCTGTTGCTGCAGGTAGTGTGAACTCATAATAATTGGCCTCATTCCCAGTTATTGTTACTTGCTTAATTAGAGAAACCCGCTGCTTGGCCCCTCCTGTTAAAACAATCCTCAACTAAACAAAGATAATTTTCAATAACCCGCAATAAAAAGAACTTAACATTGAAATTTTCATAAAAATAATGCTATAAAATTTATTGATTCACTAATTAACACTAATAAATACCATGGAAAATTATCAAATCGATAATCTCGATAAAAACATCCTTAATGCTTTAATGGAAAATGCGCGAACAGCGTATGCAGAACTCGCTAAACGCTTTGCAGTCAGTGCCGGGACTATTCATGTACGGGTCGAAAAGATGAAACAAGCGGGAATTATTACAGGCACCCAAGTCAGTATTGATGCCAAACAGCTTGGTTACGATGTTTGCTGTTTTATTGGTATTAACCTTAACAATGCACGTGATTACCCACAAACTTTACTGCATTTAAAAGAACTAGAAGAAGTTGTCGAAGCCTATTACACCACAGGTAATTACAGTATATTTATCAAAGTGATGGCGCGCTCAATTGATCATCTACAAGATGTGTTAATTAACAAAATACAAGCCATCGAAGCTATTCAGTCAACAGAAACGCTGATCTCATTACAAAACCCTATTAGCCGTGCTGTTGTTCCCTAGGGTATAATCAGCGCCAATTAGAATCCGTCAACGAGCACACAACTATGGATACAACTCGCTTTGAGCGTGTTAAGCGCGTGTTAGACCGCCGCCAAACGGACCTAACGGTTTGTTTAGAAGAAGTACATAAGCATCATAATTTATCAGCTATTGCCCGCACAGCTGACGCGACTGGCTGCCATCACGTACATGCTGTATGGCCAGAGAATCAAAAATGGTTAACTAACAATACCTCAGGTGGTAGTAAAAACTGGCTAGAAACTCACTTGCATCGCAATATCGATGAAGCTGTTGCCATGATGCGTGCGCAAAATCCTGAAGTACAAATTTTAGCAACTCATCTCAGCGACGACGCAGTCGACTTTCGTGAAATTGATTACACCAAACCGACGGCTGTTATTGTTGGCCAAGAACGTGATGGTATTTCACCACGCGCCCTCGCTCATGCTGATAAAAACATCATCATCCCAATGCAAGGAATGGTGCAATCTCTTAATGTATCTGTTGCTGCGGCACTTATTCTATTTGAAGCACAGCGCCAACGTGAAGAAGTCGGACTTTATAACCGCGATATGCTTGATGCGAAAATTAAGCACCGTATCTTGTTTGAAGGCTGCCACCCTATCATTGCGGAACAATGCCGTGAAAAAGAGCTACCGTACCCTGAGCTTGATGAAAGTGGTGAAATTGTTGCTGATGAAACGTTCTGGAACATTTTAAAACACACGCAACCGCTTGAAGCCACTAGCGAGTGCAAGTAAACTGAAAAACAGTCTACTAATTAATAATTTGAGTCACCTTTGAGTCATCCAAGCTTAGCGTTATACCCAATTACAGAATTAAAAGGCGTCGGCCCGAAAATGGCCGAGCGCCTTGCTAAGCTAAATATTCATACGGTGCAGGACATGCTTTTTCATTTGCCTCACCGCTATGAAGACCGCACCCGCATTCACCCAATCTGCGAACTCCAACCGCACAGCCATGTTAGTGTTGAAGCCACCATTGAAACCAGCCAAATTACTTTTGGAAAAAGGCGCATGCTGGTTTGCCAAGTAAATGATGGCACGGGCCGTTTAACGCTGAGGTTTTTTAACTTTAGCGCAGCTCAAAAAAATGCCTTAAGTACAGGTAAAATCATTCGCTGCTTTGGTGAGATCCGCCGTGGTCGTGTTGGCTTTGAAATGACACATCCGGAATACAGCTTATCGGATACCCCTTCTGAGCAACCAACTAATACCACACTTACGCCAGTTTATCCTGTTACCGAAGGGCTAAAACAGTTATCTATTCGTGCACTAAGCGATCAAGCACTTGCACTATTAACTAAATACCCTGTCGAAGAGTTACTGCCAGAACAGTTTCAGCCAACCGGAATGCGTTTAGCCGATGCACTCATGACCTTACATCGTCCACAAAACGATGTTGATTTAACTGCCCTTGAACAAGGTATGCACCCTGCCCAGCAACGGCTAGTGTTTGAAGAGCTGCTTGCGCAAAACTTAAGCCTTTTAAAGCTGCGCCAAAAAGGGCAAACGGTAAAAGCGGTTGCTTTAAAACCTCATAATCAACTTGAGCAGCAGTTTTTAGCTAATTTAGCCTTTAGCCCAACCAACGCGCAAAGTCGTGTAGTGGCAGAAATCAAAGGTGACTTACAACACCCGTTTCCGATGATGCGTCTAGTGCAAGGCGATGTAGGCTCCGGTAAAACCTTAGTTGCAGCACTCAGTGCGCTCACAGCTATCAGCGAAGGCTACCAAGTCGCTTTAATGGCACCAACAGAGATTTTATCAGAGCAACATGGTATCAACTTTAGCCAATGGTTTAATCAACTCGGTGTTGAAGTCGCTTGGTTAGGTGGCAAAAGTAAAGGTAAAGAGCGCACAGCGACTTTGGAAAAAATCGCCTCTGGGGAAGCACAAATGATTGTTGGCACCCACGCATTATTCCAAGAGCAGGTTGAGTTTAACAATCTCGTTTTAATTATTATTGATGAGCAACACCGCTTTGGTGTTCATCAGCGCTTATCACTGCGCGAAAAAGGCCGCTTTGGTGATTGTTACCCGCATCAATTAGTGATGACAGCAACACCTATCCCGCGAACGCTAGCAATGACAGCCTACGCTGACTTAGAAACCTCAGTGATTGATGAGTTACCACCCGGTAGAACACCTATTACAACGGTGGCTATTCCTGATGCACGTCGAGACGAAATCATTCAACGTGTGAGAACAGCGTGTACAGAGCAAGGTCGTCAAGTGTATTGGGTTTGCACCTTGATTGATGAATCTGAAGTACTGCAATGCCAAGCCGCGGAAGATAGCGCAGAGCAATTAAAAGCGGCATTGCCAGAGCTAAACGTTGGCTTAGTGCATGGCCGGATGAAAGCCGCCGAAAAACAGGCTATTATGAGTGAGTTTAAAGCAGGTAATATTCATGTACTCGTTGCCACAACGGTGATTGAAGTAGGTGTTGATGTGCCTAATGCTAGCCTTATCATTATTGAAAACCCTGAACGGTTAGGCCTTGCACAACTCCACCAGCTGCGCGGCCGTGTTGGTCGTGGGGCAACGGCATCACACTGTGTTTTACTTTATCATGCGCCATTATCAGCGACGGCTCAAAAGCGCTTAGGTGTGCTGCGTGAAAGTAATGATGGCTTTGTTATCGCTGAGCGAGATCTCGAAATCCGTGGCCCTGGTGAAGTACTTGGTACCAAACAAACAGGCCTAGCCGAATTTAAAATCGCCGACTTAAACCGCGATAAACAAACACTCGACCATGTAAGACCCATTGCCTTCAAAATTTTGAACGACTATCCAGCGCTTACCGATAAATTGATTCAACGTTGGCTTGCTGGCAAATCAAACTACGCACAGGCTTGATCGCAAATCAAAGCGCTATCTGATTTATAAATTTTCTACTAGAACAAAAAAGCCCAGCTAATTAGCTGGACTGACAAGTTAGGGAGTTATCCAAAGGTTGGATTAGAACTTGTATTCAATACCAACACCTAGGTAGTCTTGGTCAACTTGATTGTCTGTATCAAACGTTGAGTAGAAACCAAATACTTTGGTGTTTTTGCTAAGCTTGTGATCAACACCTGCAGAGATAGCTGTTTTCTTATCGCCTTCATCAAAGTCAATTACTTGGTACTGTACTTTGAAAGTGTTGCTATTCATTTGGTAAGCAGCATTTACTAAGTAACCATCAGCTTCTGCACTACCATCCACTTTTTCTTGTGTCTGGTACATAGCACCTAGTTTGAAGTCACCTAGTTTACCTTGTACTGTTGCACGAACAATGTCGTAACCTTTTACTTCGCTGTCAGCTGCAACTGATGCATAAAGTTTGCTTTCTTTAAGTTTTGCATCGCCGTAAGTTAACGCTACTGAGTAACCGTTATCAGCATCTACATCATCTTCAGCCACATAAGTTGCTAATACTTTGAAGCCACTGAAGTCTTTAGAAGCATAAGAAATTGTGTCGCCTAAACGGTTTTCACCTTTAAATGCGTTCTTGATATCACCTTCAAGGTCATTGAATAAATCAACTTTACCTTGAGACTGCTTCATTGCTGTATCGTTACGACCGATAACAACTTGACCAAAGCTACCTTTAACACCCACGTATTGGTTACGTGCAGTGATGTTATCGTCATTGTCGCCTTTTGAATCAGCGTCAGATACGTCTACACCAAACTCAAATTTATAAACAGCTTCTAAGCCTTCAGAAATTTTTTCTGAACCTTTTAAGCCAAAACGTGAGTTATTGCTTTTAATTTCAGTGAAAGACCCTTCGCCATCATCTGATGATTGAACAGTCACGTTTGCTTTACCATATACATCTACATCAGCTAATGCAGAAAAAGATAAACCACCAAATAAAGCTAGGAATAAGCTAGACTTTGCAAATTTCATGTCGTTTCCTCAATAATCGCAACAAAAAACACATGTTGTGTTTCAATGCGCGCAGTGTGACAGCGAAAAATGACAGAAAGATGACAATTGAAATAAAAGCGTCAATTTAGCTTCATAAAATGTAATTATTTTTGAAATAAAAACGTAACCTGCTGTTGCAGCATTAAATTTTTATGAAAGCTAAATTAAATTAATTTTAAGCTTTTATTTGTAGTTCAGTTAATAAAGTCACTAACTTCTCTAATAAAGGAGTTTGTTCGTTATCTCTGTGGTAAGCAACAAACACATCGCGCGAGGTATGCGCAACATCTTCAACATGATAAAGCTCACCAGATTTAAGCTGCTCTTCAACTAATAACTGAGGAATAAACGCGCTACCGCCGCATTTCAAAATTAAATCAAGCGCAATACGACCTGTACTGGTTCTAAAATAAGGAGGAGCGTGGCCGTTAAACTCACGAGCATGCCATAAAGAAAAGGTGGTCCCCCAGTCGACATAAACATATTGGTTATCGAAAAAGTTTTCACTATTTGCAGTTTCAAAGGCGCTCACAGGAATAATAGGTAGCTCACAAATTCGCTGTACAACCAGTTCATCTACTTTAGGAGGATCGAACAACACCGCCAAATCTAATGTACGTTCCAATAATAAGCGAGTACTCTCTTGCTGTGCTTTGACTTCGGCAACTAACGACACACCCGGCATAGCAGAAACAATATTAGTAATACCAAACTGTAAAAATGCATCCCATATATTAGGTGTTCCCGCTAAGCTAATTTGCTTATGCATATTATCTGCAAGTGCCACATCAACTTTTGCGCGCTGCATACCCGTAATGATCATTTGTGCGTGTGGCAGTAGTCGCTCACCCGGCGCCGTTAACTGTATGTTGTTTCGTTGACGAATAAATAAGTTAACGCCTAAACCTTGCTCTAATTGTCGGATCCGAAAACTCACCGCAGACTGTGTAATATATAAATTTTCAGCTGCTTTACCGAAATGGCGTGTACGAACCACTTCAACAAAAGTCTTCAATAAATCGATATCCATTTTTTACCCTTACGATAAAAATAATTTGTTTAATAAAATCGACAACTTGATCCATACTCCAGCAAGAAATTAGGGCATGAGGATAAAGCCATGAGCAATGACATTTCATCACTTCGTCAGGCATTTGCAAGCCAACGTCAATTCTATGATGATCAAAATTTCCCACGCGGTTTTGGTCGTAGTGGTCACTTCACTTTGCTAGAAGCCGACATTCTCGAGCAGCATGGTGTTGTTCTAAAGGGTTTATACAACAAAACCCTAGAACCACAAAATGAATTTCAAACTCAATTTGTGCAAGTTGTTACCGGTAATCTTGAAGCGACCAATCCGATTGAGCGCGCTTGGATAAAATACCTTAAGCAAACAACCTGTAAAACCAAGTTTCACACATTATTTGGGCGCTCTCGCATTGCGACCTCAACACCACAAAGTGTTGAATATTATTCTGAGTCAGACAGCCTATAACAATTTGCTTTTTTACCCTTTTAGGGTTAAAACTTGAAATAACTTTTGTTTCGCCAATAAGTTATTACAAGGCAAGCTGTGACTCGAAGAATATTAATAATTGAAGATACGCCAACCATTGCGCGGGTGCAAAAGCACATCGCGCAAAAAGTTGGCTATGAAGCCGACATAGCCGGTAGCTTAGCTGAGGCAAAAGAGCTTATTAGCAAGCACAGTTTCTTTTGTGCCGTAGTAGATTTTATTCTGCCTGATGCGCCAAACGGTGAAGCAGTTCCTTGCACCATCGAAGCAGATATCCCGACCATTGTAATGACTGGCAACCTTGACGAAACAACACGTAATATCGTTGAAAAACACCCCATCATTGATTACATCACCAAAGAAAATAAACAAGCCTATCAATACCTAGAAAAACAACTGGCTCGCTTGCCTCGTAATGAGCAAATATTAGTATTAGTAGTCGATGATTCAGCGGCAACGCGCCACCATATTTGCAACTTATTAACCCGTCATAAATACCAAACACTCGAAGCAGTTGATGGTGTCGACGCTTTAAAAGTACTGGCTGAAAACCCAAAAATATCGGTGATCATTACCGATAATGAAATGCCGAATATGAATGGGGATGAACTCTGTGTTGAAATTCGCCGTTTATACTCCAACGATGAAAAGGCCATAATCGGCATTTCTGCACTCGATACTCTGCATTTATCAACGCGCTTTTTGAAATCTGGCGCAGACGATTACCTTCGTAAGCCATTCAACAATGAAGAGTTTTATTGTCGGCTCAGCCAGAACGTCGACATGCTTGAAAACATTAAAACGATTCGTTTACAAGCAAACACTGATTACCTCACAAAACTCCCTAATCGCCGCTATTTCTTTGGTGAAGCAAACAGCCATCTAAAAGCTGCAAAAGTGTCAGATACCTCAGTCTCTTTAGCCATGATTGATGTTGACCACTTTAAGTCAATTAACGATAACTACGGTCATGATGCCGGCGATGACGTATTAAAGGGCCTATCGCAATGTATGGCAAAGTATTTTGAAGATAACTTAGTAGGCCGCTTTGGTGGTGAAGAGTTTGCAGTCTATTTTGCAGATCAAGACCCGCAAGAATCTCTGCAACGTTTAGAAAAATTCCGCTTATTTGTCGAAAAACACAGTCCTGAGTTCAGTAAAGACCATATCAAGTTTACACTGTCGATTGGTTTTCATAATGGGCCTGTTTATAGTTTGGATGAACTAATAAAACAGGCCGATTTAAAGCTTTATCAAGCTAAAGACACTGGCCGCAACAAGCTAGTAAGCTAAGCCTACACAGGCTTAGTTACCGCCTCTAATTGCGCCTTACGTTGCTTACGACTTTGGCGGTACGAATCCCAACTGAATAATGCCAAAGCGCTCCAAATACACGCAAACGTCACCACACGCTCAGCATCAAATACCTCACCATAAAAAGCCACCGCAAGCATAAACATTAAGCTTGGGCCAATGTATTGAAAAAAGCCAAGCGTACTGTATTGCAGGCGCTTTGCTGCACCGGTAAAACATAACAACGGTAAGGTTGTCACCACACCAGCACTAATGAGTAACACGTTAATGTGCCAATCGTTTGCAGTTAAATCAGAGCTGGCTGATGGCGTCATCAACCACCAGTAAATTAGCGCAACCGGTAATAAAATAAGTGCTTCGAGCAATAACCCTGGCAATGATTCGATTGGTAACTTTTTACGTAGTAGACCATAAATAGCAAACGATCCTGCTAATGAGAAAGCAACCACAGGGAATGAACCAAAACTCACAAGCTGTAGCAACACACCACAAAGCGCTAGACCTACCGCAACGCCTTGCCATTTACGTAGTCGCTCACCTAAAAACAACATACCCAATAACACGTTTAGTAGTGGGTTGATGTAATAACCTAAACTGGCATCGAGCATATGATTATTGTTCACAGCCCAAATAAATAACCCCCAGTTAAAGCCAAGTAAACTTGCTGTTATTACCAACATCAAAAGTAATTTAGGTTGTCCGAGCACCACACGAATACGCTGCCATTGATGACGAGCAGCAATAATAAGAAGTAAAAATAACACCGACCAAATAACACGGTGCATTAAGATTTCAAACGCAGAAATCTGCTGTAGAAACTTAAAGTAAATGGGCGCAAGACCCCACATAAAAAAGGCTAAACAAGCGAAAATAACACCTTTTCGCTGCTCAATGTTGGTAGGCATAAGTTAGGCTTTATAGTTTAAAAACGCTATTTTACGCCCCCTTAGCAGTGACGCAACCAAAACACGCTAAATAAACCCATGTATTTACTTCTTAAAAGGGACTGCCATTGTTGCAAAGTAACGCCTTGATATTAAGCATCTGTGAAACGCTGAATTCTGCATCTTGAGGTCGTTTGGGTATATTTCTACAGACATCGCCATAAAAAACCACTAAAATGCACGGCGATGAATACCAATACCGCAATGTCCAACACACCCGTTCGATCACCACAAGCCGTACTCAAACAAGTGTTTGGTTACAAGGACTTTCGTGATGGCCAAGAAGCGATTATAGCCGCAGCGCTAGACGGACAAGACTCGCTTGTACTCCTACCAACAGGTGGAGGCAAATCTTTATGCTATCAAGTACCAGCATTGATCCTTGATGGTGTGACTGTGGTTATCTCACCGCTTATTTCCTTGATGCAAGACCAAGTTACTCAACTAAGAGCACTCGGCGTGCAAGCGGCATACATCAATAACAGCCTGCCTTTTGAAGAGCAGCAAGCTGTTTATCAGCAATTGCACTATGGGCAAATTAAGCTGTTATATGTTGCACCAGAAAAAGTACTGCAACACGAATTTTTAGAGCGTTTGAGTCATCTAAAACTCGCACTTTTTGCAATTGATGAAGCTCACTGTGTGTCGCATTGGGGTCATGACTTTAGGCCGCATTACTGTCGGCTCAACGAGTTAAAGCAACGCTTTATGCATGTGCCCATGATGGCCCTTACAGCTACGGCAGATAAAGCAACTCGTTACGATATTATTGAACAGCTTCAGCTTAACCACCCTTACGTGCACACTGGTAGCTTCGATAGACCGAACATTCGTTACACCATAGAAGAAAAATTCAAACCTATGGTGCAACTGCTTCGATATTTAAAAGAGCAGCAAAATCAAAGTGGCATTATTTACTGCACCAGCCGAAAACGGGTTGATGATGTAGCCGAAAAACTTGCAGACGCCGGGTTCAATGCCGCCGCCTACCATGCAGGAATGAGTAACGAGCAACGCCAATTTGTGCAATCGGGATTTGCCCGTGACGATATTCAAATTGTGGTTGCGACTGTCGCCTTTGGCATGGGGATTAATAAACCAAACGTACGTTTTGTGGTGCATTACGATATTCCAAAAAGCATCGAGGCTTACTATCAAGAAACCGGTCGTGCAGGTCGAGATGGCCTGGCTGCAGAAGCGATTATGTATTTTGATCCGGCTGATATAGGCCGCGTACGCCGCTTTTTTGAAGATATTGAAGACGAGCAACGTCGTCGTGTTGAAGAACAGCGCTTCAATGCCATGGCAAGCTTCGCCGAAGCACAAACATGCCGCAGACAAATCTTGCTCAATTATTTTAGTGAATATAAACGCGAAACCTGTGGTAACTGTGATATTTGCTTAAACCCACCTACTAGCTTTGATGGCACACTTGTAGCGCAACAAGCCTTGTCGTGTGTGTACCGTGCTGAGCAACGTTTTGGTATTGGCTATATCGTTGAGTTACTTCGCGGTGCAAACACTAGCCGCATTCGAGATAACAATCACCACCAGCTAAGCACCTATGGCATAGGTAAAGAGCACAGTGTAGAGTTTTGGCTAAGTATTTTAAGGCAGCTTATCCATCAAGGGTTATTAAGCCAAGATATTACCCAAGGTTCGTCATTACGCTTAACCGAAGCCGCCCGTGCAGTTCTTAAAAGTGAATATGCACTGCAACTTGCTGAACCTCGCTTACAAGCTAAGCACGTTTACCAAGATAAACTCGCTCAGTTTAATTACGATAAAAAGCTATTTGCGAAATTACGCGCTTTACGTAAAGAGTTGGCAGATGCCGATGATGTTCCACCTTATGTGGTATTCAATGATAAAACCCTCGCTGAAATGGCGCAGTTAATGCCAACCAACGACAGTGAGTTTTTGAAGGTGTCAGGTGTTGGTTTCACTAAACTCAATAAGTACGGCGCACCGTTTTTAAATACCATACGCGACTATCTTGCCACCAATTAGGACTGCTATGACTGAACTAACCTATGATGCCGAGCATGAGATTATTCTCATAACGTCGAGTGAGCTTCCACACGACGAAGACTTTGAACTTTGGGCAACCCTTTTCTTGCACGCGCCAGCCATAACAACTGCCGACTTTGATGCCGGTGCTGATCGTCATCAATTACGCTTTCACTTTACAGATCATAGTTTTAATCTAAACTTTGAACATTACAGTGAAAGTATTTGGATCAATGCTGAGGGCATAGAAGCCAGTGCTGCATTGCCACAACTTCACCAGTATTTAGTCGCGCAATTACAATAATAAGCTAGACATTTTCCCACGCTTAGTATGTAGTAGTTGCACAGGAGATACTCAACTAAGGGTGTAAATGGGATTTAAGCAGTCGTACTTTGTTGCTAGGTTAATAACACTATTACCAGTCTGCATAGCAGCCAATGTTCATGCAGAGCAATTATTTACTGACGATAGTAATTATTGTCAAAACCAACGTACGCTTAAATCACAAGATAATAACTTACGCCGCCAGCTCGATGCCGATAACCCCCTACCCGATGCCGCTAATAACCGTAAAATAGTCTCTATTGAACTTGAACAGCTAAACGTCTTTAACACTGAGCTTGAAGAAGAAAATAACTTTTTATTTCGCTTTGCCAATCGCGCTCACATGACTACAGAGCCAGAGGTAATACACAGCGTTTTATTGTTTCAAGAAGGTGATGTTTACAATCCACGAAAACTGCTTGAGTCAGAGCGATTACTGCGTAAACAAGGCTACTTATATGATGCGCGTATCAACGCAAAGCTCGATTGTGATGGCAACGTACATGTAAAAGTAATTACGCGCGATCTGTGGACCCTACTGCCCGAAATAAGCTTTAGCCGCAGTGGTGGTAAGAATGAGTCGAGCATTGGCTTTCGCGAATCTAACTTTTTAGGCTGGGGTAAACGAGTGTCGTTTAGTCGTACCCGTGATGCTGACCGTACTGGTTACCTGTTTGTGTATGATGATCCGCATATATTCTCTAGCCGCTATCAAGGCCGCTTAGAATATTCAGATAACGATGACGGTAAACGTCATTATCTCGATGTAAGCTACCCGTTTTTCTCGATTGATACGCCCTACAGCTACGGTGTTACAAGTTACTCTGATCAACGCCGAGAGTCTCTTTACTATCGCGGTGATGTAGTTAGTGAGTTTGAACAAAAAACCTTATTAAACCGTGCTTACTTTGGTCATTCATCACAACTTGGTAACAGTTGGACTCAACGTATTAAGCTTGGCATCGAAAACCGCGAAGAAACCTTTAGAGAAACGCCATTTACGCGCTTTCCTATCGCTGAGGATAGAACGCTGAGTTACCCTTACGTTAGTGGCCAATGGTTTGAAGATCACTACGTTAAGGTTAGAAACTTCGATAGTATCTATCGTACTGAAGATTTAAACCTTGGTTGGAATATCCATGCCTTGCTCGGTTATTCGAGTGATGATTTTAGCGACGATGCCAGCCGTACTATTTATTCGTTATCTTTATCAAAAGCGCATTACTCTGGAGACAACCAGTTATGGCGCTTTAAAGCAGACCTTGATGGCTACTGGAATGAAGAAACCGATGACGTCGAAAACCTATTCGCTAGCACGCAGCTACAGTATTATCTCAATACCACACTAAGGCAAAGCTGGTATGCCAAAGTACGCTTACAATATGCTGAAAACCTCACTGCTGATAAACAACTGACTATTGGTGGTGAAAATGGCCTACGTGGTTACCCGCTTGACTATCAAGTAGGCGACCGCAGCTTTTTAGTGACTCTAGAAAAACGCTACTACTGGGAATATGACTTACTGCAATTGTTTAAAGTGGGTGGTGCCGCGTTTTATGATATTGGTAGAGCCTGGTATAACGACAAAGATAATGGTGCCAATGGTAACGTGCTACAAAATGTGGGGGTGGGTCTGCGCTTAGCGCCAAGCCGTGCCAATGCCGGTACGGTTATTCACCTAGATATTGCCGCACCTATTAACAAACAAGATGACGACATAGACTCAGTACAATGGCTAGTAACGGTTAAAAATACCTTTTAAAGTGGTGTTATTGTTAAGCTAAAAAGCTAAAATCAAAACGTAAAATATTAACTTAGGAACCCTTTTGGACTTCGTCGAATTCTTTAACGAGCAATATCATTTAATCGTGACTGTTATCGCGGTTTTGCTCTATCCGCTACTGCGTAAAACCACCAAAAAGCTGCTGTTAAAAGCAATTAAAGGCAAGGCTGATCCGCATCGCGAATACCGTGCAGAGCTGTTGCTCAATATCATTCTTGCCATTGTTATGCTGTGCTTAGTGTTAGTTTTTTGGGGTATAGAGCTACGGGGCTTATTAGTACTTGGCTCATCAATTTTTGCCATGTTAGGTGTCGCGCTTTTTGCCGCCTGGTCGTTACTAAGCAACCTAACAGCCTTCTTGTTGATGTTTATTCAAAACGATTGCCGCGTTGGCTTTTGGGTGAGAGTGATTGACGGCGCAAACTTCTTAGAAGGCCGCATTATCGAAATGGGCTTAATGAATGTTGTACTTGAGCATGTTGATGGTCACAAAGTGATTTACCCAAACAACATATTTGTTACCCGCCCTGTGATGGTATTAAAGAACCCACCAACAGCGACTAAAGCGCCAACCATAAAACGTATTTTAGGCCCAAAAAAGTAACGGCTTAAAGTTAACGAGATACTTGCTAAAAAGGTTTTCTTTTTCTGCTTCCATAGGCGATTAATATAAAACTAAAAAGAATGACTAAAGGGTGAAATAACACAATGTGAACAACACTTTGCTCAGTAAAAAAGCCGTGCGTAAGTGAAATAGCAAGCGTGAATAAGCCTGTATAAAATAGCAATATTTTCATCTTTGATCCTTTAGTCATTCTTACGAAAATTAAGTAAGTAAAAAAACTATAAACCTAGTACTTGCTCTAAGGTCAAGTAATAGGTCAGGATTGGTGGGTACAAAAAAGCCAAACAGATAGTTTGGCTTTTTGAATTACAGAATAGGGTATTAGTTATTTAAATCTGCGGTTTTTAACTCGTCTTCAATATCACTTATTTCATCAATAAAATTCTCGAGCTGTTGTTCAACTAGGCTGTTTGCGTGAGCGAAATAAGCAAGATGGAATACAGCATCCCCTTCGTTTACCAGCGGCATAGTTTGCTGACCAATGACAATACCACTGCGAGGCGCCAGTAATTCAAGCTCAGCATCACCAAGGGGGCTACTTATATAAGCTAGAACCTGCCCTTTCATTACTCGCTCACCCAGTGATACCTGTGCACGAACAATACCGTCAACTTCGGCACGTATCCAACTCGTCGAGCTTGCAATAACCGGCTCTGGTAACTTTTTAGCACGTTTGCCGCGCACCATTTTTAAATGGCGCATCACATAGTCAACACCTTGCACACCTGCTGCAATGGCAATTGGGTCAAAGCGCAGCGCTTCGCCGGCTTCGTAGGTAATAACGGGTATGCCTAAATTGGCCGCTTCACTGCGTAATGAACCATTGCGAAGTGACGCATCAATCACAGCAGGAGTGCCAAACGCTTTTGCCATGGCTGCTGTTGCAGGATCACTTAAGTTAGCGCGAATTTGCGGCAAGTTAGTTCGGTGAATTGCCCCTGTGTGTAAATCAATAATATGCGTACAATGCATTGCCACTTGAGTAAAAAACGCATTCGCCATTCGCCCAGCTAACGAGCCACGCGTTGAGCCCGGAAAACTGCGGTTCATGTCACGACGGTCTGGTAAGTAGCGTGACTTATGAATAAAACCAAACACATTCACAATCGGTACCGCAATAATAGTACCGCGCAATTGCTCAGGATCGATTTTAGCAAGCAACTGCCTAACAACCTCAACACCATTGAGCTCATCACCGTGAATTGCAGCACACACCATTAATACAGGCCCTTGCTGCACACCATTGACGACTTCAATTGGAATATTTAACGGCGAGTGGGTGTAAAGCTTGGCAGCTTCAATCGCAAATGTTTTACGTTCGCCAACACCCACCGTATCACCTAAAATTGAAAACGGTGTATTTTTCTTAACCTTAGCCACGCACTTTTCCTTTTAATAGAGCGCTAATACTAAAGGCCTAGCCTTTACCACGAGTTGCAGTTTTCTTTGATGCTGCTGTTTTTTCAATAAACTCGACAATCATGCCTGCAATGTCTTTACCGGTTGCAACTTCAATACCTTCAAGACCAGGTGATGAGTTAACCTCCATCACCAATGGACCACGTGCAGAGCGAAGTAAATCAACACCCGCAACGTTTAAGCCCATCGCTTTAGCTGCAGCAACAGCTGTTTTTCTTTCTTCTGGAGTAATACGAACCAAAGTCGCACTACCACCACGGTGTAAGTTAGAACGGAATTCACCTTCTTGCGCTTGACGCTTCATCGCGGCAATTACTTTATCGCCTAATACAAAGCAGCGAATATCAGCACCGCCCGCTTCTTTAATGTACTCTTGCACCATGATGTTGGCTTTTAAGCCCATAAACGCTTCAATTACACTTTCTGCAGCTTTACGTGTTTCAGCTAATACCACACCAATACCTTGCGTACCTTCAAGTAGCTTAATAACGACTGGCGTGCCACCCACCATGCTTAATAAGTCTTTTACATCATCTGGTTTACTTGCAAAGCCTGTCACTGGCATACCTACACCTTTACGCGAAAGTAGCTGTAGTGAACGTAACTTATCGCGCGAGCGAGTGATCGCCACAGATTCATTGACAGGGTATACACCCATCATTTCAAACTGACGTAATACCGCACAGCCATAGAAAGTTACTGACGAACCAATACGCGGCACGATAGCATCAAAATCTTTTAAATTTTCACCACGGTAATGGATTTCTGGCTGCTCTGAATTGATGTTCATATAACAACGAAGTGCATCAATTACTTTCACTTCGTGGCCACGCTGCTCTGCGGCTTCAATTAAGCGACGTGTTGAATACAAATTTTGGTTGCGAGATAAAATACCAAGTTTCATAAGTTAAAAACCTTAACTGATAAACTCATACACGTAGCAACGTGTGATAAGTCCTTTTCCTATAATAAATGAGATAAAGCCGGATCAACGACTATGCGATTTTCCATTGCTGTACGCCCTAACAACATTCTAAACTTCATTGTTGAACGGTTACTTAAAGTCACCCTTACAGGCCAGCTTTGGGTTCCTGCGACTAATTTTGTTTCAATAAAGTAGCGTAGCTCACGCTGACCGCTTGAACTGGTCACATACTTACGCTCAACTACTTTGGCGCGACACTCTACCGTTGTTTCTACATCGTCTTGTAGAGGATGGGTAGTAAATTTCACCCATGCTTCGCCATTTTCTGAAAATTCCTCAATGTCAAAAGCATGAATACATGAAGTTCTCGCTCCGGTATCAACTTTTGCTTTGATTTTTTCTATTCCCAGTTCAGGCAGGCCAAGCCATTCTCGCCAGCCAACAATAATTTTTGCGCTCATTAATGTGCCCTCTATAAAAAAGTGTCTTATACGCTACAGAGCTAGAAACACCAACGAAATATATTTATCCACTCGATAAGTCGATTTAATTGACGTAGCCTAAACTATAATCAACTATACCCCACTATTTGTAAAACGAGAGTTCAATATGATCAATGGGTTACTTCATGTCTTAATTTTAGACGAACAAGGCGGTGCACGTGCTATTGAAAATAGTACTGAGCTGCAAAATTGGCAACCCGAACACGGAAAACTTTGGGTGCACATGGACTACAGCCAAGCTGAAGCCGTTGACTGGCTTGAGCAAAGTAATTTGTTAACTGGTTTCGAGCTTGAGTCCCTGATTGCCGATGAAACACGTCCGCGTTTAAGTAAAGTCACTAATGGTAATATGCTGTTTTTACGTGGGGTTAACTTAAACCCTGCGCAAAGCCCAGAAGACATGGTCTCGTTACGCTTATTTATTAACGAAAACATTGTGATCACAACCCGTAAGCGCCGTTTATTATCGGTGCAGGATGTTGTTGAATCGTTCGATGGCAGTAATGGTCCTTGCTCAATCTCTGAGTTAGTTTGCCAATTGGCGCAAAACTTAACATCGCGTATGCAAGCTGTTATCGACAGTTTAGATGACACACTCGATGGCTTTGAAGATGAAATTGATGAACCAAATAAAGGCTTTGATCATCAATCATTAGCACAAATACGCCGCCAAACAATCGCGTTAAAACGTTATTTAAGGCCACAAAAAGAAGCACTTATTACTTTGTTAAACAACAAATATAAGTGGTTAGATGAAGACGATAAAGCACGCTTAAACGAAACAACCAATATGTTGATCCGTTATTTAGAAGAGCTAGATAGCTCAATTGAACGCGCGCAAATTATTCAACAAGCAATAACAAGCCAAGTATCTGAGCAACTAAACCAACGCATGTATGTGATGTCGGTAGTTGCTGCACTGTTTTTACCACTTGGCTTTTTAACTGGCTTACTAGGTGTAAACGTAGGCGGTATTCCGGGCACTGAAAGCCCTTACGCATTTAGCTTATTTATTATTTTCTTGGTGGTGCTAACCGTTGGGATTGGCATTTACTTTAAAAATAAGAAATGGCTATAAAGCCCTATAAACTGCAAATAAGGTAAATAATTTGAGTTAATATAAATATTTCAAAAATACTTTAGGAATATTTATAACTCTTGACGATGTTGCATTATTTTACCATAATCATTATTAAATGGATTGAGCTATCTCGGTCGGCGTTTTAACCTCGGTGGAATCATCGGGGTTTTTCGCTTTTTGGGTAGGGATAAATCTTCATTCCAAAATCTTCATAACCTTCCCCTAAACAGTTTCTGCCACCGCTACAGAAAAATTTTTTCTTTAAAATATTAAAAGCTCTATTAGGTTGTTCAGGTTTTAGTAGATTTAGGCCAATAGGACGCGCAACCAAATCTGCAAGTTGCAAACCTGATGACATCACTTTTTTATCTGAAAAAATGATTTCGAAAGGTAGTTTTCTTTTAAATTTATTATTCCCATCACAAACTCGCCGAAACTCAAGTTCTAACTCTTTATCTTCTTTGTTTCCGCGGCACTCTACTACAATATGTGTTTTCTTTTCATGCTGCTGTTTTTCGAAGAGCAATTCATATAACGATTCCATACACATACCTAGAGCAATATGATAAGCATTTTCTTCAGGGTTTAAACGCTTTATTTCACGCTTATCTATAGTCGTACTAATTAAAATAAAGTTACTAAATTCAATTATTTCAGTTAAATCATCTAAAAACCTTGTTTGTAGTGAACGATTATTAAGTATCTTAAAGGTATTCTTACGACGCCTAATTTCATTCTCATGTAATACGAGCTGATCATGACCAAAAAAGTTAAACTTAAATTTTTCTAAAGCTGGAACTATAGATTCGCTGTAATGACGTTTATGAAATACACAAAATGCCAATACAAAAATAGGATAATTATCATCAACGCTTTGTAAGCTGTGATCCCCGCTCTCATCTACATAAACAATATATTTAGAAAATTCAGAATCATCTTTGCTATCCAGCTTCTTAGAATTTGATCCATCAAACTCAAATAAAGGTAGCTGGTGGTGATTAATATTTTTACTCATTCATTCCCTGACAATAGACTTATAAAGATAGAAAAAACGATTAAATTACTTTTTATCGACTTTTCTAAAGATTAAAAGAAAATTTTAAAAAACGAAAGGCTGATATTATTGGGGAATTAAACATTGAATTGAAGAGCAAATGGCGCTCTCGGCAGGGATCGAACCTGCAACTTAGCCTCCGGAGGGCCACGTGATATCCATTTCACCACGAGAGCACATTTGTCGTCGTCAATACTGACTCGCGATATCAGCATGACAACCCGGCAATGATAATGGCATCTTGTGCTAAATGCTAGCATCGAGGCCTTTATATGCACATAAATTCAGCAATTTGCATTAAAACACTTCACTTTCGTGCAGAACCAAGGTATTAACGTATACTTAATAAAATTAATAACAAGGTGGCAGTATTGCCATGTAAGGGGAATTTGATCATGAGTTTAATGTCTACAGAGCAAGTCGCGGAGTTTTTAGGTGTAAAAGTCGAACGCGTAAAACGTCTTGCTCGCGAGCATTTACTGATCTCGAAATCACAAGATGACAAAGGTGAACCTTTGTTTGATCCAGAAGACGTAAAAAAATATAAAGAACTTGCCGAGCGAATTGGCGGTCTTTAATTTTTAGCTTTTTCTATGAAGTGGTTAAGCTGTATTAGCAGGGGCGCCACTTTATCCATCGCACCACGTTGTTCGTACCAACAAATACACAAAAGCAAAAACAGCGCATGAAATGCCTCGAGCTTTTCAATTGATAAGTAAAACTCATGATGTTCGCACACTAACGCTTGGTAACGTTTAAGCAACGCCAGTTGCTGCTCATCATTTAACGCAAAGCTCACCACCAGCGCAGCTAAGTCAAAATAAACATCGTTGCTTTTGGCATACTCAAAGTCGATTAAAAACATCCCCGTCTCATTCACAATGATATTTTCTTTCACTAAATCATTATGACAAAAACCCATGTCTTTAGGCGCTGAAGCAATATAAGCCAGTGACTGTTTAATTAGCTCTGCATGTTGCTGGTACCGCGCTGTTTGTTGGTAGTAGTTAATTTCGTAGGCAATATCCATCGGTTCAGTAAGCACAGGGTAACGATGTAAATTAACTAAGTCGGGCAATAAGCTACTACAAAACTCACCGCTGGCAATGCTGCCTGCCACATATTCAAAAATAGCCGTATCGGTTGCTTGCTCTAACCAAAGTGGGGCTGGGCAACAGCTTTTCTTTGCAAAGTGCGCTTGCGCTGCAAGGCCAATCGCCGGCCAGTGGTCGCGATAGTGCTTAACCAAGAAATCTTGGCTTGCTGTTTTAACCAGGTAGTTATCATTGCTTAACCCCTCAACCAGCGGGCTGATTGAAGTGATAACTAAACGTGAGTTGAAGCGCGTAAAAAGCGCGTGAATTTGTTGCTCAGTTTTCATCTATAGCTGTGCAAGCGGCTTAGCCTGATGCTGCTCGTATTCTTCATACCAGGTTTTAAAGCCCCACGCGGCCATAATGGTGTAAAACACGAAAAGTACTAAGGTTGGGTAATACCCTTTTTCAAAGTATAGGTACATAGATGCTGCATCAATCACAATCCAGTACAACCAGTTTTCCAGTACCTTCTTGGCAACAAGGTAGGTTGTCACCACCGCAAAACAGGTGGTAAAGCTGTCTAAATAAGCAAAATCAGCGTGAGTGTAATTGGTCATCACAAAACCAATGGCAACTGAAGCCAGTGAGGTGGCAAGCAAAATCACCGCATGACGCTTTAACGACCATGAAATAATGGGCAGATGATCTTTATTATTCATGCCCCTGCGCCAAACCACCCAACCATATACCGCCATATACATATAGTAAAAATTAAGTAGCGACTCCATCAACAGTGCGCCATTCCAGTACATTACGGTATAAATAAAGGTGCTCACAAACGCGGCAGGCCAACACCATAAGCTTTCTTTAATCGCTAACAGTAAATACGCCATCGATAGGGCAACGGCAATATATTCCCAATGCGACATGGCAGTAAAGCCAGAGAAGGTTTCGCTTAAAAATTCCATAACTCGCGCTACTTTAGGTTTTAGTCTTCGCTAGGCGACAAGTCACCATGTAAGAATTTACAGACAAAAATAGCTTTACCAAACTCTTCATAAGAACGTTTGATTTCAGTATTAAGTACAGACATCACTAAATCATAGTCACCGAAAATCTGAGTAGATAAGGTGTTGGTGATCACTTTAAGACCTTCGTAACTGTTTACGCGGTCAATAAAACCTTTGATAAACGGAATGTAGTCTTGATGTAGTGGGTACTTACTGATCTCTACTGAAAGTTTCATTATGATTTACCGAGTCTTTGAAAAGTATTGCATTGTAACCCGCTTATACTAACAAGTCATGGCTATGGTTATTTTTTAGTGTAAAATCAGCCCCGATAAACATTGAGGATTCATTATGGCACGCCGCATCACTTACAAATTTAAAAACCAGCCTCGCGAAATCAATTTTGCAAAAGATAAATACCGCGATATGTACCATGCCATTGCTGCGGCTGAAGGCATTGATTTAACCAATTATTTAAAGATGGAACAGCAAGTCGAAATGACTTCAAAAGGCTCTGCAGCAGTACGTAACTTTCGTGACCAAGAATTCGCACGAATGGGTTTCAGTGACGTGTATTTTATTAAAGAGTAACAAAGTTACTCTTGATACTCGTAGCTCACACGTGGGGTGATATTACACAGTAACTCGTAAGGTATGGTTGTTGCGCACTGGGCAATCTCTTCAACGGGAAGCTCTGGCCCCCACATAATCACCTCATCACCCACTTTGATGTTGTCGCGGTTATCACCAATATCCACCGTGATCATATCCATCGCTACACTGCCAACAATACCATAGCGTTGTGATTTGATAACCACAGGTGTGCCCTGCTCGGCATGGCGTGGATAACCATCCCCATAGCCCATCGCAACCACTGCAAGCTTAGTCGGTTTATCGCTGTGCCAACGCCCGCCATAACCTACACATTGATTGGCATCGACATCGCGTATCGCGATAACTCGTGTTGTTAAACGCATAACAGGCTCTAGTCCGTGCTGCTGCCCTACACCATTAAGCATTGGCGATACGCCATAAAGCATCAAGCCAGGGCGCACCCACTCACCATGGCCTTTTGGCCAAGCAATAATGCCAGCAGAGTTTGCAAGGCAATGCTGCTCACTTTTGCCATCTGCCAAAGAATCAAATAAGGCAATTTGCTGAGCGGTTTTTTCATCATTGATGTCATCGGCACACGAGAAATGCGTCATTAACTTAATGTCATCGCGGGCATTCGGGCTTGCTTTTAAGCGACTGTAGAAAGACTCAAATTGCGATGGCGCAATACCCAATCGATGCATACCCGTATTCACCTTTAACCAACACGCAATTGGTGCATCAAGGCTTGTATTTTCAAGCGTTGCAAGCTGATTTTCATCGTGAATAATGGTTTGAAAGTTATTGGCCAGCAAGATAGGTAAATCATCTTTATGAAAAAAACCTTCAAGCAATACAATCGGTTTTGTCAGCCCACCTGCACGTAGCGCTAACGCTTCGTCTATTCGAGCAACCGCAAATGCATCGGCATCATTTAGATATTGAGCAATTTTAACTAAGCCATGGCCATAGGCATTGGCTTTAAGCACTGCCATTACTTTGCAACCAGGCGCAAAGCGCTTCACTTGTGCTAAATTATGAGCAAGTGCTTTTAGGTTGATTTCGGCAATGGCTAAGCGCATTAGTATTCGTCGTCCATAGCTGGACCCGCGTAGTTATCAAAACGCGAGAATTGACCTTGGAAGGTTAAACGTACTTTACCGATTGGACCGTTACGTTGCTTACCTATGATGATTTCGGCCACGCCTTTTTCTGTACTGTCTTCGTTATACACTTCATCACGGTAAATAAACATGATTAAGTCGGCATCTTGCTCGATTGAGCCTGATTCACGTAAGTCGGAGTTGATTGGGCGTTTATCGGCACGTTGCTCTAGGGTACGGTTAAGCTGCGATAGTGCAATAACCGGACACTGTAGTTCTTTTGCCAGTGCTTTTAATGAACGAGAGATTTCAGCGATCTCTAAGGTACGGTTATCCGACAAGCTTGGCACACGCATTAACTGCAAGTAGTCGACCATGATCATACTAATACCGCCATGGTCGCGGGCAATACGGCGTGCACGCGAACGCACATCTGTTGGTGTTAGGCCTGATGCATCATCAACATACATCTTACCTTTTTCCATCAACAAGCCCATGGTTGACGACAGACGCGCCCAATCGTCATCATCTAGCTGACCGGTACGAACTTTAGTTTGGTTAATACGACCTAGTGATGCCAGCATCCTCATCATGATTTGCTCTGAAGGCATCTCTAGTGAGTAAATAAGTACAGGCTTATCTTGCGTCATGGCTGCGTGCTCGGCTAAGTTCATCGCAAAGGTTGTTTTACCCATCGATGGACGAGCCGCCACAATGATAAGGTCAGAAGGCTGCATACCCGCCGTCATTTTATCTAGGTCAGCATAGCCGGTACTTACACCCGTCACACCATCTTGTGGCGACTGATAAAGCTCTTCAATCTTATCAACGGTTTTTTCTAAGATACTGTGTAAGTTTTGTGGGCCTTCGGTGCTTTTACTACGCTGCTCAGCAATTTTGAATACTTTACTTTCAGCAAAATCAAGCAAGTCATGACTAGTACGCCCTTCTGGGCTAAAACCAGCTTCTGCAATTTCGTTCGCAACACCAATCATTTCACGAATAACAGCGCGCTCTCGCACGATATTCGCGTAAGCATCAATGTTCGCCGCACTTGGCGTGTTCTTGGCAATTTCAGCAAGGTAAGCAAAGCCACCAACACTACTTAACTGATTATTTTTCTCTAAGCTCTCAGAAATAGTGATCAAATCGATTGGATCACCACCTTCAGCAAGATTCACCATAGCCTCAAAAATCAGCTTATGGGTTCGGGTATAAAAATCCTGCGCAACCACTAACTCAGCAACACGGTCAAACGCTTGATTATCAAGCATTAAACCACCTAAAACAGATTGCTCAGCTTCTATTGAATGAGGAGGGACTTTTAACGTATCGACTTGCTTATCTGGTTTGGCCATAACATCACAAAACTAAAATTGAATGGCTCTATTCTATCTACTTGCTAAGGCTGTGCAAATAGTTAATACCAATCGACTTAAATATTTGGTCATTCTAGCGTGCTAAATAAAGCGCTAACTGCGTTAGAAATGTCTAAAGTAGAGTAACTACATGTCAAAATTTCTGCCTTGTTATCACTTCATTTATCTGTCGCTATTTAAGACCAACAACTTAACACGATTGGTATAAGCGGGAAGTCCTCCCGCTTTATTGTAATTGGGGATACCTATAATCGTTATTTCTGTTTACGAAGTTCAATGCGTCCGCTAATCGTATCCATCTCGATATCAGCATCCCCACCGTTAATACTAAATTCTAAGTCGCTAGATGGGCCGTATTTCGCCTTCGTTGCTTTGTCATCGCTGAGCTCATTAACGATCTTACCGTTAGCATGAGCTTCAATTTCAAACTTTGCCGATACATCAGCTGGGAAGTAAAACTCGGCGTCACCACTGACTGATTCAAAACGAATATTAGCATCTTCAAGCAGCTTATTGATGTGAACTTCAGCTTCACCATTTACGGTATTGATGCGCAGCTTTTTAATTGCATCAAAAGCAAAGTCGATATCACCGTTTACATTTTCAAGGCGAACATCTTGTGCTTTGGTTTTTGACTTAATGTCGCCATTCACCGCGGTAAAGCGTAAAGCACCTTGCGAATTTTTATCGTTAATTTCACCATTGACTGTTTCAAAGCGAATATCACCGTTTAAATCATGAGCATTCACATCACCATTAACCGTTTCAAAGCTCATGTTGCCGCGAATATCTTGCACTGTGATATCACCATTGACGGTATCAATCTCTGCGCCTGCTTCAAGCTCTTTAGCACTAACTGTGACATTCACTCCGGCAAATTCAAGCTCACTACTTTTTGGCATGTAAATGGTTAAACGAGAACCGTCACCGCTATTCCAGCCACCTAAATTACGCGGCATTTTTACGATAAATTCAACACGGCTGCCTTCAACCTCTAAACGATAGCCTTGTGCCTTATCGTCAAGCTCACCTTCGATTTTAAGTTGTGGTTTATCCCACCCTTCAATGCGTACATCACCACGTTGGTTTTCAATAAAAATGCGTTTATTGGCAGGTACATCAATTTGCTCATTAATGGTTTGTCCTGCCATTGCCATCAGTGGCAATAATCCTAAAGTTAAAGCTAGTAATTTCATAATTGTCACTCCTAAATCGTTTGCCACTTCGGTGCATGCACCTTGTTAATTAAGTCCAGTTGTTGCTGATAAACCTGCGACAGCATTTGTAATAAAGCTGGGTTTTCAGGTTCATTCTCAAGTGCTTGCTTAATGGCACTTTCGGCTTCTTCTAACTCTTTTAATTGTTGCTGCCAGTTATCGGTTAATGCTGGTTGATTTTGATACTGCACCAACAAACCTTGCTTTTGCTTGGTAAAATAATCGCTCATTGCCATCATGCTATTTGGCTCACCTTGGCCAACAAAAAGCTGTACGGTCAATAGTGCGGCTATACAACAAGCGGCAACTGCAGCGAGTTTATTCCAGCCATGGTTTGGCTTATCAGTTTGCTCTGGTTGCCCTGTTGCAATTGCTCGCTCAACACCGGGCCAGAGATCTTTGTCTGGGCTAATATCTTGCTTATGGTTAAGCGAGTCATTTAAAAATTGTTCAAATTCTGGCTTACTCATTTTCATACCACTCTTTTAATAACTGCCTTGCACGGTGAAATTGCGATTTACTTGAACCGACTGCCATATCAAGCATGCTTGCTATCTCTTCATGGCGATAACCTTCAATTGCATGGAGTACAAACACCATACGTGCTCGCTCAGGTAGTCTCAGTACTAATTTATCGAGGCCGTTAAAACCATCGCAATCTGCTGCGCTTTGCTCATCCATACCGCTTTGTTCAAAACTCACTACTTTTTGAAACCAGCTTTTATGTTTGCGAATGTAGCTAATCGCAATATTGCTTGTAACACTGTGTAACCAAGTCGAAAATTGTGAGCGTCCATCAAAGTTCGCGATTTTGTGCCACAACTGTACAAACACTTCTTGTGTTGCATCTTCCGCGTGCTCTTTGTCTGCAAGCAATCTTAAACAAAGGCTATAAACCCGCTTCACATGCAACTCATAAAGTGTTGCATAGGCTGCTTGATCACCGCTTTTTACGCGCTCTATCAAGGCATGCTCACTTTGCTGGGCGAACGCTTGTTCTGCATCTATCAACATCCTGGATGTTGTCCTTTATGATTATTGTTGTGAATTTAGTGTATTAGACGTAAGGAGGGATTCAAAAGGTTTAAATGAAATTAATTTTTTTTGTGTAAGCTACAAATAATTGAGCTTACACAATTTTATTTGGGGATTAGCGTTATTCTGCAGGGGATGCTTCGCTTTCTTCTTCAGTTATTTCTGCGGTTTTGTAGCTCCAACCTAAAAATACGATGCGTGCCGAAGAAGCAGGCGTGCCGCCATTTTGTACTTGTAATAAACCCGCATCATAGTGAGCACCACTGCCCCCTGTTGCGGTAATTGTTGAGCCACGCACACTACCAAACAGCTCACCACTGCCCGATAGCTTCACCGTTGTCAAAGGGGCATAAATAGCTGCATATAAATTCGCAGCACCACTAAACTGCACCCCATTCACACCATTAAATGATGAGTAGAATGATAACGACGGATGACCACTGGTGGTTAATCCTTCTTGCTCAGTAATGACTTTTGCGCCTGCACCAATATTTACTTTCCCGGTTAATAACACTGTTAAGCTACTGTCTTTTTTAATTGTTAGGCTGGTATCCCCTTCCATCGAAAAGTCGCCATCAATCAGTAAAATAACATCACCACCAGAAACTTCCATTTTGCCGTCACTGGTCATCTTGAGTCTATCAAGTGCAAAAATATACTCTTTGCTGTTACTGCCATTGGCTTGGTTTTGCGCTTTAGAGTTAAACAAGAAAATATCGGCAAGGCTCGGCAAAATAACTTGGCTACCACCGCTACTAAAAAAGCCCTTTTCAGTATTAAGTTTAAATTGTTGCGTAGGACCAATCGAAACAGAACTATAACTGCTCACTTGGTCTGTGATGTCTGTCATTTTCTCTGGCAAAATTAACGGGTCGCAGCTGGTGTCTGGATTTGTTGGGTCATAATCGGGGGCTGTTGGGTCAGCAACGGTAATCGGTTCAACATTCGGGTTTACATTAAACTTACTATCACTGTAGTGCACACCATCTTGTTGATTATTGTAGGTATCTTTAAAATCACCAGAGCCACCATACATTATATCCAGCGCTTCGCTTTGGCTATTCGTAATGAATGTTGACCACTGCATTTTCGCATCACCATTGGCTCGCACAACGCCCGAAACAGTCCCACCACGGTGGGTATAATAACCTCGGGTATAGACATTACCGTCAACACGTAACCCACTGCCAGGAGAGATATAAACGCCGGTATTTGAATGGATATTACCAATAATTGGTGATGAACCATTTAAGTAGATAACCCCGGTTGCTTTTACATCGCCTTTTATCGGTGAATGGCCCGATAGCACCACGTCTGAGTCGCCAGCAATCGTTGAAACATCACCATCATTAGACTTAGTTTCTTCGTACGTGCCTTTGCTAGAATCGTAGCTATCGATACTGCCACTCCCCGACAGATTAACCCCTTTACAGCCCACCATCGCATTAGTGAAAATCGAGCTGCCTTTCGCGCCTTGTACAGCAAAACGGGCGACTAAGTTACTTTGTGCATCACCATCAAATCGTTGCCCTAAGCTTGCAATTTCAAGCTCACCAGCAGCATTTTTACTTAAACTGGCATTAAAAATGGCATCATCAGCAATAACACCTGAGCCCGATGCATTACTGGTTTTACTGATCAAATCTTCAACCGCTAATACACCTTCGTCATTCAAGGTTTGTTGCAATAACTTAGCTTGTTCAAACACACCTTTTTCTGCCAATAAGCGACTGTTTAATTTCTTTTGAAAGTTACCACTTAAGCGCTCTTGAACAATGTTTTCACGCAGCGAACTAAGCACCACGATGCTGGCCATACTGGTTAAGATCAACACTGTAATTAGGGTGAAACCATTTTGCTTGTTATACACTGCCAGCTCCGTATGCTTTGACTAATATTGCATTGGTTAAGGCAATATCAATATTAATGCCATTGCCAAATTGAGCAGGTAAATCATTTGGCTTTACAGTAACGGTAACAAGCTCACCGGCGATATCAAATGACAAAGCTTCGATACCTGTCAGTAATCGCTCTGAGGCAGCACCATCGAGTGAACACATTAAGTTACTACCATTTAAGCTATATACTTCAACCACCTGCGCAGTTGTCGCAGAGCCATCACAAGCAATGACACCACTTGGCTGAGTAATAGTAATCGTGCTTTTATCTGCACTGATGGTGGGTGTTAGTTGTGTTTGCTTTATGCTGCGGTTGAATACTTTACTGGTATAGCGAATCACTTCTTGAGCGTTTTCAAGCTCTTTACTTACTTCAATCGTGCTTTTTATCGCCGAGTAAGACAAGCTCACTCCAGCTAATAAAAAAGCGCCTGCTGCCAATGCCACCATCAGTTCAACTAAGGTAAAACCCTGAACGTGTTTATTCATGAGCATACCGCCGTTAAGTCAGGGAAACTGGCATTTAGACTAATTTGATTTTCTGCATTGTCTGTCATGCGCTTATCGACCCAAGCCACATTAACTTGCATATCATCACTGTAAGTAGCTGGGATCGTCAGTTGATAATCACTCACTTGTGGCGCGAGCGAAGCTCTAAATGTCGCGTCTTGAAAAAGTGCGGTATTGGTTTTTTGAATTTCACAAATACGCGGCCACAAACGCTCTATGGTGTTTTGCCCTTGAATAAGTGACACGGTGTAATTAAAGCTATTGGTTGCATATTGTAGCGACTTTAGCTGCGCTGCCGCCAAGCCTAATAATGCGATGCCAGCGATCACCACTGAAATCATCACTTCTAATAATGAAAAGCCTGCCTGCTTATTCATGCACATCCTCGCTGTGAATTTTCTACTAACCAGTTTTGGCCACTTTTAAGCACACACATCACGTAATCTGTGGTATTTGTGTGCTCATCTTTTACTAAAATTTCAGCTTGTTTATCAACTTCGCCACTGGCACTAATAGCCAATGCGACTAAATTGACGGTAACACCGCTTTTTGTGACCGAAAATTCTTTTAAAACCGTGTCTACCCCGCCCTCGTTGAGGGTCACTTGCCAGCTATTATTACTGACAACTAGGTTAATAGGTTTGTCGCGTTTGACCGCTTCACTGCGTGCAAATTTATAAGCACTATTTAATTGATTTGCAGTAGTTACCACGCGATCTTGCAAAATTTGTTGGCTAAAAGACGGAAAAGCAAGGGCTGCCATAATGCCAATAACACTCAGCACAACCATTAACTCAATTAAGGTAAACCCTGCAATTCGACGCAATTGTGTTACTCCCAGCAATCACTAAATGAAGCGCTATAACTACCATCATGTTTAACGGTTAAGTCACCACAGCGATCACTTGCTTGCGCCGAACCCGATTTAGGAGCGGCTTTTAAACTGTAGCCACGATTTTTAAAGTCGCTTACAGCACCTGATACTTTATCTGTTGCTGTGTAGGTAAAGGTGTAATAATCAGTATTTTGGGTTACGAATGCGTTAGGGTACCCGCCATTTCGTGAATAAATACGTTCGAGACTGGCGCTGTATTGCAGTAACTCTTGTTGAATATCAGCACGGCGACTACGTTGCATGTGCTCAGTGTAAGCAGGCAGTGCTACGCTATACAGAATCCCTAAAATAGCGATCACGATAAGAATTTCTACTAATGTAAATCCTGTTTGTTTACCCATTCCATGTGGTACTAATGCACTTTTCAACCTCAACCCCTTAATACTTTTTAACCAGCACAATATAAATGACAGCGTTGTCAGTGTCAATTTTAACCAATTTACTTTTACTCATTCGATTATACTAATAAGAATAAGAAAATTAAGAAAAAAGAACGCATGTTTGTAAAATAGGTAAGATTATAGGATTGGTATTTGTCTGTTTAAAATATAGAAACTAATACTATTAGATGGTAACCGAGGAAGCAATAGCGGTACAAAATGCTACAATTCATAAATTTCAGGCACAAAAAAGCCGCACCTAAGTGCGGCTTTTTTTACTTAATATTGCTATTAAGCTTCAGCGATAACGATTACTTTGATAGTAGCCGATACGTCTGAGTGTACTGCGATTGCTACGTCAAATTCGCCAGTCTCACGGATAGTACCTAGAGGTAAACGAACTTCTGATTTAGCAACTTCAACGCCAACAGCTGAAATAGCTTCAGCGATGTCGCGAGTACCGATAGAACCGAATAACTTGCCTTCGTCACCAGCTTTAGAAACTAGTGTAACTTCAGCTAATGCTTCTAACTTGTCAGCGCGAGCTTGAGCAGCAGCTAGATCTTCAGCGATCTTAGCTTCTAAATCAGCACGACGTGCTTCGAAAGTTTCGATGTTAGCTTTAGTTGCAGGAACTGCCTTACCTTGTGGGAAAAGGAAGTTACGTGCGAAGCCAGATTTAACTACAACCTGGTCACCTAGGCCACCTAGGTTTGCGATCTTGTCTAGTAGAATAACTTGCATGTCTCTACACCTTTTAAAAACTGTTAATCCGCTGCTTACTTATGTAAGTCAGTGTATGGAAGAAGGGCTAAGTAGCGAGCACGCTTGATAGCAGTTGCTAGCTGACGCTGATATTTAGCGCTAGTACCTGTGATACGGCTAGGTACGATTTTGCCACTTTCTGTAACATAGTTTCTAAGAGTAGCTAGATCTTTATAATCGATTTGTTGTACGCCTTCCGCTTTGAAGCGGCAGAACTTACGACGTCTGAAATAACGTGCCATGAGTAAAATTCCTCAAAAAATTCTTTCTATATGTTGAGCATGCAAGACCAATTGGCTTAAGCCGTTTCGGCCTTCGTGACGGTTTAAAAACCCCGTCACTTGCACTTGTTGCCCAACGTGCAATTGTTGAGTTTGTTGTTGCATTGGCGTGCCGCTGGCAACAACTTGAAGCCTGACATAACTATTACGGTTAAGGTCTGCTTCAACTTGCATCGATTTATGTTCAAGAACAAAAATACAATGCGGTATACCAGCAGGGCTTTGACTATATTTAGGTGTTTTACAAACAACCCCAGATAGTGTCAGCTGATTCATATAAGGATTAAGCGGTTGGCTCATCTTTTTGTCTCAACTGCAAGCGCCATGCTTGAACTCAAAACGATTAAGCAGCTGGTGCTTCTTTCTTCTCTTCTTTCGCAAGAGGAGATGCTTCAGTTACAGCGTCTTTAGTACGCATAACTAAGTTACGAAGCACTGCATCGTTGTAGCGGAAAGTAGTTTCTAGCTCGCTGATTACTTCAGTAGGTGCTTCAACGTTCATAAGAACATAATGAGCTTTGTGAAGCTTGTCGATTGGGTAAGCCAATTGACGACGGCCCCAGTCTTCAAGACGGTGGATAGTACCACCAGCTTCAGTGATAGAACCAGTATAACGTTCGATCATACCAGGTACTTGCTCACTCTGATCAGGGTGAACCATGAATACGATTTCGTAATGACGCATGGATATTCCTTACGGTTAATAGAGCCTTCTACCGTTTCGGCCAGTCGGTTTAAGGCAAGGAATTAAATTTAATAAGCCGAAATGAGCGCGCATTTTACGCTTAGATTGATAATTAAGCAAGATAAAACAGCAAGCCAAGCTAGATTATTGTGCTCTATTAAAATTTTCTAAACGCTAAAAACAAAAAACCCAGCCGAGGCTGGGTTTTTGAGATTCTGAAAACTAAAATTACTTGATTTTAGCTTCTTTGAAAATCACGTGTTTACGAGCTTTAGGATCGTATTTTTTGATTTCCATTTTTTCAGGCATGTTACGCTTGTTCTTGTCGGTAGTGTAGAAAAAACCAGTACCAGCAGTTGAAACTAAACGGATCTTATCGCGCATGATTCAGTTCCTTAAACTTTTTCGCCACGAGCACGGATTTCTGTAAGAACCGCGTCGATGCCTTTTTTATCGATAATACGCATACCTTTAGTAGTAGTGCGTAGTGTTACAAAACGTTTTTCACTTTCAACCCAAAAACGGTGAGTTTGTAGGTTAGGTAGGAAACGACGTTTAGTCGCGTTTCTCGCGTGTGAACGGTGGTTACCAACCGCTGGACGCTTACCTGTAACTTGACATACTTTAGACATGTCTATATATCTCCAATAACTTCGCTCGAGCTTAATTTTCCCTTAGGCCAGTATTTGTGCCCCGGGATAAATCGAAGGGCGCTCTTTATACAGCTTATACAGGCAAAGATCAAGTAACAGATCTTATCCAATCAGCTCATGTGTAAATTTGATAGCGGCTAATTATAAAGATCGAATGCCCTTAGGGAAAGTAAAAACTGCATTTAAATTAAACTAATTTCTAAAATCGCCCTAAACTGCTCATTTTTAACACACTCTCTAATACAGTTGGCTCTATATAAGCCCTCTTTCAGCAAACGAAACACAATTTTCACCACCCACTATGATGTGATCCAGCACATTTATGTCAATTAAGGCTAAGGCTTGCTGTAATTTTGTAGTGATTAATTTATCGGCCTGACTAGGTTCAGCAACCCCGCTTGGGTGGTTATGAGCAAGTATTAGTGCCGCCGCATTATTACGCAGCGCAGCTTTAACAACTTCGCGTGGGTACACAGAAGCGGCATTAATAGTGCCGTAAAAAAGTACTTCGTCTTTAATTAGCTGGTTTTGACTATCTAAGTACAGCACCATAAATACTTCTTGCTGTAAGCCTCGCAGCTGAATAGTTAAATAGTCATACACGGCTTGCGGCGAAGTAAATAGTGCCTCGCGCTTACATTGCTCAAGCATATAGCGCCGGCTTAGCTCAAGTACCGCTTGAAGCTGCACATACTTAGCGGCTCCTAAACCCTTTTGGGCACAGAACTCTTGTTCAGATGCATTAAATAAGTCGTGCAAAGTGCTGTTTATATCGAGCAGGTGCTCCGCCAGCTCAATGGCATTCATACCCGGCACACCGGTACGTAAGAATATTGCTAATAACTCTGCATCTGAGAGTGCTTTGGCTCCTTGGGCAAGTAACTTCTCCCGCGGCCTTGCTGATAAAGGTAAATCGGTTAATGGCATTGCTTCATCCTTAAAACAACTATTCCACTTATTAAACTGTACTATAAAATCCAATTTTTTCCTGTCTGTATAAAAGAAAACTTCATGCTATCGGTAAAGATTTGCTATCGTTAGCCCATATCGACAAAGGTTAAATTTCACGTAATGACAAAATCAGTAAATAAAAAAATCCTGCTAGGTATGAGTGGTGGTATTGCAGCCTATAAATGTGCAGAACTTGTTCGCCGTTTAAAAGATCAAGGCTGTGAAGTAAAAGTCGTCATGACCGACTCAGCAAAACACTTTATTACTCCTTTAACTATGCAAGCGGTAAGCGGTGAGATTGTTTCTGATTCATTACTCGACCCCGCAGCAGAAGCCGCAATGGGTCATATCGAATTTGCCAAATGGGCAGACCTTATTTTAGTCGCCCCTGCAACCAGCAATATTTTAGCGAAAATGGCCATGGGTATTGCAGATGACTTACTAACAACCCTACTACTGGCTACCCCTGCAAAAGTAGCGGTTGCGCCTGCAATGAACCAACAAATGTATGCCCACCCTGCTACACAAGCAAATATTGCCACACTAAGTGAGCGCGGCGTGGCTATTTGGGGCCCAGGTAAAGGCGAGCAAGCCTGTGGTGATGTTGGCGCAGGACGCATGTTAGAGCCTCATGAGTTAGTCGCACTTTGTACACAACCTGAAGTAGAGCCATTACTTGCAGGCAAAACCGTCACGATTACAGCAGGACCAACCCGAGAAGCCCTCGACCCTGTTCGTTATATCTCTAATCACAGCTCAGGCAAAATGGGTTATGCCCTTGCAGAAGCTGCACTTGCGCTAGGTGCAAAGGTAAATCTGATTTCAGGCCCCGTAACAATTAAAGCACCTGCTAATGCCCTGCTTACTAATATAGAAAGTGCTGAGCAATTACTTACCGCCTCAATGAAGCTTGCCGCGCAATCGGATGCTTTTATCGGCTGTGCAGCAGTGGCTGATTACCGTGCAGCTGCAATTCATGAGCAAAAGATGAAAAAGCAAGGTGATGAACTGACCCTTACCTTAGTTAAAAACCCAGATGTTATCGCTAACGTCGCTGCGCTTAGCGAAAACCGCCCTTATACCGTTGGCTTTGCGGCAGAAACTCAAGATGTTGCAAGCTATGCACAAGGTAAATTAAAGAATAAAAACCTCGATATGATCTGCGCAAATGACGTATCAAAAGAAGGCCTTGGCTTTAATTCTGATCATAATGCTTTAACACTCTTCTGGCACAATGAGCAGCTAGATTTAGCAATGGGAAGTAAAAAAGATTTAGCCATGAGCGTGATGACTGAGCTTGCCAAGCGTTTGTAAAAATGCTGGAAAGAAACTGAATAAAACATTAACATAAGCCACTCATTTGCACAAAAAATGGCTTGTCTGACTCCCAACAGCGCAAGTAATAAATTATAAGAAAGGAATGGTCATGCCTGCGACAAAAAGAAGTAATCGCAAAGAGCAGATTCTGCAAGCACTCGCACAAATGTTAGAAACCAGCCCAGGTCAACGTATCACAACCGCAAAACTCGCGGCTGAGGTAGGTGTGTCTGAAGCTGCGTTATATCGTCATTTTCCGAGTAAAGCACGGATGTTTGAGGGCCTAATCGAGTTTATTGAAGATACCCTGTTATCACGCATTAACCTCATTTTAGAAAATGAGAAAGAAAGCCAAACACGTGTATACAATATTTTGCTGTTATTGTTAGCCTTCGCCGAGAAAAACCCGGGCATTACCCGCATTTTGACCGGTGATGCCTTACAAGGTGAGCAAGAGCGTTTACGTGAGCGTGTACAAGGCTTATTTGAAAAGCTAGAAACTCAGTTCAAGCAAGTGCTACGCGAACGCAAACTGCGCGAAGGCAAAGCATTCCAGTCAGACGAAAGCACCCTAGCCAACTTCTTACTCGCCTATGTAGAAGGTAAGATGAACCAATTCGTGCGCAGCGACTTTAAAGCAAAACCAAGTGCTCAATTTGAAAAACAATGGCCAGAACTACAGAAGATTTGGTTGTAGTGAGTTGCTAGGGGAAAGTTTGAGCTGTCAGCCTTCAGCCGTCAGCTATCAGATTGAATTCCAAACAGTTAGCAAGCTTCTAGAGGAAAGAGTAAAGTTAGCAAGCTGCTTTCTAACTTTCCCTTTTCTAACTACTACCTTTGATTCGCATTATTAATTGCTCTGATTAAGCCCGCTAACATCATTGATAATTCTTGCGTTTCCATTATCCATTTATTTGCCAGCTCTGTGCTAACTTCACCGACCTGAAGCGATATATAGAGCTGTGATCTTAGCTCACCACAACTTCCTTTTGCATAGTAAAGAAAACGCACACAATCTTTTGAAGACATCCGCTCATAGCCTTCTGCTATATTCGATGAAATAGACAAGCTAGAGCGCTTAATTTGGTCTTTCAAGCAATACTCACGACTCGATTTAAAGTGTTGAAAAATTGCAATTGCTAACGTAGCAGAGCGCTTCCAAACATCTAGGTTTTCAAATTTCATTTTAAATATCCTTATTTAAAACATATCTCTACTTATAGCCTAGCAACTCCCATATTCCAATTTCCCTCTCGAAACTTTCCCCTTTCCCCTTTCCCCTTTCCCCTTTCCCCTTGCAACTTTCCCCTAGCAACTTTCCCCTAGCAACTTTCCCCTTCCACCTCCCCAAACACGCCACTTATCGTATCTACTCGAATTGTTTATTAAAAACGCTACACTGGGTGCATCAATTTAAAAACAACGAGAAAGATGAATGAAAGCGCAATTATCACTTTTGAGCTTAGCCTTGGTGACAAGCCTTGGTAGTGCACAGGTTGGTGCGAAAGAAGCTCTGCAATTTAAAGACGTGTTTGATTTTAAATACGCAAAAGGCACCCAACTTTCTGAAGATGGCCAAATTCTTAGCTTTAGTGCCGACCCGTATCGCGGTAATGCACAAGGTCAGGTTTATACATTAAACAACAACACCCTGCTAACTAGCGTTGAGCGCGGTACTCGCCCAACTATTAATAAAGCAGCAAACTGGGTGGCTTTTACTCAGGTACCAACCCTACTTGAAAAAGAAACCACCAAGAAAAAAGACCAGCTAAAAAACAACCTTGTTTTAGTGAATACTAAAAATGGTGAGCAACAAACCTTTAACGATGTAAAAGACTATGCGTTATCGGATGATGGTGTATGGCTTGCTTACAGACTCGATAAGAAAGCAGAAAAAGCAGATAAAAAAGACAGCGAAGAAAAAGACGAAAACAGCAGCGAAATCAAACCAGACAAAAAAGATAAAAGCTTTGATTTAGTGCTTGTTAACCTTCAAGACAAAACCACTCACACCCTAAACAATGTATTCAGCTATGCGATTAGCAGCACCGGTGAGCAGTTATTAGCAAGCCAAAGCTACAGTAATGGTGCCGACAACCAAGTTGTATTAGTTGATCTTAATAATGACTTTGCAACGAGTGTACTGATTGATGAGCCGGGCGTTGTGGCAAACAAAATAGCTTGGCAGCCAAACAGCAATACCGCAGCGCTGTTAATTGGTAATTACGTGAATGATGATACACGCCGCCGTGACCACAGCTTACAGCTTTTACAAAATGGGGCACTTTCAACCATTCACTCTGCAGATAGCAGCTGGACTATTGGCAAAACAGCATCGCTAAAATGGTCTGAAGATGGTGCTCGTTTATACTTTGAAAATCACCCTAAACTCGCTGCAAAAGTTGCCCTAAAAGAATACAAAGATGAAGCCTCTTTATATGATTTCGATACCATTCGCGACCAAAAGGGCCTCAACGTTTGGCACAATAAAGACGCTGAAATTAAGCCACGCGAAGAGCAGCAATGGAACAAAGCGAATAAGCTTCGTCATTACCAAGCGGTATATCATGTAAATGGTCAACACGTTTTGCAGTTAAGCACGCCGAACATGCCTGAGGTTTCGCTAAATACTCATCGCGAAGCGCTATTAGGCTATTCAGACCGACCTTACCTAGAACGTGTTATGTATGGCGGTTTTTACGCAGATTACTTCAGCGTTGATGTTAAAACCGGTAAACAAACCGCTATTGTCAGCGACTATCCGTTTAGACCAAGCCTTGCGCCTAATGGTCAATTTGCGGCATTTTTCCAAGACAGCCAAGTGCAGCTTAAAGATTTAGGTAACAACAAGGTTTCAACCTTATCTAAAGCAATTAACGCTATTTTTGCTGATGATAAACATGACTACCCTTCGCCTCAACCGGGTTATGGTTTTGCAGGCTGGTTAAACGACAGCAGCCAAGTACTGGTTTACAGCAAATTTGATATTTGGGCTTTTGATGTCGCAACACAAAAAGCAACCCGTTTAACTCAAGGTAAAGAAACCAATACCCAATATCGTGTTATTAAACTTGATAAAGACCAAGTGGGCTTTGCTAAAGACGAAACATTATTGCTAAGTGCAAAGAACCTGCAAGATAAGCAAACTGAAATTGCCAAACTTGACTTAGCAAGCAATAAAGTAAGCAAAGTACTTTCAGGTAAAAAGCGCTATGATGTAGTTAAAAAGGCGAAAAATGCCGACAAATACCTATTTACTGCGCAAACATATCAGCAATTCCCTGATTACTACCAAACTGACTTTAGCTTTAAAAAGCCACAACGTGTTACCAACCTAAACCCACAAATTAGCAACTTTGCATGGGGCCAAAAGCCTGAGCTTATTAGCTACAAAGGCTTTGATGGTGAAGACTTACAAGGCGTATTAATTAAGCCTGCGGGCTACAAAAAAGGCGATAAGGTTCCGGTGGTTGTGTACTTCTACCGCTACATGAGCCAACGCATGTATGACTTCCCGAAAATGGAATTAAATCATCGTCCTAACTTCCCGATGTTTACCTCAAATGGTTATGCGATTTTCTTACCTGATATCCGTTTTGAAATTGGTCACCCAGGTAAATCGTCAACTCAAACGATGATCAACGCCACTCAAAAGTTGATTGATTTAGGCATTGCTGATCCAGATAAAATTGGTTTACAAGGTCACTCATGGGCAGGCTACCAAAGTGCCTTTATGATCACGCAAACAGATATGTTTAAGGCTGTTGTATCGGGTGCGCCAGTATCTAACATGACCAGTGCATATAGCGGTATTCGCTTAAAATCAGGTCTTGCGCGTCAGTTCCAATACGAAACAGGGCAAAGCCGCATTGGTAAAACGTTATTCGAAGCGCCAGAGCTATACATCGAAAACTCACCGGTATTCTTTGCCGATAAAGTAAATACCCCAATTCTGATTATGTTTGGCGACAAAGATGACGCTGTGCCATGGCACGAAGGGGTTCAATATTACCTCGCGCTTCGTCGTGCAGGTAAAGATGCCACCTTCTTACAATACGAGGGTGAACCACATCACCTGAAGAAATTCCCTAACCAAGTGGATTTCTCAGTACGCATGATGGAATATTTTGATCACTACTTAAAAGGCAAACCAGCCGCTGAGTGGATCAAAAACGGCGTACCCTTTATTGAAGAATAAGCAATAAGCTGAATTTAAGCTTACTGCACACCTCCCCAGAGCCAGCATTTTTGCTGGCTTTGTTCTATAAAATCAATCACACCATCTATTTTTTCGATTTTATCAATCGATTTAAACCCCAGTTTGTAAGTGGAAAGTTAATCAGAACAACTCTATATTTCACCCAACTTCTAACTGGAGACAACACAATGTTTAAGAAATCAACGTCAGCTTTGTCTAAAGTAGCTGTTGCGGTATCACTGTTGGTGGCAACAGGCGTACAAGCTACAAACGACATCAAATCAAACCAATTCTGGTGGCCAGAGCAATTAGATCTTAGCCAACTTCGTGCCCATGGCGCAGAGTCTGATCCTATGGGTCCTTACTTTGATTACAAAAAAGAATTCTTAAAGTTAGACCTAAACGCAGTGAAAGCTGATATTGAGAAAGTATTGACTGATTCTCAAGATTGGTGGCCTGCTGACTACGGTCACTATGGTCCGTTCTTCATCCGTATGGCGTGGCACGCATCAGGTACTTACCGTACTTTTGATGGTCGTGGTGGCGCAGGCGGTGGTCAACAACGTTTCGACCCATTAAACAGCTGGCCTGATAACGCGAACCTTGATAAAGCGCGTCGTTTACTTTGGCCTATAAAACAAAAATACGGTCGCAGCATTTCTTGGGCTGACTTAATGGCGTTAACAGGCAACGTTGCGCTTGAATCAATGGGCTTCAAAACCTTCGGTTATGCAGGTGGTCGTGAAGACGATTGGGAACCAGATTACGTATACTGGGGCCCTGAAGGCAAAATGTTAACTGACGAACGTCGTGACAAAAAAGGCAAACTTAAAGGCCCATTAGCGGCAGTTGAGATGGGCTTAATCTATGTAAACCCAGAAGGCCCTCACGGTAACCCTGATCCACTTCTAGCAGCAGAAGACATTCGTTTATCATTCGGCCGCATGGCAATGAACGATGAAGAAATCGTTGCGCTAATCGCCGGTGGTCACAGCTTTGGTAAAGCACACGGTGCGAAAAAAGCGACGTGTTTAGACAAAGAGCCAGCAGCAGCAGGTATCGAAGAGCAAGGTTTAGGTTGGAAAAACAAATGTGGTAAAGGTCACTCAGAAGATACCATCACTTCAGGCCTTGAAGGTGCATGGACAGTGACACCAACACGTTGGTCAATCAACTACCTACAAAACTTATTCAGCTTTGAGTGGGTTAAAACTAAGAGCCCTGCAGGTGCGACTCAGTGGATCCCTGAAAATGGTCAAGCATCTAACCTAGTGCCAGATGCGCACATTAAAGGTAAGCGTCATGCGCCTATCATGTTCACAACTGATATCGCGTTAAAAGCAGATCCTGAGTTCCGTAAGATTTCAGAGCGTTTCTTAAACGACCCGAAAGAGTTCGAACTGGCATTTGCTAAAGCATGGTTCAAACTAAACCACCGCGATATGGGTCCACGTGCTCGTTACCTAGGTGACTTAGTGCCAGAAGAAGTATTAATTTGGCAAGACTATATCCCTGCGGTTGACCACAAACTAGTAGACAGCAAAGATATCGCGTCACTTAAAGCTAGCATCTTAGATTCAGGTTTATCTGTATCTGAACTAGTGCGTGTTGCTTGGGCATCAGCAGCAAGCTACCGCGACACAGATATGCGTGGTGGTGCAAACGGTGCACGTATTCGCTTTGCTCCGCAAAAAGATTGGCCGGTAAACAACCCGAAAGAAGTAGCTAAAGTACTTAGCAAACTTGAGAAAATCCAAACTAAGTTCAACAAAAAAGCATCTGGCGGTAAAGAAATTTCACTAGCAGATATGATTGTTCTTGGTGGTGCGGCTGCAATCGAAAAAGCAGCAAGCGACGCAGGTTTCTCTATCGCAGTACCGTTCAAGCCAGGTCGTATGGACGCGTCATTAGAAATGACTGACGTTGAATCATTCGAAGTACTTGAGCCAACAGCAGATGCGTTCCGTAACTACTACAGCTCAGCATGGAAATCACCGGCTGAAATGTTAGTTGAACGTGCTGATTTACTAAGCTTATCAGTACCAGAAATGACTGCATTACTGGGTGGTATGCGTGCCCTTAACGCAAATACTGACCAAACTAAACACGGTGTATTCACGAAAAAACCTGGCACATTAAGCAACGATTTCTTCGTTAACCTATTAGATATGTCAACGAAGTGGTCTAAGTCTTCTGAGGAAGGTGTTTACGAAGGCCGTGACCGTAAGTCAGGCAAACTTAAGTGGACAGCAACACCAGTAGATTTAATCTTCGGTTCAAACTCAGAGCTACGTTCAATTGCTGAAGTGTATGCCTCTGACGATGCTAAACAGAAGTTCGTTGATGACTTCGTAGCAGCATGGACTAAAGTAATGACGCTAGATCGTTTCGACCTACGTTAACCCATATTTTCGCAACCAACAAAGCCGCTAAGTTAGCGGCTTTTTTTATTTTCGTTGATAATTTACTCGACAAGGCAGCGGTTTACGTTAAAAATAAAACTTTACTATTACATTTATTTGGACACAGACATTAGGGATGATTGCGCGTTTTTTACTGCTTTTTGTTATCTACTCATTATGCCTAAGCATGACTAGCCAAAGCCGTGCAGATAACTCCCCTATTGTTAATATCGATCAACGTAGCGTTGACCTCACTCAATTTGCTATGAGCTATTTTATTGATAGCACAGGCGCCATGTCTCTTTCACAAGTTCAGCAGCAAAATTTTATCAACAGTCAAAACGAGCTTACTTTGGGCACTAACGCTAAAACAACGTGGTCAAAAATAGTTATAAAAAATAGCTACAGCGATACTCTACGCTTATTTGTGCATAACCCAGATGCCTATCATTTAGAAGAAGTCAGCTTTTACGAAACACAATCAGCTCAACTGATAAACCAATCGGTTATCCAACTTGATAAAACAGGCCCTAAAGCCAATATGTTTGGTGGCAGTGCCGTGTTTTCGTTTTATATTGCCCCCAACCAGCAAAAAACAATTTACGTAAAAAGCGTCACCTTTTCTCATCAGTGGTTTGCACTAACGATATATGATGAAGAGCATTCAAAGCGGGCTCTTGTCGGGAATGGTAATTACATTGCGCTACTTGTCGGGATGATGTTAGCGCTGATGATTTATAACTTCTTCTTGTATTTATCGGCCCGTAAAATCGAGAACATTGTTTACGCCCTGTATCTTATCTCTGGCACGGTGTGGGTGGCGCTATCTTATGGTGTTGCAGCTAACTTCTTTGGTATTTTTAGTGCTGAGCTATTACAGCTCAATTCTAACTTACTGAGCATGCCAAGCTTTTTAGTAATTTTTGTAATGCTCATTTTCGAAACCAAAAAGCATTACCCTAAAGAGCATATCGCGCTGTCGATTATTTTGTTCTTACTGGTTGCTGACTTTATCTATAGCTTGTTCGATATTGTGGGGGCATTAAAACCTGCCAGTAGCTTGGCAGCTTTAATGATGACGGTGACATTTGGAGTATCTATTTCTCTGTGGCGCAAAGGTAACACACTGGCAAAATACTTTTTGCTCGGCCACTCTATGTTCGTTATTTTTAATATGCTGGCGGTGCTTTATTACAAGGGGATCAGCGACGCAAACGTGATAAATAGCCACGGTGTAGGCATAGGTATTTTGCTCGAAGCATTAATGATGGCGTTTATTCTTTCTTATCGAATTAAGAGCCTCGAAAAAATTAAAGCACAGCAAACTGAGCTCAATCGCTTGGTCGATACAGACCCTATGACAGGCCTGTATAACCGCCGTTACTTTGACAGAAAAAGTGAAGAACTCATTGCCGCTATGGCAAGTAATCAGCAAGAGTTGAACCTCCTAATTGCTGATCTCGACCACTTCAAAAACATCAACGACACATATGGTCACGATATTGGCGATAAAGTCATTGTCGCATTTGCCAACATACTCACCTCAGAGCAAGGCCTTGCTGATATAGCCTGCCGTTACGGCGGCGAAGAGTTTGTGTTATTACTCAATTGTAACCTACTTGATGCCAAGCAAGTTGCCGAGCGAATTCGCCAAAAAGCCCAAGAAACCTACATCACCATTGATGAAGTACAAACCGTGCAATTTACCGTGAGTATTGGTGTACATAGCGTTGGCCATGCTTCAACAACTGTGAAAGAAACCCTCACCATTGCCGACAAAGCATTGTATAAAGCAAAAAGTAACGGCCGTAATTGTGTTGAAGTGGCTGCTTGAGGGGAAAGTTTCAAGTTTCAAGTTTCAAGTTTCAAGTTTCAAGTTTCAGAGTAACTTAAGCCTTTAAAACCATTAGCTGAAATGAATGATGGTTGTTCCGGGTTGCTTTTTAGCTTGGTACATAGCCGCATCTGCTTCTTCAATTAGCTGGTTTGCTGCATACACACCATCGCCGAGAAAATGGGCTGTCACACCGATACTTGCTGTGACTTCAATTGACTTACCTTTGCAACTAAAAGGGGCTGAAAATTGATCCGCAATTTTATGTGCCAAGCGATTCAGAATCGTCGTATTAGTCACGCCTGAAATAGTCACTAAAAACTCATCTCCCCCCATTCTTATCACATAATCGGTACTTCTGACGGCAGCTTTAAGTTGCTTTGCAACCCATACCAAAACTTCATCGCCTAGTGCATGACCATGCTGATCGTTGATTTGTTTAAAATCATCTAAGTCGATATAAATAAAGCCCATTCCCTCAGCCACATCACCATTTTCACTAAATACATCATTTAATAGTTGCTCTAGATAACGACGGTTCGGTAATTGAGTAAGCGGGTCAAGATTCGCAAGCTCAATCAAAGCCTGTTCTTTATTTTTTCGAGCTGAAATGTCACGCACAATCGCAAGAAGATAGCTTTTCCCTTGATGGTCGATATGACACACACTCACTTCTGTAGGAAAAACCTGACCATCTTTTTGTTTTAAGCACGACTCAAAAATAGTGGTTTCTTGAGCTTTTATACGCGCCACCCTTTCTTGCCATTTAGCCTTGGTATCGTAGTCAGGGTTAATGTCTGGAATGGTTAGTTTTAAAAGCTCCTCCTTTTCATAACCTAAGCACCTATAAGCAAATTGATTACAATTAAGGATTTGACCAAACTGAGGGTTTGCAACAAAGATGGCATCATTCGATTTATCAACCAAATGAGTCAGCAAAATATCCGCGGCCGCCTCTTTATTGACTGTTGTTAAGTCAATAATTTGCGAAATATAACGCACAACATTACCGTCATGATCCATCTCGGCAACAATATTCAGCTGACAATAAATAGCATGACCCAACTTATGCATGTAACGCTTTTCGATTTGTAAGGGCTGCTCAGGAAACTGATTAAGCTTGGTACGAATAGCTTTATTTAACTCTCTGTCATCAGCATGAGTTATAACAACATCATCGGCGTACACCTCATCGCCTTCGTAACCTAATAGTTGTTTTAGTGCCGGGTTTGCATATTCGAGTTTGCCGCTAGGCGAGGAAAGAATGACAGGAATAGGTGTAATTTCAATTAGCCGATAAACCGGATTAACAAACATCTGTACGTCATTAAGTTTCATGGGCAACTCGAGTTCAATACATTATCACTACTCAGTAAAATGAAATAATAGACTATAAATTAGCTATCAGCTATCAGCTATCAGCTATCAGCTATCAGCTATCAGCTATCAGCTATCAGCTATCAGCTATCAGCTATC